>NZ_CP104174.1:5194807-5500384 GCF_025200925.1 Bradyrhizobium sp. CB1015 | reverse complement strand
ACTATCCGAAAGGCGCCTTCAACTATTGGAAGTCGAACTTTCTCATGGAGCTGAGCGACGGTGCGATTGCGACGATGACCGAATGTTTCGCCCGCTGCCCGACTCCGATGGGGCAGCTGCTGCTCGAGCACATCCACGGTGCGGCGGCCCGCGTGGGTGCCGAGGATACGGCGTTCGTGCATCGGCAGGAGGGCTACAATTTCCTGATCCTCGCGCAGTGGACGCAGGCCAGCGATACCAGCCGCTGCATCTCGTGGGCACGCGCAACCTATGAAAAGATGCGGCCCTTCTTTGCTTCCGGACGCTATGTCAATTATCTCGATGATGATGAGACAGGCGATCCCGTTGCCGCTGCCTATGGGCGGAACTACCGGCGCCTGCAGCAGATCAAAGCGAAATACGACCCTACGAACTTCTTCCGGATGAACCAGAACATCCGGCCGCTCGCTTGATCACCGGCTGTCGATTCCTCGCGCTCATCAGGATGTGAGTAGAAACTAAGCCGCGACCCGATCCACCGTGGGCGGGGCGAGCTGATCCCGGGAGGGACTTGAGGATGGCAGTCGTATGCAGGCCCGCTCGCATCGACGACTTGAAGCAGGCCGATGACATCGTGGTCGCCAGCATCAATGAGCTCACCGAACGGCGGGGGTTTGGGAAGATGGCATCCTCTCGCCCGCAGAATTTTCAGGCCTTCTCGCTCGCGGATGATCCCGAAGGCTTATGGGTGGCCGATGACGACGGCGAAATTGTCGGCTTCGCGTGGAGTTGGGTCTGTGGCGAGCTTTGGTTCTTGGCCCAATTGTTCGTCGCGCCCGATCGTCAGAGCGATGGCATTGGCAATCAACTCATCAACAAGGCGTTCGCGCATGCAGAAATGCGCGGAGCACCCATCAAGGCACTGATCACCTTCACGTTCAACAACGTATCTCAAGGCCTCTACATCCGCCACGGACTGTTCCCGCGCTTTCCGATCTACATGGTCAGCGTCCCTCGTGATCGCCTGGCGCCACGGTTGGCCGCGCCGCGGCTCCGTCTTGAATCTCTCACGGCCGACCCAATCGCATACGACGAGCTGGCGCCGATCGACATCAGTGCTGTCGGCGTTTCCAGGGAGAAGCATCATCGATTCCTCCTGGGCGACAGCACGACGCGCGGATTCACCATCCACGCCGGCAATGAGTGCGTCGGGTATTTCTATATTTCGGATGGACACATTGGTCCGCTTGCAGTCCGCAGGCCAGATCTCGTTGACTCCGCTTTTGCCACCGCGTTGTCGTTCGCGGCACAGAGCGATTGTCCGACCATTTCGGCCTTTGTGCCGGGCGCGAGCGAGCCAGCGCTCAAGGCGGCGACCGACCACGGGATGCGTCTGACGTTCCCGATGCTGCTGATGTCGAATCGACCGTTCGGAGATTGGGGCAGCTACCTCCCGCGCAATCCGGGTTTCATGTAGGGGTTTCAACCGAGAAGGTTGGCGTCGCGGGGCAGGCCGGAAGGCAGAGGATGATGGCTGGATCGGCGCTCGTTCCGGGCCGGATCATGCTTCTGGCTCGGACGCCCTATCGGGGACGCGGGCTGCGGTCTGGATGAGGCGGCCGTTGCGCATAAGGGTTATCCAGGCACATGGCCGAAAGGCCAGCAGCGCTCGCTCTACACTCGTCCCATGAACGATACTGGCACGAAATCCAGGTGACGCCGCCCCATTCCCATCTCTGAAGGCATACCGGAGAGTTGCCGCCGAACCGCTGTGCTGCGGCTGGACTGGGCGCGGACATCGTGATCAAGGCGAAGAGGAGACATGCAAGCGCGCGCCTCATGATCAGCGCGGCCGGGGCGGAGCCGGCTGCTTGAACCTCACGCGCGGGTTCACATCGCAATAGGTGTTCCACCGCCCGGACGCCGACGCCAGGCATTGTTCTCGCGTCGAATACATGCATTCGCCGGGAAAGCCGAGGTGTCCGCCGAAGACGCACCAGGGATAGTCGCGCTCGGCGTTTGCTGCAGGAGCAAATCCGATGACCATGAGGACAATCAGTAGGGCGGTGCGCATGCGATCTCCATCATGTCAACTGAGCGGCAACGCAAGAGGCTCGCTCTCGAAAGATATCCGCTTGATGATCGTGGCTCAAGAACAATGGCCTAAGCTGTTAGAGGGGCAAGCAACAATTCCGTGTCGCGCTGCATCATTCCTGGCAAGTTTCGACAGTTTGTCACCATCGCTTTAGGAACGTCCGCATGCAACTTCAGTTGACGGGCACAACCTCAAACGGAGTTGAACATGCGAAAGACCATTTTCTCGGTGGCCATGTGCGCGCTGCTTGCCGGCGCATCGATCGGTTTCGCCCACGCCCAGGCGGGCGGCGGTGGAGCGGGCGGAGCCGGCGGAGCGGGCGCAGGCGGAACCGGCGGTGCAAGCGCTGGCGCTGGCACGGGCGGTACTGGGACGGGAGGTGCCGGTGCGGCTGGCACTGGGGCCAGCAGCGGCACAACGGGCACGGGCGGCTCCGTAGGTGCCGGAAACAACGGCGGGACCAACGCCGGGCAAGGCGGACCTCAGAACGTTCGTCCGGGCCGGAGCCAGGATCCCACCGGCCGCTGATCATCGTGACCGAGGCCTAACAAGGACAAGGAGGCTGCCGGGTGCTGCCCGGCAGCCTCTTTGCTTTTCCCGCGCCCGAGTGTCGCACGCATGGGCTCGAAGAAGCGGGCGACACACGTGCCGTCATTGCGAGGAGCCTTGCAATCCAGAAGCGTTCGCGGAGACAATCTGGATTGCTTCCGCCTTCGCCGCTACCAAGACCACCGCGATCCAATCAGCGAATTATTGAACATCGACAGCAATGACGGATCAGAGGAAGAGGACCACGTCAGTTTGGTCTCGTGCTCTTGATGCAGCGCACGGCCTGGGAGGTTGCCCTGGGACACGCGGCCAAAACGACAACGGGGCCCGCAAGGGCCCCGCAAAGATCTTTGGCGCTGCGCCGATCTTACTTGATCTTGGCTTCGCGGAATTCGACGTGCTTGCGCGCGACCGGGTCGTACTTCTTCTTGACCAGCTTGTCGGTCATGGTGCGCGAATTCTTCTTGGCGACGTAGTAGAAGCCGGTGTCGGCCGAGGACACGAGCTTGACCTTGATGGTGACCGCTTTGGCCATGTTCTGAACCTCAGAATATCAGGGGAATCTGGAGCCGGCCAAACGGCCCGCGTTGGCCCGCAACCTAGCCAGAAACAGCGGGAAGTCAAGGTTTCAGGGCGCAGAAACCGCTCAAATCGGGCCCATTAGGCCTCGAAGAACCGGTTTTTCGGCCGCGGCAGGCCCAGATTCTCCCTCAAGGTGGGCCCTTCATAGTCTTTGCGGAAAATCCCGCGCCTCTGCAGCTCCGGGACCACCTTGTCGACGAAGTCGTCGAGGCCGGCGGGCAGGAACGGGAACATGATATTGAAGCCGTCGGAGCCGCGCCCGACCAGCCATTCCTCCATCTGATCGGCGATGGTCTTGGCCGTGCCGACGAAGGACAGGCCGCCATAACCGCCGACGCGCTGGACGAGCTGGCGCACGGTGAGCTTCTCGCGGGCGGCGAGATCGACCAGACGCTGCCGGCCGCTCTTGCTGGCATTGGTCTCGGGGATCTCGGGCAGGGGGCCGTCGGGATCGAAGCCGGAAGCGTCGGTGCCGAGGATGACGGAGAGCGAGGCGATGGCGCTGTCGTAGTGCACGCGGCTGTCGAGCAGAGCGCGCTTCTCCTTGGCTTCATCAACGCTGTCACCCACGACGACGAAGGCGCCGGGCAGGATCTTGAGGTGCTCGGGGTCGCGGCCGATCTTCTCCATGCGGCCCTTGATGTCGGCATAAAGCTTTTGACCGTCGGCGAGGCTGCCGCCGCCGGTGAACACGGCTTCCGCAGTCTCGGCGGCGAGCTGCTTGCCGTCTTCGGAAGCGCCGGCCTGCACGATCACCGGCCAGCCCTGCACGGGGCGGGCAATGTTGAGGGGGCCACGCACCTTCAGGTATTTGCCCTTGTGGTCGAGCATGTGCATCTTGGCGGGATCGAAGAACAGGCCGCTCTCGACGTCGCGCACGAAGGCATCGTCGGCGAAGGAATCCCAGAGGCCGGTGACGACGTCGTAGAATTCCCGGGCGCGCTTGTAGCGCTCGGCGTGCTCCATGTGATCTTCGAGGCCGAAATTCAGCGCCGCGTCCGGGTTCGAGGTGGTGACGATATTCCAGCCGGCGCGGCCGCCGCTGAGATGGTCGAGCGAGGCGAAGCGGCGCGCGACGTGATAGGGCTCGTCGAACGTGGTCGAGCCGGTCGCGATCAGGCCGATGCGCTCGGTGACCGCCGAGAGCGCCGACAGCAGCGTGAACGGCTCGAACGAGGTCACGGTGTGGCTGCGCTTGAGCGCATTGATTGGCATGTTCAGCACGGCCAGGTGATCGGCCATGAAGAAGGCGTCGAACTTGCCGGCCTCGAGCTTTCGGATCAGCGTCTTGATGTGGCCGAAGTTGAAATTGGCGTCGGGCCAGGCCCCGGGATAGCGCCAGGCGCCGGTGTGGATGCTGATCGGGCGCATGAACGCGCCAAGCTTGAGTTGCCGTTGTGCCATCGCCCGGTGTCCTTCTTCATTGTCGTTCGGAAAGACATAGGTGCGGACGGGAACTCCGCCATTGGGGGAACGCGGGAAGAATTTTTTGTTTTTCGCAGCTCTCTCAGCATGTCATTCCGGGGCGCGCCTCTTGGCGCGAACCCGGAATCCATCGAACGGCGGATGAATGGATTCTCAGATGCGCAATTGCGCATCGTAGCGCCCGTAGCCCGGATGGAGCGCAGCGCAATCCGGGAAAGTCTCTCCGCGATGGAGATGCCCCGGATTTCGCTTACGCTCCATCCGGGCTACAAGAGCCCTTAGCTCAAAATGTCCTTCTGCATCTTGCCGCCGTAGAAATGGAAGAACGGCACCGGCGCGTCGTGGCCGAGCGGGCCGGTGGCGAGGCGGCTGTCGAGCTCGTTGAGGACGTTGCGCGTCATCGGATGCAGGTCGGCGAGCGGCTTCGAGCCGAGCTCGACCCAGACCAATTCGACCAGCTCGGCATCGGCATGGATCACGCCCTCGACGCGGTGGGTGATCGCGGAGGCATCGGCGGTGAAGAAACGCGTGTCGAAGCGCTTGACGCGGCCGGGCGGGGTGATCGCGCGCGCGATCAGGAACAGGCCGGAGGGATCGGGCAGTAGGCCGGCATCGGCGAACGGCTTCCAGGGGCCGTCGAGCTTCGGCACCTTGCCTTCCGCCTTGCGGCCGAGGCAGAGGCCGGTCTCCTCGCAGGCTTCGCGGATCGCGGCAATGGCGAGCGATTTGGCGCGCGAGGCCGGCGTCTTGGGGCTGCCCTTGGCGAGATTGGCCTCCAACTCCGCGGTGATCGGAGCGGCACAGGGCACGCGATAATCGGCCTTGTCGACGCGGCCGCCGGGAAAGACGAATTTCCCGGGCATGAACACCACCTTGTCGTGGCGCTTGCCGACCAGCACTTTCGGAACGGCGCCGCTGCGGTCGACCAGGATCAGCGTCGCCGCATCCTTCGGGCGGAAGTAAGGATGATGATCGGCTTCCTTCTCCTCGTGGACCCTGGTCTTTTCCTCGGCCTGCGAAATATCGGTCATGTCCTCACCCGAACTGTTCTTTTATTTGCTTACACAGGCGGAATACCATCGGGCGGATTGTCGTCAAACCCGTGCATGCGCAGAGCCCATTGCAAGCCGACCACAGCTCCCTTCACGGGCTGCAAAAGCGCGAGCGAGGCGACGAAGGTGAAGGGCAGATAGGCCGCGAAGCTGATCCAGACCGGGGTCGAATAATTGGTCTCGATCCAGAGGATGGCCGGCACCACGACGTGGCCGACGATGACGATGACGAGATAGGCGGGCAGATCGTCGGCGCGGTGCGGGGTGAAGTCGAGGCCGCATTTGGCGCAATGATCGGCGGTCTTCAGGAAGGCGCGGAACAGCTTGCCTTCGCCGCAGCGCGGGCAGCGGCCGCGAAAGCCGCGCTTCATTGCCGTCATGACATCGCGCTTCTCGACGAGGCCGCTCTCGCGCGTCCAGATTTTTGGGGCCGTCCTCATCGTCACCACGCCTTGCCCTTCTTGCCCTTGCCTTTGTTCTTTCCTTTGGCCTTCTTCCCCTTGCCGGACTTTTGCTTCTCCGGCTTGCGTTTTCTCTCCGGGCTGCGTCCGGGATGCGCCTTGGACGACTTGCGCTGCGGACGCAACGGCCTGCGCTCGCGCGGGCCGCTGTCGCTCTCCGACGACAGTAGCTCGAAACGCAGCGCGCCAGCGATGGGAGCGGCCTCGATCAGGCGGACGTCGACGACGTCGCCGAGCTGGTACATGGTGCCGCTGCGGGTGCCGACGAGGGCATGGCGGCCCTCGTCATAGTTGAAATATTCCGTGCCGAGGGATCGGATCGGGATCAAGCCGTCGGCGCCGGTCTCGGAGAGCTTCACGAACAGGCCGGCGCGGGTGACGCCGGAGACGCGGCCCTGGAAGCTGGCGCCGATGCGGTCGGCGAGATGGTGGGCGATCAGGCGGTCGACGGTCTCGCGCTCCGCCTTCATGGCGCGCCGTTCGGTCAGCGAGATATGCGCGGCGACTTCGCTTAAGGTTTCCGGCGTCTCGCTGTCGGGCAGGGCGCCTTCGCCGAGCCCGAGCGCACGGACCAGCGCGCGGTGGACGACGAGGTCGGCATAGCGGCGGATCGGCGAGGTGAAATGCGCATAGCGGCGCAGGTTCAGGCCGAAATGGCCGTAATTCTCCGAGGAATATTCAGCCTGCGCCTGCGCGCGCAGCACCACCTCGCTCACCAGCGGGTAATAGTCGTGGCCTTCGAGCTGAGCCAGCACGCGGTTGAACGTGGTGGGGCGCAGCGCGCCCGACTTGGCGAAGGGAACGTCCAGCGTCTCCAGGAATTCTGCGAGCGCGTGGACCTTCTCCAAGGTCGGCTCGTCGTGCACGCGGTAGATCAGCGGGAGCGATTTCCTCTCCAGCATCTCGGCCGCGGCGACGTTGGCGAGGATCATGAGCTCCTCGATCAACTTGTGCGCATCGAGACGCTCGGGGACGACGACGCGATCCACCGTGCCGTCGCTCTTCAAGAGGATCTTGCGCTCGGGCAGGTCGAGATTGAGCGGATCGCGCTCGTCACGCGCGCGCTTGGCGCAGGCATAGGCGGCATAGAGCGGCCTCAGGATCGGATCGAGCAGGGGGCCGGTGGTGTCGTCGGGCCGGCCGTCGATCGCGGCCTGCGCCTGCGCGTAAGCGAGCTTGGCCGCCGAGCGCATCAGGATGCGATGAAAACTGTGCGAGCGCTTGCGGCCGTCGGGGCCGAGCACCATGCGCACGGCGAGCGCGCCGCGCGGCTCGCCCGGCACCAGCGAGCAGAGATTGTTGGAGATGCGCTCGGGCAGCATCGGCACGACGCGGTCGGGGAAATAGACCGAGTTGCCGCGATCGAGCGCGTCGCGATCGAGCGCGGTGCCAGGCCGGACGTAGAAGCTGACGTCGGCGATCGCGACGTTGACGATGAAGCCGCCCTTGTTGTTGGGATCCGGATCGGGCTCGGCATGCACCGCGTCGTCGTGATCCTTGGCGTCGGGCGGATCGATGGTGACGAGCGGGACGTCGCGCCAGTCCTCGCGCCCCTTCAGGTTGGCCGGCTCTGCCGCTTCCGCCAAGCGCTCCGCAGCGGAGGAGAACTGCAAGGGAATGTCGTGCGCGTAGATCGCGATCAGGCTGATCGCCTTCTCCGACTTGACCGAGCCGAGCTTCTCTTTCACCCGGCCGGAGGCGAGGCCAAAGCCGCGGGTGCGGACGATGTCGACGCTGACGAGGTCGCCATCCTCGGCGCCGCTGGTGTCGGTCTTGGCGATGTTCAGCTCGCGGTCGGCGAACTTCTTGTCGACGGGGACGAGCCGCCCGCCGCCCTCGGGCAGGCTGCGGAACACACCGAGGATGCGGCTCTTGGCCTTGTCGATGACCTTGATGATGCGGCCGCGATAGGCGGGACCTTCGTCATCATCGCTGCGCTCGACGCGCAGCAGCGCGCGGTCGCCTATTCCGGCCGCGGTGCCGGGCTTGGGCCGGCGCGGCATCTCGATGAGGATTTTTGGCGGCTCGCCGTTCTCGACTTCGTCCCATTCGGCGGGGGAGGCGATCAGCTCGCCATCGGAGTCGCGGCCGGTGACGTCGGCCAGCAGCGTCGGCGGGAGCGCGTCCGGCTCGGAGACCTTGTGGCGCTTTTTTTTGATAATGCCGTCGTCGGCGAGCTCGCGCAGCATGCGCCTGAGCTCGGCGCGATCGGCGTTCTTCAGGCCGAACTCGCGCGCAATTTCGCGAGTCCCGACCTTTCCTGGATTTGCCTTGATGAAGGCGACGATGGCTTGCCTGTCGGGAAAGCCACGGTCTTTCTTTGGTTTCACTTAACCTCTAATTCTTGCCGGCACTCTTCTTGGCCGGAGCCTTGGTGGCGGCTGCCTTGGTCGGCGACGTCTTTGCGGTCGACGGCACGGCGGCGCGCGCCTTGCTGGTGGATTCGGATTTGGATTTGGCCGCGGCTTTCTTCGCAGCCGGCTTCTTCGGCTTCGGTGCGGCGTCCTCGCCGTCCGCAGCCTTCTCTACGCTCTTCTTTGCCTTGGCCGGCTTGGCAGTCTTCTTGGCCTTGCCGCCGCCCTTTGCGCCACCTTTGGCCGCGCGCTCGTCGATCAGCGCGATCGCCTGCGGCAGCGTGATCGTGTCCTTCTCGAACTCGGCCGGAATCGTTGCGTTGACGCCGCCGGCCGTGACATAGGCGCCGTAGCGGCCGCTCTTCACGGTAACGGCGCCGAGCGTCGGATGATCGCCGAGCGCCTTGCCGGGATCGGCGCCGAAGCGGCGGCTCGGACCCTTGGCTACCTTCTCGGCGATCAGCGTCACCGCGCGGTTGAGGCCGATGTCGAACACCTCGTCGCCGGCTTCCAGGCTCGCATAGGTCTTCTCGTGCTTCACGAACGGCCCGAAGCGGCCGAGGCCGGCGGTGATCGGCTGCCCGGTTTCCGGATGCTTGCCGATCTCGCGCGGCAGCGACAAGAGCTTCAGCGCGAGCTCGAGATCGACGTCGCTGGGCGAGGTGCCCTTGGGGATGCCTGCGCGTTTCGGCTTCTCGCCTTCCTCATAATCCTTCTGCTCGCCGAGCTGGATATAGGGGCCGAAGCGGCCGGCCTTGACCCAGACATCGCGACCCGTATCGGGATCCTGGCCGAGCGATCGGTCGGCGGTCGTCTCGCCGTCGGCAGCGAGCTGGCGGGTGTAGCGGCACTCCGGATAGTTCGAGCAGCCGACGAAGGCGCCGAACTTGCCGGCCTTGAGATTGAGGCGTCCGGTGCCGCAGTTCGGGCATTGCCTGACGTCGCCGCCATCGGCGCGCGGCGGATAGATGTGCGGCCCCAGCATCTCGTCGAGCACGTCGAGCACCTGCGCGACGCGCAGATCCTTGATGTCGTCGACGGCGCCGATGAAGTCGCGCCAGAAATCCTTCAGCACCTGCTGCCAGGAGATCTCGTTGTTGGAGATGCGGTCGAGCTGCTCCTCCAGCGCGGCGGTGAAATCGTATTCGACGTAGCGGCTGAAGAAGCTCTCCAGGAACGCGATCACGACGCGGCCCTTGTCCTCGCCGTGCAGGCGCTTCTTCTCCAGCTTGACGTAGCCGCGGTCCTTCAGGACCTGCAGGATCGAGGCATAGGTCGAGGGACGGCCGATGCCGAGCTCTTCCATGCGCTTGACCAGCGAGGCCTCGGAGAAGCGCGGCGGCGGCTCGGTGAAATGCTGGGTGACGGACAGGCTCTGCCGCTTCACGGCCTCGCCCTGGCTCATGGCGGGGAGGCGGCGGGAATCCTCGTCCTCCTCGTCGTCGCGGCCTTCCTGGTAGAGCGCGAGGAAGCCGTCGAACTTGACGACCTGACCGGTGGCGCGCAGCTCCAGCGTGCGGCCACCTGCCTTCGCCGCGATGTCGACGGTGGTACGCTCGAGCTCGGCGGATTCCATCTGGCTGGCGATGGTTCGCTTCCAGATCAATTCGTACAGCTTGGCCTGATCGGCATCGAGCCTGCGGCTCATGCTGTCGGGACGGCGGGAGAGGTCGGTCGGGCGGATCGCTTCGTGCGCTTCCTGGGCGTTCTTGGCCTTGGCCTGGTACTGGCGCGGCACGTCCGGCACGTAGGCGTTGCCGTAATCCTCGCCGATCACCTTGCGCGCCTGGGTGATCGCCTCGGGGGCGATCTGCACGCCGTCGGTACGCATATAAGTAATGAGTCCGGTGGTCTCGCCGCCGATGTCGATACCCTCATAAAGGCGCTGGGCGATGCGCATGGTGTGCGCCGGCGCAAAGCCGTATTTGCGGCTGGCTTCCTGCTGCAGCGTCGAGGTGGTGAAGGGCGCCTGCGGATTGCGCCGGGCCGGTTTTGCGTCGACCGCAGTGACCGCGTAGGTGGCGAGTTCCAGCGCCTTCTTGAAGTCTTCGGCTTCCGCGCCGGTGCCGATATCGAGGCGCTGGATCTTCTTGCCGTCGGCGCCGACGAGACGGGCCTCGAACGCGTCGCCCCGCGGGGTGAGCAGGGTCGCGATCAGCGACCAATATTCGCGCGGCACGAACTTCTCGATCTCGAGCTCGCGGTCGCAAACGAGGCGCAGCGCCACCGACTGCACACGGCCGGCCGAGCGGGCGCCCGGCAGCTTGCGCCACAGCACGGGGGAGAGGGTGAAGCCGACCAGATAGTCGAGGGCGCGGCGCGCCATATAGGCGTCGACCAGCGCGCCGTCGATCTCGCGCGGATGCTTCATCGCCTCGGAGACGGCCTGCTTGGTGATGGCGTTGAACACCACGCGCTCGATCTTCTGATCCTTCAGCGCGCGCTTCTCCTTCATCACCTCCAGCACGTGCCAGGAGATGGCCTCGCCCTCGCGATCGGGGTCGGTCGCGAGAATCAGGCGCTCGGCGCCCTTCAGCGACTTGGCGATATCGTTGAGCCGGCCGGCCGCCTTGGGGTCGACCTCCCAGATCATCTTGAAATTGGCGTCGGGATCGACGGAACCGTTCTTCGCCGGGAGATCGCGGACATGGCCGAACGAGGCCAGAACCTCATAGGACGAGCCCAAATACTTGTTGATCGTCTTGGCTTTCGCCGGCGACTCCACGATGACGATATTCATGTAGTTCCAGTAACTTACGGGAAAATCTTGGGCCGAAAACGAAAGGATTCGGGTCGGCCGTTTCGAACCGAACATGGGTGGTGAGGCGGTCGCTGTCAAATCGTGGGGTGTTGAAAGCCGCCGCAATGGGAAAAGTTTCATATCGAGAAAGTTGCAAAATACCACCTTGGAGTTGCGGTTGATGTGGGCGTAATGTCCTGTCGGGGCATGGATTCGGGTGGGGTCTGGTGACTAGGCCAGGAAAGAAACGGGCGCGCGCTGGGTCAGGCGTGCCGGGGGGCTCGCGCATCGAGGAACCGGGGGAGGGCGGCGCGGACGAAGCCGTGGCCTTCATCGCCGAGCAGACCGGGGCCTTACGCAAGCTGGCCGAGCGCCACAAGCTGGACGTGCTGCATTATCTCTTAGGGATGACGCAGCTCGAGGCCGACGAGCACCTGCGGCTGCGGACCAGGCGCAAGCTCTCGTGAGAGCGCGCTCATTATCTACCCCGTCATCCTGAGGCGCGAACGGCGCGATGCTTGGCATCGCGCCGGGAGCCTCGAAGGATGCACGGCCCCGCTGACGCCGCCGGGCCGGCGCCCTTCGAGGCTCGTCCTGCGTTGCAGGACGAGCACCTCAGGGTGACGGTGATAGATATGTATCAACGCCGTCATCGCGAGCGCAGCGAAGCAATCCAGAGTCTTTCCGCAGAGGCAGTCTGGATTGCTTCGCTGCGCTCGCAATGACGGTGCGGTGCCGCTTGGGACTATCACGCCGACCGCCTCCGCGGCGCCGGCCGTGGCTTCAGCGTGGTGTCGCCAGGGCTGAGCAGGCGGCCGTCCTCGGCGTGCATTTCGAGCTTCTTCACCGGGCGGCCTTTTGCGCGGTCGACCAGGATGGTCGCGATCTCTTCGGGGCGGTCGTCGAACTCCTCGCTCCATTGCCGCAGCGCGACCAGGATCGGGAAGGTGCCGCGGCCCTTCGGCGTCAGCACATATTCTTGATAGGCGCTGCCGTCGGAGGCGGGGGCGGTCTCCAGAATGCCGTGGTCGACCAGCGATCGCAGCCGCGCCGCCAGAATGTTCTTGGCCATTCCGAGCTTGTTCTGAAACTCGCCGAAGCGGCGGACGCCGAACAGCGCCTCGCGGATGATCAAGAGCGACCACCAGTCGCCGAGCGCATCCAGCGACCGCGCGATCGGGCAGGCATCGCCGGCAAAGCTCGTCCGTTTCACCATTTTCGTTCGTCCTGTCGCGTTCGCACGGCCAGCGCCGATCACGCGCTTGTGTGGTTGCATTATAAAACCGAATGGCCTAGATGGCAACTTAGTTTCATCATGCAACTACTGGAGGCGAGCGTGAGACTGAAGGACAAGACGGCCCTGATCACCGGCGGCAATAGCGGCATCGGCTTGGCAACGGCAAAACTGTTCGTGGCGGAAGGCGCTAAGGTGGTGATCACCGGGCGCAACAAGGAGACGCTGGCGGCGGCTGCGAAGGAGCTCGGGCCGAACGCGCTTGCGCTGCCAGCCGACGCGACGGATATCGCGGCGACGGAAGCGGCGATCAAGCAGGGCGCGGAGAAGTTCGGCAAGTTCGACATCGTGTTCGCCAATGCCGGCATCGCCGGCGGCACGCCGCTGGGATCGGCGACACCAGAGGTGTTCGAGAAGGTGATCAGCACCAATCTGACCGGCGTGTTCTTCACCGTTCAATCCGCGTTGCCCTATCTCAACGACAACGCCTCGATCATCCTCAACGGCTCGGTGATCTCGGTGCTCGGCATTCCCGGCTACTCGGCCTATGGCGCGGCGAAGGCCGGCGTGCGGGCGATGGCGCGGATCATGGCTTCAGAACTGTCGCCGCGCGGTATCCGCGTCAACGTCGTCGCGCCCGGTGCGATCCGTACCCCGATCTGGGGGCCCGCGACCGCGACGCCGGAAGCCGAGAAGGTGTTCGAGAAGCGGATCGGGCTGATGACGCCGCTCGGCCGCCTCGGTGAAACGGATCACGTTGCTAAGACGGTGCTGTTCCTCGCCACCGATGATTCCGCGCATGTGCAGGGGCAGGAAATCTTCGTCGACGGCGGCGCGGTGGCCTCCCCGAGCGGCGCGCCGATCTATCGCGGCTGATCAAATCAAGCGCAAATTGAAGCGGCCGGCGCAGTGTGGTTGCGCCTGCCGGTTCCTCCGTCTTGAGATGCATTGACGAGGCGTTGAACCTTCGCGCAAGCTGAAAAGACCTTGCTATGGGCAGGGGACAGACTCACTATCTAAGGGAGTCGGTCATGACAAAAGCGGCCCGTATTTTCGCGTCGATTTCATCACCGCGCGTTTTCACTGAAAGATCTGCCGTTCCGGCTAGGCGTTCCTCAACGTCCGAGTTCGTTGGCGTAACATTGTTCTCCGGGATCGGACTGTTCGTCTCGCTCGTTGCCGTGATCCTGGGCATGCAAGGCGTCTGGTTCTAGAGCGGTTCACGAATTTATTGAATCGGAAGGGATTCCGGATCTGGGGCGAATATGATTCAAGATGCTGGCTGGGCTGGAGGCCAGCATCCCATGGTCCGACCAATTTCCAACGATTTACGTAAGCGTGCGGTATCCGCGGTTGCCAAGGGTGAGAGCTGCCGTTCTGTGGCGGCACGGTTTGGTGTTGCGGTCTCGTCGGTTGTGAAGTGGTCGCAGCGTTATCGAACGACCGGCTCGGTAGCGCCTGGCAAGATGGGTGGTCACCGCAAGCCTGTGCTTGATCCGCACCGCGCCTTCATCGTCGAGCGGATCACTCAGACGCCGCACCTGACGCTGCATGGTCTGAAGGCGGAGCTGGCTGCCCGTGGGGTTAAGGTCTCACACAATGCAGTCTGGCTGTTCCTGCGTCGGGAAGGGCTGCGGTTCAAAAAAAACACTGTTCGCGCTCGAACAGGCTCGCGCCGACGTCTCTCGTAGGCGCCAGCGTTGGCGGTCCTGGCAGACCGGACTTGATCCGGGCCGGCTCGTCTTCATCGATGAGACCTGGATCAAGACCAACATGGCCCCCTTGCGGGGCTGGGGCCCCAAAGGGGCACGCCTGCGCGGCTTCGCCCCGCACGGGCACTGGCGTACCCTCACATTCCTCGGCGCACTCCGCCACGACCAGCTCACCGCCCCCTGCGTCTTCGATGGGCCGATCAACGGCCAATGCTTCCGCGCTTACGTGAAGCACCTCCTCCTTCCGACCCTGCGCGAGGGCGATATCGTCATTCTCGACAATCTCGGAAGCCACAAGTCGAGAGCCGTCAGGCAGATGATCAAGGCGGCTGGCGCCAGGCTCTGGTACCTGCCGCCATACTCGCCCGACCTCAATCCGATCGAACAGGCCTTCTCCAAGATCAAACATTGGATGCGGCAAGCTCAAAAGCGCACCATCGAGGACACTTGGCGCCACATCGGTCACCTCGTCCAGGACATCCAGCCTCGTGAATGTGCCAACTACTTCGCTAACGCCGGTTACGCTTCAATCAAAATGTGAAATGCTCTAGGGTTGGCAGAACGCACGAGCCCGTCGATCAGCCGCCGCAGATGATCCTGCGGCGACCGATGACGTCGATACGCTCTCAGGCCGCGCGCAGGCTGGTTGCGGCTTCAAGCGCGCCGGCGATCGCCTTCTCGCGGTGCTCCGGCCCGACCTGGATGCCGTCGGCCGGGATGAATTCGATGTTGGTGATCCCGATGAAGCCGAACACCCAGCGCAGATAGGTTTCGAGATGCTCGCCGGCTGCGTAGGGCGTCTCGGCGCCATAATAGCCGCCGCGTGAGATCGCCACGATCACGCGCTTGCCGCCGGCGAGCCCCTCCGGCCCGGCCGCGCCATACTTAAAAGTCTTCCCCGGCACCAGGATGCGGTCGATCCAGGCCTTGAGCTGGCTCGGAATGGTGAAGTTGTACATGGGCGCACCGATCACCACGATGTCGGCGGCGAGAAACTCCTCCAGCGCCGCGGCGCTTGCGGCAAGGTCCGGTCCGAGCTCCGCCGGCGCGGCGGCGCCTTGCGCGGCGGCGAGGTGCGAGCCGGAGAGGTGATCAAGCGGCGTCTCGGTCAGGTCGCGGTAGACGACCTCGAGCGAGGGCGCCGCCTGCCGCAGCCGGTCGACGATGGCGGCGGAAACCTGCCGGCTGACGGAGTGGGGGCCGAGCACGCTGGAGTCGATATGGAGGAGTTTCATGTGGGATCACCCTGGTATAAGTTTGTAACCAGCGCTACATGAGTGACTATCGAAATCCCCGCAAGAACGCACTTTTTTGAGCCATGGGCACATCACTGAAACCTGCGAACACCGAATTGCCTGCTCCGCCGCGGCCAAATCCGACGCCGGATCCAAGGCCCATGCCGGATCCCAGCCATGCGGACTGCCGTGGGGTCGCCTCCGTGCTGTCCCGCGTCGGCGACAAATGGAGCGTGTTCGTCATCATGATGCTGAGCGACGGACCGAAGCGCTTCAACGAGCTCAAGCGCATGATCAACGGCATCTCGCAGCGGATGTTGACCCTGACGCTGCGCGGCCTTGAGCGCGACGGCCTTGTCACGCGCACGATCTTTCCGACCATCCCGCCGCGGGTGGACTATGAGCTGACCGATCTCGGCCGCGGTCTCGAGCAGCCGGTGAAGGCGCTTGGCGAGTGGGCCATCGCGCATCTGGAGCAGATCGAGGCTGCGCGCACGAAGTTCGACCAGCGTAACGAGGGCTGAAGCGGAGCATGTTGCGAGGTCGATTTTACCCTCCCCTGGAGGGTAGGGCTATCGCATTTGAGAGCTTTTCCCTGCAGCCATCCTTCGAGACGCCCGCTTTGGGCGGGCTCCTCAGGATGAGGGCGGAGTGCGCGGCAGCAGTTTCAACGAGCACTGACGCTGATTAGCCTCATCCTGAGGAGGCGCGTAAGCGCCGTCTCGAAGGACGAGGCGTGCGCGCAGGCCGACGTCACAAGTCATATGCGATAGCCCTGCCCTGGAGGGGAGGGTCGATCGCGCGAAGCGCGAGCGGGGTGGGGTGATCTCTCAACACGGACAGTGTTGGATGTGGAGAGACCGTCACCCCACCCCGTCTCACATTTCGCTGCGCTCAATGTGAGCCGACCCTCCCCCTCCAGGGCCCTCCAGGGGAGGGTAAGAGTTCGAGCTCATTTTCGCTCTACAGCAGCGACACCATCCCGCCGCCGTGGCGTTCGAGCTTGCCGGCGAGCTCGAGCTCCAGCAGCACGGTGCGCACGATCGCAGGCGAGGCGCCAGACATTCGCACGAGGTCGTCGATCGTGACAGGGGCCGGGCCGAGCAGGGCGGTGATCTGGTCGCGATCATGGCTTTGCGGAGATCGCTTTCGAACGGCTCGCTGTCGGGCTCGCCCGCGGGGTGCATCAGCGGCCGCTCCATGATCGGCTGAACCGCGTTGATGATGTCGGCGGCTTCCGTGACGAGCGTTGCGCCCTGCTTGATCAGGTCGTTGGTGCCGGCGGCGCGCGGATCGAGCGGCGAGCCCGGGACGGCGAACACCTCGCGGCCCTGTTCGGCCGCCATGCGTGCTGTGATCAGCGAGCCCGAGCGGTGCGCTGCCTCCACCACGACGACGCCCAGCGAAGCGCCCGAGATCAGTCGGTTGCGACGGGGAAAGTCGCGGGCGCGCGGCTCGTGGCCGAGCGGCATCTCGGAGATCGCCGCGCCCGAATGGTCGAGGATCGCGGCGAGCAGGTCGCCATGCTCGGGCGGATAGATGCAGTCATGGCCGCCGGCGAGCACGGCGATCGTGCCGCTCTCGACGCTGGTGCGATGCGCGGCCTGGTCGACGCCGCGGGCGAGGCCAGATATGACCACGAAGCCGGCTTCGCCGAGCTCGCGCGCGAGCTGGCCGGCGAATTTCAGGCCGGCGCCGGAGGCGTTGCGCGAGCCGACGATCGCGATCATCGGTCGCATCAGGGATTTGGTGTCGCCGCGCACCGCGAGCAGCGGCGGCGCATCGTCGATCATCGCCAGCCGCGCCGGATAGCCGTCCTCGCCGGGCGCACGCCAGGCGATGCCGAACTTGCGGCTCGCGGCGAGCTCGGCCTTCGCTTCATCCGCGCTACAGATCCGCCCCGATCGCGCCGCGCCGCCGCGGCGGGCGAGATCAGGCAGCCGCTCCAGCGCGGCGCGCGGGCTGCCGAAATGATCGACCAGCGAGCGGAAGGTGCGCGGCCCGACATTGTCGGAACGGATCAGCCGCAGGCGGTCGATCCGCTCAGCCTCGGTCAGCTCCACGCTACTGTTGATGGCGTCCACGGCGTCTCCTTGCACGGACAGCATGGAACAACCTGAGGGCGTTGCGCAACAGTGACGTGTGCTTGCACGACCGCGCTGCGATGTTAAAAGCGACCCCAATAAGAAGGATGTTGCCATGATCTCACTTGCCGACCTCCAGCGCCGCATCGAAGCGGGCAAGCTTTCGCCCGATGCCGCCATCGCCCAGTCGCATGCGGCGATCGAGGCCAAGGAGAAGGACGTCCGCGCCTTCGTCCGGCATGACAAATCCGCGAGGGCGCAAGCCTCGGGCCCGCTGCGCGGCATTGCCGTCGGCATCAAGGACATCATCGACACCGCTGATATGCCGACCGAGATGGGCTCGGAGATCTATCGCGGCTGGCAGCCGCGCGCGGACGCGCCCGTGGTGATGATGCTGAAGCGGGCCGGGGCCACCATCATCGGCAAGACCACCACGACTGCATTCGCCTCGAGCGATCCGACCCCGACGCTCAATCCGCACAATCCCGGTCACACGCCGGGCGGCTCGTCCTCGGGTTCGGCGGCGGCCGTCGGCGCCGGCATGATCCCGCTGGCTCTGGGTACCCAGACCGGCGGCTCGGTGATCCGGCCGGCGGCCTATTGCGGCGCTGCCGCGATAAAACCGTCGTTCCGGATGCTGCCGACCATCGGCGTGAAGTGTTATTCGTGGGCACTCGACACGGTCGGCCTGTTCGGCAGCCGCGCGGAAGATCTCGCGCGCGGATTGCTGGCGATCACCGGCCGCACTGAATTCGACGGCATCGGTCCAGCCAAGGCGCCGCGCATCGGCGTGGTCAGGCAGGAGTTTGCCGAAGCCGTGGAGCCGGCGGCAGAGGAGGGCTTGCAGGCTGCGATCAAGGCGGCCGAGAAGGCCGGCGCCCGCGTGCAGACCATCGATCTGCCCGAGGCGGTGCAGGAGGCCTGGCGCATCCATCCCATCATCCAGAACTTCGAGGCGCATCGCGCGCTGGCCTGGGAGTTTTCCGAGCGTCACGACGAGATCGCGCCGCTGCTGCGCGCCAGCCTCGATGAGACGGTCGGACTGACAGCGAAGGAATACGACGATGCGCGCCGCATCGCCCGCCGTGGCCGCCGCGAGCTCGGCGAGCTGTTCGAACGGTTCGACGTGCTGCTGACCTATTCGGCGCCGGGCACAGCGCCGGCCAAGGAGCTCGCCTCGACCGGCTCGCCACGTTACAACCGGCTGTGGACGCTGATGGGTAATCCTTGCGTCAATGTGCCGGTGCTCAAGGTTGGCGGCCTGCCGATCGGCGTGCAGGTGATCGCGCGGTTCGGCAATGATGCTGTCGCGTTGACGTCTGCCTGGTTCCTGGAGGACGCGCTGGCGAAATCAGGCTAGCGCGGGCTCGATGGCTGGCAAGGCGCGATGGGCATCAGTTGCCGTCGCACCTTGCCCGAGCCAGCGCTCGGCGGCTTCGCGGCCGCTCCGATGCAGCAGACGGATGAAGCCGCGGCCGAGATCGGTCGATGAGCGTTGCGCCAGGCCGTCAACGGTGTCTTCAGCCGCGATCCTGGAGAGCCGCAGCGACGGCGCGACATGGGCCTGCGCCCATTCGATCGCGGCGATCTCGGCATTGAGCGCGGCGTTGGCCGCGATCTGGTCGAGCCGGCGGTCGATCGCGGCGAGCGTGATCGGCACGTAGCTGTCGCGCGTCGGCGTGACCTGGACCAGCAGCAGATCCGTTGCCGCCGTCTCCTGCACCAGACGCAGCAGCGGCGGATTGCCGCCAAAGCCGCCGTCCCAATAGGCTTCGCCGTCGATCTCGACGGCGCAGTGAACGAGGGGTGGGCAGGTCGAGGCCAGCGCGACGTCGGCAGTGATGGCCTCGTTGCCAAAAATCTGCTGCTGCCCATCGCGGATCCGCGTCGCCGCGATCAGCAGCTTCGGGCAGCGCGTATCGCGCAGGGCGGAAAAGTTGATGTCGCGGGAGACCGCCTGCCGCAGCGGATCGAGATCGAACGGATCGAACTGGCCGGAGCGCAGCGTCGGGCCGAACGCGACCGAGCTCCCCGCCGGCGAGAAGCCGCCGATCAGCATCAGCGAGCGGAACGAGGCCTCGTGCATCAGCCGCACCCAGAACCGGCTCAGTCGCGACCGGGCGCCTTCGCGGCCGCCTTCGGCCAGGCCGCAAGCGAACAGCAGTGCATTGATGGCGCCGGCGCTGGCGCCGCTGATGGTGTCGATCTCGATATCAGTCTCTTCGAGCAGCCGCTCGAGCACGCCCCAGGTGAAAGCGGCAAAGGTGCCACCGCCCTGCAGCGCCAGCGAAAGTCTGCGCGGCGACCATTGGCCGGAATGCGCCTGCGCGGGTGCGACCGGTGCAGCCTTGGTGATGACGATGTCGAGCGGAATGTCAGATTTAACGGCGGGCTCGGGCTGCGGTGCTTGCCGTGAAACAGGGGCAGGCACGGCCGCGTCGGACCAGATATTGGTCGCCGAGAGCAGCCGGCTTGCTGCAGTGCCGGAAGCACCGAGCGAACCGATCCCGTCATTCGCGCCGACAATCTTCTCGCTCATTCTGAGCAACCGCCTAACGCCGTTTCCCGTGTCAGGATGACAGGCATGGAACCTGTTCGCTACAGCCTGCCGTGCCTAGCAGGACAATTGCGAACAGGATTTGGCATATATTGCGGAAGGGGTGCGGCGGTATCCGTACTTTTTCCGACTTCAGATTCTTGTTTGCCGCGTTTTCTCGGCGCGAACCGGCATCCACTTCGCTCGAAAACGCTCTAGGCCTTCTCGCCGATCCGGCTTTCCTTGCCCGCTTGCAAGCGCTTGATGTTCTCGCGATGCGCGTAGAACAACAGCAGCGTCAGCACTGCTGCCAGCGTCGACAATGCGAGATGACCGAACCACCACAGGAACATCGGCGTGATGAACGCCGCCACCAGCGCCGACAGCGAGGAATAGCGGGTGGTGAAGGCGGTCGCCAGCCAGAGCAGGCAGAACACGACAGCGCCCGGCCAGAACAGCCCGAGCAGGATACCGATATAGACCGCCACGCCCTTGCCGCCTTTGAATTTCAGCCAGACCGGGAAGAGGTGGCCGAGGAACGCACCGAGCCCGGCCACCATCGCGGCATTGGGGCCTGCGATGTAGCCGGCGATCACCACGGCGGCGGTGCCCTTGAGCGCGTCGAACAGCAGGGTGCCCGCCGCGAGGCTCTTGCGTCCGGTGCGCAGCACATTGGTGGCGCCGATGCTGCCGGAGCCGATCGAGCGGATATCCTGGGTGCCCGCGAGCCTGGTCAGGATCAGCCCGAACGGAATCGAGCCGAGGAGATAGCCGATGACGAAGGCTACCGGCAGAAACGGTTCAAGCCCCATGGCGGCTTCTCCAAAGGCCCATTCTCCAGGTCGAACGAATCCGCAGCTCAGACATGCTCATACACCGTTCGTCCGCCGACAATGGTGCGCACCACCCGGCCTGTAAAGCGGGCTTCGTCGAACGGGGTGTTCTTGCAGGGCGACTTGAGGTCGGCGGGATCGACCACCCAGGGCACGTCGGGGTCGATCACGATGACATCGGCCGGGCTGCCAGCGCGCAGAGTTCCGCCCGACAGCCCGAGCAGCTCGGCCGGGCGGGTGGACATCGCGCGGATCAGCGTCTTCAGCTCGATCTCGCCATTATGCACCAGCCGCAGGCCGGCCGGCAGCATGGTCTCGAGCCCGATGGCGCCGGGCGCGGCTTCCGCGAACGGCAGGCGCTTGACCTCGACGTCCTGCGGATTGTGGTCGGACATGATGACATCGAGCAGGCCGGAGCCGATCGCCGCCACCAGGGCGCGGCGGTCGTCCTCGGTGCGCAGCGGCGGCGACAACTTCAGGAACGAACGGTAAGGACCGATGTCGTTCTCGTTCAGCGCCAGATGGTTGATCGAGACCGAGGCGCTGACGGCGAGCCCGGCGTCGCGGGCGCGCTGGAGGATGTCGAGTGAATCGATGCAGCTCACCGACGCCCCGTGGTAGCGGCCGCCGGTGAGGGCGACGAGGCGCAGATCGCGCTCCAGCATCACGGCTTCGGCGGCATTCGGGATGCCCATCAGGCCGAGCCGCGAGGCGAACTCGCCCTCGTTCATCACGCCCTCGCCGACGAGATCGGGATCCTCGGTGAAATGCACGATCAGCGCGTCGAAATCGCGCGCATAGGTCAGCGCGCGGCGCATCACCTGTGCATTGGTCACGCTTCTGGCACCATCGCTGAAAGCGACGGCGCCCGCGGCCTTGAGCAGGCCGAACTCGGTCATCTCCTGGCCGTGCATGCCCTTGGTGAGGGCGGCCATCGGCTGGATGTTGACGATCGCGGTGTCGCGGGCGCGGCGCATCACGAAGTCGACCGTCGCCGAATTGTCGATCACCGGCGAGGTATCGGGCTGACAGATGATGGTGGTGATGCCGCCGGTT
Source organism: Bradyrhizobium sp. CB1015 (assembly GCF_025200925.1). Classification (GTDB taxonomy): domain Bacteria; phylum Pseudomonadota; class Alphaproteobacteria; order Rhizobiales; family Xanthobacteraceae; genus Bradyrhizobium. The sequence continues at coordinate 5,478,457 of NZ_CP104174.1, read as the reverse complement.
GCGGCCGCCTGGCTCGCCGAGGCGAAGGTCTCGCGGTGGCTGAAGCCGGGCTCGCCGACGAAGGCGCGCATGTCGATCAGGCCGGGTGCGACGATCTTGCCGGAGCAATTGACGATGTCGGTGCCCTCGGGGACGCCGGCAGCGCCGATGCCGCGGCGGGTCTCGCGGATGGTGCCGTCGGCGATCAGGACGTCGCCGACCCCGTCGAAATCCCTGGAGGGATCGACGACGCGGGCGTTGGCCAGCAGGATGGGGCGGCGATCGGTCAACATCGGCATCACGCGTTCGGCAGGTTACGGGCGAGCGCTTCCAGCACCGCCATGCGTACGGCCACGCCCATCTCCACCTGCTCGCGGATCAGGGATTGCGCACCATCGGCGACCGCGGTGTCGATTTCGACGCCGCGGTTCATGGGGCCGGGATGCATCACGAGCGCGTCCGGCTTGGCGTAGGCGAGCTTCTTCTGGTCGAGCCCGAAATAATGGAAGTATTCGTTCGACGAGGGCACGAAAGAGCCGTTCATGCGCTCGCGCTGCAGCCGCAGCATCATGACGATGTCGGCGCCGTTGAGACCCTCGCGCATGTCGCGCGCCACCTCGACGCCCATCCGCTCGATGCCCGGCGGCAAGAGCGTGGACGGACCGACGACGCGGACGCGCGCGCCCATCGTGTTGAGCAGGATGATGTTGGAGCGGGCGACGCGCGAATGCAGCACGTCGCCGCAGATCGCGACCACGAGTCCCTCGATCCGGCCCTTGTTGCGGCGGATGGTGAGGGCGTCGAGCAGCGCCTGGGTCGGATGCTCGTGCGCGCCGTCGCCGGCATTGATCACGGAACCGTCGACCTTGCGGGCCAGCAGTTCCACTGCGCCGGAGGCGTGATGGCGCATCACCAGGATGTCCGGGTGCATCGCATTGAGCGTCATCGCGGTGTCGATCAGCGTCTCGCCCTTCTTGATGGACGAGGAGGCGACCGACATGTTCATGACGTCGGCACCCAGCCGCTTGCCGGCGAGCTCGAACGAGGATTGGGTGCGGGTGGAGGCCTCGAAGAAGAGGTTCACCTGCGTCCGCCCGCGCAGGACGGTGCGCTTCTTGTCAACCTGGCGGTTGAGCTCGACATATTCTTCGGACAGGTCGAGGAGGCCGCTGATGTCGGCCGCGGAAAGGCCCTCGATGCCCAGCAAATGCCGGTGGCCGAGGACGAAGGTCGATTTCGATGTCATTAAAAGCAGAGCTATAGGGGCGGACGGCGGGGGGAGCAAGCTTCAAATCCCGCTGCCCGACTTATCCACGGCGCTTTGCGGCGGGGAGGCGCCGCCCCGCCTGTGTTCGGGGCAGCCGCTTTGCGCTAGACTCGTGCCATTCGTTGCGTCACGGGCTGGATCATGACGGGCACGCGGTATTTTAATCGACTGGCGCGCAATGTTGCCGCGCTCGCGACCGCGTGCATGGCTGGCCTCGCGACACCGGCTTGGGCCGAAAAACGCGTCGCACTCGTGATCGGCAACGATCTCTATCCGAACCTGCCGGCCGACCGGCAATTGAAGAAGGCCGCCAATGACGCGACGACCGTGGCCGACGCGCTGAGGTCGCTCGGGTTTGACATCGTGCTCGGGACCAATCTCGGCCGCCAGGGCATGATCGACCGGCTCGCGGATTTCACGGCGCGGCTCGAGCCGGGCGATACCGCCGCATTGTTCTATGCCGGACATGGCGTTGCGATCGCGGGGGTCAACTACCTCGTTCCGAGCGACGTTCCCACCGTCAACGAGGGCGCCGAAGCACGGGTGCGCGGGGCCTCGATCGCCGAGCCCGACGTGATTGCGGAGCTTCAGGCCAAGGCGGTGCGGGTCGCCTTCGTTGTCATCGATGCCTGCCGTGACAATCCGTTTCCGCGCGCTGCGGGCCGTTCGATCGGGAACACGCGCGGGCTCGCTGACGCCCGGCCCGCGCGCGGGATCTTCACGCTCTATTCTGCGGGGATCGGCCAGACCGCGCTCGACCAGCTCAGCAGCAACGATACGGCGCACAACTCGGTGTTCACGCGGATCTTCGTCGAGCAGCTCAAGCGGCCCGAGCTGCATCTGGGCGATCTCGCGGTCGAGGTGCGAGAGCGCGTGGCGGCGCTCGCCCTGACCGCGACGGATGCCGGAGGACAACCGGCACCGCACGAGCAGACGCCCGCCTATTACGATCAGACGCTCGGCGGACGCATCTTTCTTTGGAATGCGGGATCTTCGAACGGGGAGCCCAAAGTGGCGGGCATGCTGCTGAAGCCGCCGGCCAAGCCTGCGGTCGCGGAGCGCGCCACCACGCGTCCGCCGCGTCCCTCCGCGGCAGGCGAAAGCTGTGCCCGCAGCGGCTTCGAGACCTATTGCGTCAGCTCGATGCTGAAGCCGCAATTCGGTAATTCGTACGGCGCAGCGAATTTGTTCGACGCCTCGACAGGGACGGCCTGGGTCGAGGGCGCCTCGGGCAACGGTATCGGCGAATGGATTACCATCGAGTTCGAAACCTTGCGGCGGGTCAAGTCGATCCACGTGCAGAACGGGTACCAGAAGAACCCCGAGATCTTCGCCAAGAACAACAGGGTTCGCCAGATCCGCGTGCTGTTCTCCGGCGGCGAGTCGCGGATATTCATCCTCAACGACGAGCTGTCGGCGCAATTGCTGACATTGCGGACGCCGATTACGGCCTATTGGATGCAATTCATCATAGACGACGTCTGGGCCGGCAACAAATATGCGGACACCGCGATCACGAAGCTTCTGGTCAACTCGGATCCGGTGCAATGATCGCAAGGACCGGAACTGCGGCGCGCGTAGCGCTTGTCGCGCTGCTCGCATTATTGTTTCTCGCCCCCGTGCGGGCGCAGACCTTGCCCGGCGACTTCGTCTATCTGCGCGACATCGACCCCAGCATCATCCAGGACATCCGCTACGCCACGTCGAACAATTTCGTCGGCCGTCCGCTCGCCGGCTACAATGCCGGCGAATGCGTGGTGAAGCGCGAGGTGGGGCTGCGGCTGAAGGCGGTGCAGCAGGAGCTGGCGGCGCAAAATCTCTCGCTCAAGATGTTCGACTGCTACCGGCCGGCGCGGGCCTCGCTCGACATGGTCAAGTGGTCGCAGAACGGCCACGAGACCGCTGCGGAGCGGCGCTACAGCCCGAAGATTGCGAAGACCGAGCTGTTCCGCCTCGGCTACATTGCGAGCCGCTCGCAGCATTCGACCGGTGCGGCGCTCGATCTCACGCTGGTCGATCTCAGGGCGGACAATTCCGCCAAATACGATCCAGCAAGGACCTACGCGGATTGCACGGCGCCGGTCGAGGCGCGGGCGCCGGAGGGCAGCGTCGACATGGGCACAGGCTACGACTGTACCGACGCGAAGGGGCATACCGCCGCAACCTCGATCAATCCGGAGCAGCGTGCCTGGCGCAAGCGGCTGGTGGCTGCGATGGCCAGGCAAGGCTTTGTGAACTATTCGAAGGAGTGGTGGCATTTTTCCCTGCCGGGGGCGGGCGGGGCGGCCTATGATTTCCCGATCCAGCCGCGGCGGAACTGATTCCGCGCCGAGGACGCAAGATGACCCAGCCCACATTCGCGACCCACGAGGTCTTCAACCAGTCGCCGCCATTCGAGGACGTTGATCTTTTCGCCGTCGACCGGCCGCTGATCGAGGCGGTCAGGGCCAATGGCGGCGCGGCGGCGGAGCGTGAGCTCTCCGAGTTCGGCCGGCATTGGGGTTCGGCGGCGATGGCCGATCGCGGGCGCGTGGCGAACGAGAGCACGCCGAAGCTGCGCAGCTTCGATGCCAACGGCAATCGCCGGGACAAGGTCGAGTTTCATCCCGCCTATCACGAGCTGATGGCGCACAGTGCGCATGCCGGCGTGCACAATTCCACCTGGACCGCGGATGGCAAGCCGGCGGGCGCTGGCGCCGAGGTTATTCGCGCCGCAAAGTTCTACATGGCTGCGCAAGTCGAGACCGGCCACCTCTGCCCGATCACGATGACGCGCGCCTCCGTCGGTGCCTTGGCCATGCAGCCCGACTTGCTCGCGCGGGTGATGCCGGTGCTATCGACGAAGAGCTACGACCCGAGCTTTGCGCCGTGGTGGCAGAAGCGCGGCATGACGCTCGGCATGGGCATGACCGAGAAGCAGGGCGGCACCGACGTGCGCGCCAACATGACGCGCGCCGTGCGCGACGGCGACGGCTATCGCATCACCGGCCACAAATGGTTCATGTCGGCGCCGATGTGCGATGCGTTCCTCGTGCTCGCGCAGGCCGAAGGCGGGCTGACCTGTTTCTTCATGCCGCGCTTCGCGCCGGATGGTTCGGTCAACGCCATCCAGTTCCAGCGGTTGAAGGACAAGCTCGGCAACCGCTCCAATGCCTCGTCCGAGGTCGAGTTCGTCGGCGCCTATGCCGAAACGGTCGGCGAGGAGGGCAAGGGCATCCGCACCATCATCCAGATGGTGCAGCTGACGCGACAGGATTGTGCGATCGCCTCCGTCGGCCTGATGCGCTCGGGGCTTGCGCATGCGCTGCACCACGCCCGCCACCGCAGCGTGTTTCAGAAGCATCTGGCCGATCAGCCATTGATGCAGGCCGTGCTGTCGGACATGGCGCTGCACGTGGAGGCGAGCACGGCGCTGGTGATGCGGCTCTGCCGCGCCTTCGACCGCACGCCGCATGACGCGGCGGAGGCCGCCTATATGCGGCTGCTCACGCCCGCGATCAAATACTGGACCTGCAAGAGCGCGCCGCCATTCCTCTTTGAGGCGATGGAGTGCCTCGGCGGCAACGGTTATGTCGAGGACGGCATTCTGGCGCGCCATTATCGCGAGTCGCCGGTCAACGCGATCTGGGAAGGCTCGGGCAACGTGATGTGCCTCGACGTGCTCCGCGCGCTCTCGCGCGAAGGCGAGGCGGCGATGGCGGTGCTACAAGCGCTGGCGGCCGAGACCAAGGGGCTGCCGGGGGCGGGCGAGGCGGTCAGCTTCATCGGCAAGACGTTTCGGCGTGCCGACGGCGAGCGCGTCGCGCGGCTTGCGGTCGAGAAGCTGGCATTGCTGGCTGCGGCCGCGGCGCTCAACGGCGTGTCGCCGCGCCAGGCCGAGCTGTTTGCCGCCACGCGCCTCGCGACCAATCACGCCAGCATGTATGGCGCGGTCGAACTCGACAGCGCCGACGTGCGCGCGCTGCTGGAGCGGGCGCTGCCGTGAAGGGGAACGGTCTTTCCACGGCGTCATGGCCGGGCCTGTCCCGGCCATCCACGTCTTGCTGCGCGGCAAAAAGAACGTGGATGCCCGGGCCTTCGCCTCGCCGAAGCGGCTTCGGCCGCGCAGGCGGGACAAGCCCGGGCATGACGATCGCTCGATAGTTTTGCGTTTTATTAACGAAAGCCTCCTGATGGACTCCCTCAATCCCGATCATCCGCCGCTGACCGAGACGCCAGCGACGCCACGCGTCTGGAAGTTCTGGGGCACGGCGTTGTGGGGCCTCTTCATCTTCGTTGCGATGTTCGTCGGGCAGATCGGTGCCGTCGTTGTGCTGGCGGCGCTGCGTGGTCTTCCCATGGACCTTGCCTCGCTTCAGCTCGTCGGCCGTGAGCCCCAGACGCTCGCGCTCTCGGTGATCATGGGGCTGCCGGCGACGCTTCTTGCGGTCTGGCTCGCCATTCGCATCAAGAAGGCCTCCTTCGTTGATTATCTCGCGCTGCATTGGTCGTCCTGGAAGCAGCTGCTGTTCGGCGCCGTCGGCCTCATCCTGATCGTGCTGCTCTGGGAGACGATGTCGCGCGCGCTCGGCCGCGAGGCGACGCCGGGCTTCATGACCGATCTGTTGAAATCGGGCCGCGACAAGGGAGCGGCGCTGCTGCTGCTGGCCGCATTCGCGGTGGCCGCGCCGATGTCGGAAGAGGTGCTGGCACGAGGCTTCCTCTACCGCGGCTGGTCGGCGAGCTTTTTGCGCGCCCCCGGTGCGATCCTGCTGTCGTCGCTGGTCTGGACGGTGGTCCACCTGCAATACGACATGTACTTCCTCGCCGAAGTCTTCTGCATCGGCCTGTGGTTCGGCTACATGCGCTACCGCTCCGGCTCGCTGTGGCTCACCATCGCGCTGCACGCGCTGAATAATCTGACCGCGGTGGTGCTGACGATGTGGCTGGGGAGCTAGGCCACCAGCGCGATGGCGATCGGCATCGTGATCGCGGCCAGGATCGTCTGCAGCGTGATGATCTGCGCGAGCAGCGGCGCGTCGCCGCCCATCTGGCGGGCCAGCACATAGGCGCTTGGCGAGGTCGGCACTGCCGCGCAGATCGCGACGATCGCAAGGCTGTTGCCGGACAGCCCGAACCAGGCGGCCAGAATCAGCGCGAGCATGGGCATCAGGACCAGCTTGAACGCCACGCCGAGGCCAGCGCCCAGGCTCGGACGCAGCAGGCCCTCGAGCTGCAATCCCGCGCCGGTCACGAGCAGGCCGATGGCGAGCGAGGAGCGGCCGAGCGCGTCCGCCACCTCGTGCCAGATCCTCGGCAGCGGCAGATGGACGATGTTGATGAGAAGCCCGATGGCGCAGGCCCAGATCAGCGGATTGCGGATCACCGTCATGACGATGGCGCGGCCGGACTGCTTCTCGGGCGATGCGTAATGGGCGAGCACCGCGACGCTGAACACGTTGACTAGCGGAATGATCGCGACCATCGCCACCGAAGCCAACGCCAGCCCGACATCGCCGAACATGTTGGCGGAGACGGAGAGGGCGACATAGGTCTGCCAGCGCGTCGCGCCCTGGAAGATCGACGTGAAGGCGGGGCCGTCGATGTCGAGCCGGGACAGGGCCGGGCGCAATGCGAGGCAGAGCAGCGACATCGCCAGCGCCGACAGCAGCAGCGCGCCGCCGACGCCGGCGACCGGAACCTTCGTAAGGTCCGCCTTCACTAGCGTCTGGATCAGCAGCATCGGAAACAGCACGAAATAGGTCAGCCGCTCCAGCCCGTGCCATTGCGTGTCCAGCCGCATCAGGCTGCGCCGGAGCACCACGCCGAGCACGATGAGGATGAAGACCGGCAGCAGCGCCGCGACGACGACGGCCATGGGATCAGCCGGGTCCTTTGCGCAGGTTTGCCAGGCGATCGAGCGCGCCTTGCAGGATGAAGATCGCGGCGTGCTCGTCGATCACCTCGGCGCGCTTGGCGCGGCTGACGTCCATGCCGATCAGCTCGCGCTCGACCGCCGCGGTCGAGAGGCGCTCGTCCCAGAGACCGATGGGCAGCGCGGTCAGGCCGGCCAGATTGCGCGCGAAAGCGCGGGTCGATTGCGCGCGCGGGCCCTCGCTGCCGTCCATGTTGATGGGCAGGCCGAGCACGAAGCCGACCACCTTGCGCTCGGTGGCGATGGCAAGCAGCTTGGCGGCGTCCTGCTTGAACTGCTTGCGCTGGATCGTTTCGACACCGGTGGCCAAGCGGCGGTCGGGGTCTGATACGGCAACGCCAATGGTCTTGGTGCCCAGATCGAGCCCGACCAGCGCACCGCGTTCGGGCCAGTGGGTTGCAGCATCGACCAAGGTGAGGATAAGAGCCGGCATGGACTTAGCGCATATCATGCGTCGCGCTGCGGAGTGAACCCGGAAACATGGATGCGCTGACACTATTCGGCCTGTTCGCCGTCACGGCGATGCTGGTCACTTACGCCCTGGAGGATCGCAGCCGCTGGTTCGTGCTGCTGTTCGCCGCGTCCTGCGCGCTCGGCTCGGCCTACGGTTTCCTTCAGGGCGCCTGGCCGTTCGGCCTGGTCGAGGCAATCTGGTCCCTCGTGGCGCTGCGGCGGTGGTACCTGAAGCCGTAGATCGCCAGAGGGCCGCAAGCAGCGCGCGAAATCGTGATGCACGGCTGCATCGATCAATTGTGGGAAATCTCACACTGGTGAGGTTGCAGACCATGGCATGATGCCGCGTGGTTGCGTGGCAGTAGATATACAGGTCTAAAGTAGTGTCGGGTGCATGCCCGCGATTTCCAGAACGACCGGCAGCGACCGGCAGTCCGCCCGCCGCTGCAACTTGGCGCCAATTTTTTAGGGCGCCGACCCCGTCCAATATTCGCCAGTCATTTGAGAGGTCACGATGCTCATCAAGCCAAGCCTGATCGCGGGCTCAGAAAGGCGATTCAAGCAAGCCGAGTTCTCACCCGAAGCCTTGAACCGGAAATTGGGCGACGGTCCGATCGAGATGTCCGTCGAGAAGATGCGTCTACGCCAGCGCCAGCTGCTGGCCGAGACGCGGGACGTGGAGAAGGCCGAGATTGGCCTGGAGCGGATCATCCAGGGCAACGATCTCGACAGCATCAACTATCTCGCCAAGGGGACCGCCGCCTCGCGCTCGGTCTGCCGCATCCAGGTCAGGGATCTCAAGTCGAACCTGCTCGGCTATGGCTCGGGCTTCCTGATCGGGCCGGGCCTGTTGCTGACGAACCATCACGTCTTCGGCAAGCCGGCCGAGGCCGCCAACTCGATCGCCGATTTCAACTACGAGCTCGACGTCTCCGGGCAGGAGCGCGTGCCGGTGCGGTTCGGCTTCGAGCCGGGCAAGTTCTTCTACACCAACGACAGGCTGGATTTTTCGGTCGTCGCGGTGGCGCCGACCTCGCTGTCAGGCGGGGAGGAGCTCGAGGACTTCGGATGGCTGCCGCTCGGCGGCGCGCCCGGCAAGGCAGACCCCGGCGAGTACCTCACCATCATCCAGCATCCCAGCGGGCAGATGAAGCAGGTCTGCGTCCGTGAGAACAAGCTGCTCAAATATGTCGGCGACTTCCTCTGGTACAACACCGACACGACGGCGGGATCCTCGGGCTCGCCCGCGTTCAACCGCTTCTGGCAAGTGGTCGCGCTGCATCACAGCGGCGTTCCCCGCAAGGATGCGCAGGGCCGCACCCTGAGCAAGGACGGCAAGGTGTGGAAGCCGTCGATGGACGAATCCATGATCGACTGGATCGCCAATGAAGGCATCCGCATCAGCGCGATCGTCGCCGATCTCAGGGTTGCCGTCGGCTCCCATCCGCTGATCAAGCCGGTGCTGGACGAGGAGGAGCCGCCGATCCGGCAAGAGATCGCGAAAGTCCGGGCACCGGCTGCCGCGCCTGTTTTCGGCACCAATGTCTGGGTCGAGCAGTCCCTCGACGGAACCTCGCTGGTGGTCCCGATCCGCGTGCCCTTGCCGATGTTCAAGAAGGACATCCCGTTCGTGCCGCCGGGACCTGTAGGGGGCAACGGAGGGGCCACGAACGGCGGCACGCAGAACGGCGGCACGCCTTTGATCACCCCGCCGGCCGGCCTGCTGCCTCATATCAGTGCGAAAAACGGCCTGCCGATGGAGGCCGTGCACATCGATCAGGGCACGCTGAAATCGCGTCCCGGATACAAGGCGAACTTCCTCGGCAACGGCAAATTCGCGGTGCCCTTGCCGAAGATTCCGGCTTCCCTCAAGTCCAGGATCGCGATGCTCAAGGGAAGCTCCAGGCAGTCCGAGCTGAAGTATTTTAATTACAGCGTGGTCATGAACAAGGAGCGCCGGCTCGCCTTCTTCAGCTGCGTCAACATCGACGGCGGCAAGCAGCAGGACGTTGGCAAGCGAGAGGGTGATTCCTGGCTGCGCGATCCGCGCATCGACGACGATGCCCAGATCGGCGACGAGTTCTACCGCAAGCAGGCCACCTTCGAGGCGGATCGCAGCAAGAACCCGTTCGACCGCGGTCATCTCGTGCGCCGCCTGGATGCGACCTGGGGCGACACCGTCACTGCGGCCAAGCAGCATGGCGACGATTCCTTCCACTTCACCAATTGCTCGCCGCAGTTCTTCTCGTTCAATCAGGGCAAGCAGCTGTGGGCGGGACTGGAGGATTATACGCGCGATGTCCTGCTCGAAGGCGAGGAGAAGGGCATCGTCATGAACGGTCCGGTGTTCGACGGGCCCGACGCCGATGGATCCGATCTGCCCAATCCGGCGGGCCGGCCGCACAAGGATCCGAGCTTCGGCGGCGTCCAAATCCCGAAATATTTCTGGAAGATCCTGATCCGACGCAACGAGGATGACGACGCTCTCAAGGCGGCGGCCTTCCTCATGAGCCAGCGAAAGCAGGTCATGGAGATCGATCGCATCCAGGAGGTGGATCTGCGCGAGCGGATGTCCGAGGAGGATGTCAGCGTCTTCCAGGTCTCGATCGCGGACCTGACGAGGTTGACCAAGCTGGATTTCGGCAATCTCACTGATGCGGATTCGCACGAGGCGACCTCGGTCGGCCCGCGGCGGATCGAGTCCTACGAGGACATTCGACTCTGAGGAGCTCTGTTTCGCCAAGCAGCGAAACCGGCGCGACGTTCGGGTGAGGGCAGCGGTGCGCTCTATCGAGACACTGCAAGACCTCACCCGGCTTCTTTCGCCGGACGCGCGTGTGGCGTCAGCGGATCGCGATCGGGTTGATCATCGCCTGCACGCCGCCGGTCCAGCGCGGCTGGCCCAGCACGAACAGGAATTCATAGCCCTTGTCGCGCGCGAGCGCGGCGGTGTCTATGTTCTCGAGGATGTAGGTCCCGTTCATCGCGAGCAGGATCTGATGCACCTCGAACACGGTCTTGCCTTCGAACGGAAGTACCTCGAGCCCCCACGTGTCGGCGCCGACCGCGACGACGCCCTTGCCGGTCAGGTATTTCGCGCCTTCGACGCCGAGGCCGGGCTCGCCGGCCGAATAGCGCTTGTCGTCCTTGCCGATCAGGCTGAGCCAGCCGGTGTGGAAGATGACGACATCGCCCTGGCGGATCTCGACGTTCTGCTGCTTGGCGGCTTCCTCGATCTCCTTGACATTGAAGGCGGTGCCTTCCTTCACCACGTCGGTCTTGAAATAGGCGGCCATGTCGAGCAGGACGCCGCGGGTGACCATCGGCGGCACCTTCTCGATGCCGAGCTTCTTCAGCCCGTTGGGATCGGCGAAGTCGGCGAGCTTGTTGCCGTTGTAATAGACGTGCTCGATGCCGAGATGGCCGAGGCCGTCGAGCTGGCTGCCGATGCCGACCCAGGTGTCGAGGATGTCGTCATTGTAGGTCGCCTTGTTCGGACCGAGGCCCGGGCTGCCGGCCTGTCCCGGCTGCACGATGGTGAGCTTGAAAGTGCGCGGCGGATAGGCCGGCGTTTGCGATGTGACGGGAATGCCGAGGGCGTAGGTCTTGCCGGTCTTCACAAGCGATGCCGCCTTCACCACGAGCTCGGGCGTCATGTAGTTGGCGGCGCCGATCTCGTCGTTCGGCCCCCATTTCGATTTGGTCCAGTCCTGTGCGCTTGCAGTTCCTGAAATCGCCGACAACGCGGCGACGCAGCACAACACGAGCGTATTGCGCATCAATAGTCCTCCCGATGTTTTCTGCCGATGTTTTGGCTTCGTTGATGGTTTCGCGCTGGCAGCCACTCATCCTAACGTAGAAGGCGCGCGGGCTTCAAAGCTTTTTCGAAGTGGCGGGCTGCGATGGCAGGACGCAGTGCGGGTCGAGTCAAACGCGATGGATTTGTGACGAATTTCGGGGGGGGAACGCTGGCGCTCAGGCTGCGATGACGTCCTCGTCCTTCTTCAGGCAATCGGCAAAACCGCTCAGCGCACTGTATTCATGTCCGGCGCGGCGCTGGATGAAGAGTGTCTCGACACGTGCATGTGACGGGCTCAGCGTGTGGACGGCGACGGCGCCGTTCATCGCGCTGCGTTCGACGACCGCGCGCGGCAGCAGCGTCACGCCCATGTCGGCGGCGACGCAGCCGATCATGCCGTCGAGCGTGCCGAGCTCGAAGCGCGCCGCCGACGGCCAGCCGAACTCGACGAAGATCTGTTCGAGCCGCTGGCGATAGGTGCAGCCGGTGCGGAACACCAGCGCGGTCGGACCCGACTCCGGCGTGCCGGCGCGCAGCTCGGCGAGCGAAGCCCAGCGCCGCGCGCTCACCAGCACCAGCTCTTCGCGGAACGCGCTCGTTGCGGTGAGATCGTCATGTGTGATGGGTCCGGCGACGAAGGCGCCGTCAAGCGTGCCGTCGAGGACGCTCGCGACGAGGTCTGCGGTCGGCGCGGTGCGCAAGGAAAGGCGCACGGCCGGGAAGCGGCGGTGGAAATCGGCGAGCAGCGGCGGCAGCCGTACCGCAGCCGTGGTCTCCATCGAGCCAATCGCCAGCGGTCCTTTCGGCTCGCCATCGTCGCGCGCGGCGAGCAAGGCTTCGCGCGACAGCGCCGCCATCTTTTGCGCGTAGGGAAGGAGGCGCTTGCCGGCGCCGGTCAGCGTCATGCCGCGCGAGTGCCGCTCGAACAGCGGCGCGCCGATCTCCGCCTCCAGCGCCTTCACGCGCTGGGTGACGTTCGACTGCACGGTGTTGAGCTCTTCGGCGGCGCGGGTGATGCCCCCGGTGCGGGCGACCGCGGCGAAGGTCTTGATATCGCTGAGTTCCATGGCGTCGTTTCGCTTTTGAGATTGCAGCGTTCGCAACAATTCATTTTTCGAGAATGCTAGTCGCGCCTAGTCTCGCTGTCCAGATCGGGGAGGAGCCATGCCGATGACGACGTCGCTGACCACGCTGCTGGGGATCGAGCATCCGATCCTGCTGGCGCCGATGGATGTCATTGCCGGCAGCCGTCTGGTCGCGGCGGTGAGCCGCGCCGGCGGCTTCGGCATTCTTGGCGGCGGCTATGGCGAGCGGGTCTGGCTGGAGCAGGAGACGGCGAAGCTCGCCGACCTCAGTGCACCGTTCGGGATCGGCTTCATCACCTGGAGCCTCGCTAGAAAGCCCGAGCTTCTCGATGTCGCGCTCGCTGCAAAGCCAGATGCGATCATGTTGTCGTTCGGCGATCCCGCGCCGTTCGCGCCCAAGATCAAGTCCGCCGGCGTGCGCCTGATCTGCCAGGTTCAGGACGAAGCGATGGCGCGGCAGGCGCTCGATGCCGGTGCCGACGTCCTGATTGCGCAGGGAACGGAGGCCGGCGGTCATGGCGCTTCGCGCACCACCGTCGATCTCGTTCCGGCCATTGTCGATCTCGCCGCGGGGCGCGTTCCCGTGGTGGCGGCCGGCGGCATCGCAGATGGGCGTGGGCTCGCTGCCATGGTGATGCTCGGTGCGAGCGGCGTGCTGCTCGGCACGCGCTTCTATGCCAGCCAGGAGGCCAACGGTGCGGAGGAGGCGAAGCGCCGCATCTGCGCAGCAAACTCGGGTTCGACCGTGCGCGGCATCATCTTCGATCTCTCCCGCAACAATGTATGGCCGGCGCCGTTTACCGGGCGGTGCCTGGTCAACGATCATGCGAAGCGCTGGATCGGCCGCGAGGTCGAGCTGATGCAGAATGCTGCCGCAGTCGCGGCCGAGTATGCGGCAGCAAGGGCGGCGGGCAATTTCGACATCGCCGCGGTGATCGCCGGCGAGGCGGTCGGGCTGATCCATGATATTCCAGCGGCGGCGGAGATCGTCGAGCGGATCGCGGTGGAGGCGGAGCAGTTGCTGGAAGGACGCCGGAATTCGGTAGTCGCGGCATAGAATTCTTCACCCTCCCCTGGAGGGGGAGGGTCGCTACGCATGTAGCGAAGCGAAATGCGTAGCGGGGTGGGGTGATCTCCCCACACGAACAGATCCACCGTGGAGGGACTGTCACCCCACCCCACTCGCGCTTTGCGCGATCGACCCTCCCCCTCCAGGGGAGGATAAGAAAGAACGAGAGTGAGCAAACCATGTGGCCTGACCGTCGACTGATGGATCTCTTCAAGACCGAATTCCCGATCGTGCTGGCGCCGATGGCGGGCGTGATGGATGCGGAGCTGGTGATCGCCGTGGCGCAGGGCGGTGGGCTCGGCTCGCTGCCGTGTGCGATGATCTCGGCGGAGAAGGCGCGTGAGCAGGTCGGTCTCATTCGCCAGCGCGTCAAGGCGCCGGTCAACATGAACTTCTTCTGCCACACGCCGGTCGAGCTGACGGCGGAGGCGGAGGCGCGGTGGAAGCAGCGGCTCGCGGGTTACTACTCCGAGCATGGTCTCGATCCCTCTGCGCCGATCACGGCTGCGAACCGCGCGCCGTTCGATGCGGCGTTCTGCGATGTGGTCGAGGAGCTGAAGCCGGAAGTCGTCAGCTTTCATTTCGGCCTGCCGGAGCAAGCGCTGCTGAGGCGCGTCAAGGCGGCGGGCTGCCTCGTCATCTCGTCCGCGACGACGGTGAAGGAGGCGGTCTGGCTGGAAGAACGCGGCGTCGATGCCGTGATCGCGCAAGGTGCCGAGGCGGGCGGCCATCGCGGCATGTTCCTGACCGACAAGATCGCCGAGCAGCCCGGCACCTTCGCGCTGGTGCCGCAGGTCGTCGATGCCGTGAAGGTGCCGGTGATCGCGGCGGGCGGTATCGCCGATGGGCGTGGCATTGCCGCAGCCTTCGCGCTCGGCGCCTCCGGCGTGCAGATCGGCAGCGCCTATCTGCGCTGTCCGGAATCCAAGGTCAGCGCGGGCGGCCGCAAGGCGCTCGCCGAGGCGCACGACGATTCCACCGTGATCACCAATGTCATGACCGGCCGGCCTGCGCGCGGGGTGCAGAACCGGCTGATGCGCGAGGCCGGCCCGGTCTCGCCGGACGCGCCGCCGTTTCCCCACGCTGCGACCGCGCTTGGGCCGCTGAAGGCGGCTGCCGAAAAGCAGGGCAGGGTCGATTTCACCAATCTCTGGGCGGGACAGGCCGTTGCGCTCGGCCGCGAGGTCCCCGCCGCCGAATTGACCCGGGATCTCGCCAAATCGGCGCTGGCGCGCATGAAGGCCCTCGCCGGATAGGGGGAAGCGCCGGTTGCGGCGCAAAACCGGCCTCTGCTATACGGCACATAGGTTTTGCCGTAAGAGGCCTTATATAATGTCCGTCGACGCCGCTACCGTCCGCCGCATCGCGCATCTGGCGCGCATTGCGGTCTTCGAGGACGAGGTTCCGCATCTGCAGGGCGAGCTCAACGCCATGCTCGCCTTCGTCGAGCAGCTCTCGGAGGTCAATGTCGAGGGCGTGGAGCCGATGACCTCGGTCACCCCGATGCAGATGAAGAAGCGGCAGGACGTGGTCGATGACGGCGAGATCGCCGACGATATCGTTGCCAACGCGCCCGCGACTGAAGGTCACTTCTTCCTGGTGCCGAAGGTCGTTGAATAAACAGGTTAGGTCCGATGTGCCTGCTTTGCGACGATGAGAAGGCCTATCAGGCCTACATGAATTACCTCGACAAGATGGAGCGGCAGGGCAAGGCTGCCGACCCCAACGTCGCCGTCAATGCCGTGCTCGACGAGATCGAGGCGGCCGCGAAAGCCGCCGCCAAAAAAGACGACCCGGCCAACGACAAGACCCTGTCTCCGTTCTTCTGCAGCCCGATCAATAAATGACCGATTTGACATCGCTGACGCTCGCCGAAGCCCGCAAGGGTCTCGCGGCGAAAACTTTCACGTCGCTCGAGCTGACCGACGCGCATCTTTCCGCGATCGAAGCTGCGCGCGTGCTCAACGCCTTCGTGATGGAGACGCCCGATCGCGCGCGCGACATGGCCAAGGCCGTGGACGCGAAGATCGCCAAGGGCGAGGGCGGCCCGCTCGCCGGCATCCCGCTCGGCATCAAGGATCTGTTCGCGACCAAGGGCGTACGCACCACGGCGTGCTCGAAAATCCTCGGCAATTTCGTGCCGACGTATGAGTCGACCGTCACCTCGCAGCTCTGGCGCGACGGCGCGGTGATGCTCGGCAAGCTCAACAATGACGAGTTCGCGATGGGCTCGGCCAACGAGACCTCGTGCTTCGGCCCCGTCGGCAATCCCTGGCGACGCGAGGGCAGCAACACGACGCTGGTGCCGGGCGGCTCGTCCGGCGGCTCGGCCTCGGCCGTGGCGGCGCTGCTCTGCATGGGCGCGACCGCGACCGACACTGGCGGCTCGATCCGCCAGCCGGCCGCGTTCACCGCGACCGTCGGCATCAAGCCGACTTATGGCCGCTGCTCGCGCTGGGGCATCGTCGCCTTTGCCTCCTCGCTCGACCAGGCAGGTCCGATCGCGCGCAGCGTACGCGATGCCGCGATGCTGCTGCGCTCGATGGCCGGACACGATCCCAAGGACACGACGTCGGTCGATATCCCCGTGCCGGATTACGAGGCGGCGATCGGCAAGTCCGTGAAGGGCATGAAGATCGGCATCCCCAAGGAGTACCGTCTCGACGGCATGCCGGCCGAGATCGAGAAGCTTTGGGAAGCGGGCGCGGCGTGGCTCAGGAGCGCCGGTGCCGAGCTCGTCGAGGTGTCGCTGCCGCACACCAAATACGCGCTGCCGGCCTATTACATCGTGGCGCCGGCGGAAGCGTCCTCGAACCTCGCACGCTATGACGGCGTGCGCTACGGCCTGCGCGAGCAGGGTAAGAACATCATCGAGCTCTACGAGAACACCCGCGCCGAAGGCTTTGGCGCGGAGGTGCGCCGCCGCGTCATGATCGGCACCTACGTGCTCTCGGCCGGCTATTACGACGCCTATTATCTGCGGGCCCAGAAGGTGCGCACGCTGATCAAGAAGGACTTTGAGGATTGCTTCGCGAGGGGCGTCGATGCGATCCTCACCCCGGCGACGCCGTCGGCGGCCTTCGGCATCGGCGAGAAGGGCGGCGCCGATCCGGTCGAGATGTATCTCAACGACATCTTCACGGTGACCGTGAACATGGCGGGCCTGCCCGGCATCGCGGTGCCCGCCGGCAAGGACGCGCAGGGCCTGCCGCTCGGCCTGCAATTGATCGGCCGTCCGTTCGATGAGGAGACGCTGTTCTCGCTCGGCGAGGTGATCGAGCAGGCCGCCGGCCGCTTCACGCCCGCGAGGTGGTGGTGAATGTCGCTGATTTCATCGCGAGCCTCGGCGGCGCGGCGCCCGCGCCGGACTTGAGCGCGCCGCTTGCCGGCCTCTGGTGGGCGGCGAAGGGCGACTGGGACCGCGCGCACACAATCGTTCAGGACGAGAGCAGCCGTGAGGCCGCCTGGGTGCATGCCTATTTGCACCGCGTCGAAGGCGATCTCGGCAATGCCGGCTATTGGTATCGCCAGGCCGGGCAGCCGGCGGCAAAGGATTCATTGGAAGCGGAGTGGGAGCGGATCGCTGCCACGCTGCTCGGGAGCAGGACATGAGCACGGCCACGCACAAGCTTCTCAAGGGCTCGACTGGTGACTGGGAGATGGTCATCGGCATGGAGATCCATGCCCAGGTGACGTCGAACGCGAAATTGTTCTCGGGCGCGTCCACCGCGTTCGGCGGCGAGCCGAACAGCCATGTCTCGCTGGTCGACGTCGCGATGCCGGGCATGCTGCCCGTCATCAACGAGGAATGCGTCAGGCAGGCTGTCCGGACCGGGCTCGGCCTCAACGCGCAGATCAACCTGCGCTCGGTGTTCGACCGCAAGAACTATTTCTATCCGGACCTGCCGCAGGGCTACCAGATCAGCCAGTACAAATCGCCGATCGTGGGCGAGGGCGAGGTGATCATCGATCTCGACGGCGGCAAGACCGCCACCATCGGTATCGAGCGGCTGCATCTGGAGCAGGATCCCGGCAAGATGCTGCACGACCGATCGCCGTCGCTGTCCTACATCGATTTCAACCGCTCTGGCGTGGCGCTGATGGAGATCGTCTCGAAGCCTGATATTCGCGACGCCGAGCAGGCCAAGGCCTATGTGACCAAGCTGCGCTCGATCATGCGCTATCTCGGCACCTGCGACGGTGACATGGAGAAGGGCTCCTTGCGCGCCGACGTCAACGTCTCGGTGCGCAGGCCCGGCGCGCCGCTCGGCACCCGCTGCGAGATCAAGAACATGAACTCGATTGCCTTCATCGGCCAGGCGATCGAGTACGAAGCGCGGCGCCAGATCGAGATTCTCGAGGACGGGGGCGAGATCGAGCAGGAGACGCGCCGGTTCGATCCCAACAAGGGCGAGACGCGCTCGATGCGGTCGAAGGAAGAGGCGCACGACTATCGCTACTTCCCCGATCCCGACCTGTTGCCGCTGGAGTTCAGCCAGGAATTCGTCGACGAGCTGAAGGCGAAGCTGCCGGAGCTGCCGGACCAGAAGAAGGCGCGCTTCGTCGCCGATTTCGGCCTCTCGGCCTATGATGCGAGCGTGCTGGTCGCCGAGCGCGAGAGCGCGCTGTTCTACGAGACGGTGCTCGACAAGCTCGCCAACCGCGCCCGCGACGGCAAGATGGCGGCGAACTGGGTGATCAACGAGCTGTTCGGCCGTCTCAACAAGGAAGGCCGGGATATTACGGCCTCGCCCGTCAATGCCGCGCAGCTGGCTGCGATCATCGACCTGATCGGCGAGGGCACGATCTCGGGCAAGATCGCCAAGGATCTGTTCGAGATCGTCTGGCAGGAGGGCGGCGATCCCCGCGCGACGGTCGAAAGCCGCGGCATGAAGCAGGTTACCGATCTTTCGGCGATCGAAAAGGTGGTCGACGACATCATCGCGGCCAATCCCGACAAGGCGGCGCAGGTGAAGGACAAGCCGCAATCGCTCGGCTGGTTCGTCGGCCAGGTGATGAAGGCGTCCGGCGGCAAGGCCAACCCGCAGAGCGTCAACGACCTGCTCAAGTCCAAGCTCGGCGTCTAAGCCTCCCGCATTCGAACGAGGTGACGGACACGTTTCGTCGCGTTTCGTCACCTCCCTTCCGGCGCTCGGTGCGACGCTCGCGCGCATCCTCGACGGCAAACTTCATCCCGATCGACGGCGATGCGGCGGCCGAATCGCCGCCGCGCGATTCGGCCGAAACGGCGGCTCGAACGCGCTCCGGCGAGCGCCCGCGCCGTTAAGCATGAAAATATTTTCGTTGCCAAAAGTCGCGACTCAGAGTCCGCGAAACGCCTTCGCGAGGCAGCCGCGCGATTGTCGATGCGCATCGTCGCGTCGATCGCGCGCGATGCGTGCGTGCGAAAAAATACTTGCTGCATAGTGTTTTCGTGCAATCGCTTCGTTCGCGAACGTCGACGATGCGAGCGCTCTGCATGATCGCAAGTGCACGTCGTACGAAGCGCGTGCGTCGCGCCCGCCAAGCGCACGCGCCTTGCTGCGTCAACACTTCTTTAAGCGAGAAGCTGTTTTTTTCTTCGTGTTGGTGTATTCGGGATGAAGTGCATTCGATCCCCGAGTGCACGCAGCGATTAAAGCCATCTCACACATCGGAGGGCAACATGGCCAAGAAAGCGAAGAAGGCGAAGAAGGCGAAGAGCGCAGTGAAGAAGACTGCGAAGAAGACCCGCAAGGTCGCGAAGAAGAAGAAGTAACTTCGCTTCTGAAGTTGCCGGCTCCAGATAGCCGGCACGTCATCAGCGCCTCCTAGAGGTTCTGGTCGACGATAGAGGGTGTCGGCGAGACATCAGGTCAACGGTCGGACCGTTCTCTTTCGCGGTCCGGCAGAAGAAACGAGTTTTCTTCGTTCGGTGCGGTTCTCCTCAAACGGGCTCCGCAATTTCACGACAGGCCTTCGGGCCAAAGTGGAATCTGGTCCTGACGTGTTCGCCGACGCCCTCGTTCCCTTGAAGCCGGGGCATTGCCGGCATTCCTTTCCCCCATTCGATATTACTGACCTGAAACGCGCGAGCTCATCGCGCCCTAGCTCGAACTGCCTTGGCGCACGTCCGGGCTGCGGCCTGATGCACGGTTTCGTACGCCGCTTCTCCGTTCGCGGTGTCATCGCCCGGCTTGACCGGTTGAATTCGCCCAGTACTCCCAGACGGCAGCGATTGAATCGATAAGCTGCGGCGTGCTGGATTCCCTGCCGGAGCCTGTCATCGGGCTCGCCGAAGGCGAGACCCGGTGGCGGGGAATGACAGCACGGGGTGCGGCCACGACAGGCATCCGCCCTTCACATTCTAACCACACGACCCGCGCCACCGCGCGCGATGGTTATCGATGTCCTGAAATCTCAGGGTAAACCGAATCTGACGAATGACAGAAGTGCCTGTAAATCGGGGACTTCTTGAATCTTCCGCGCGCGCCGCGTGGTCGCGTTTACGTCTGCTTCATCGCGATACTTAAACTGCCATTCAAATTTGCCCGCCATCATCGCCTCCAACAAGCCGGCAAACGGCGATGGGGAAGAGTTGAACAGTGCGCGATCCCGGGAAGGGTCATGCACATCAGAGTTGGACGGGAGCCGCGCTCGGGGGACGAGGCGGCATAAGAACAAAGGGGATGCGTGATGTTTCAGGGTACTTTCGATCTGGAGACGGCAACGCCGGTCGACGCGAGCGCGCTCTCGGACGTGCTGTTCGAGCGCGGGATCTATTGGGCGAGCGGCCGTTCCGGGATCGTCGATCTCGTCGCCGCGCATAAATGGTTCAATCTCGCCGCGCTGAAGGGCCGCAAGGACGCCGTGGCGTTGCGCCAGGAAGTCGCCGGGCAGATGTCGGACGCCGAGATCTCCGCCGCGCAGCGTGAGGCGAGGGCCTGGGTCTGTGCGCATTGAGGTGAGAATCGCCTCTGACCCGTATTCGCACGGGTGGGCTCGATTGCGCTGAAGCAAGTTTCTCTTTCATGCCGCCGCCTAAGATCTGACGGCATGAGCAACCAGGCTACGAATGGACGATGGCTGCCGATTCAGATCGCTCCCGACGAGTGCGATCTGGAGCTCGGGCGTCTGCACAAGACGGGAATTGTGCCCTGGTCCTTTCCATGCCGGCGCAAGGGCGGCATCTGGTTCAACGTTTGGGCCGGCGAGGCCGTGCTGATATTGCCCTCGCATTGGCGGGTTTGGCGATCCGGCATCTAGATGGGCTACATACATATAAGGAGCGCGTGAATCGCGCGGGCTCGCCGGGCTCATCCTTCCCCGGAACTCTCGTGTCGGCGCCACCGATCGCTTTCCGCTGAAAGAATGCAGAGATCTTGATTCTGCTGCCGGGATTCTGCTGGCGGGTGGCGGAGAGGGAGGGATTCGAACCCTCGATACAGCTTGAGACCGTATGACGCTTTAGCAAAGCGTTGCCTTCAGCCACTCGGCCACCTCTCCGGTGCGAGCCTTATGCATCTATTTGCTCGGGCTGGTCAATTTGGAAGCGCGTGTTTTCGTTCGAATATTCCCAGTGATTTGCGAAACAACGCGGGTTTGCTCTCGGACGAGGGCGTGGCGCTGAATTTGCGAGGAAATTCAAAGGTGCAGAGAGGGACTAGCACTTCTGCATCCTGGCTCGCCGCGCTGTCCGGCCCGATCCATCGCGCGGCCGAGGCCTTCATATAGAGAGTGCCCGAGGCATTGCAGGGGCCTGTTTGCGTCAGATTGCGCAGGGGGGAGGCGGTTGATGTCTGCCGACTTGAGTCTGCTTCTGGTTCCACGATTCGAGCGCGTCAAAGCCGGTCCAAGCCGCGGTCTCGCGCGCGGCGCCTCATGTGGGGAACTTTGATGGCGTTTGGAACCGCTCCGAAAACGTCAGTCTAAACAATGCGTTGCGAGAGCGGTCTGATCACATCTGCGTGTTATTTGTGCAACACCCGTTGGAAAACACGCTGTACCGGCCCGTTTCGGAGCGTTCTCTTGTTGTGTGTGCAAGGACGTTCGGTAATTGTGACTGAGCGACGGAGGGGGGCATCCCGAGGTCGTCCCGTTTAGGTCATTCGCTTAAGTCCCTCGCGTTCATGCGGGTGTGTCCGAAGGCGCGAAGGGGCCGAAAGCGGTGATTTAGAGGGGGTTGGGGAATTGGCCGTCCGGTCAGTGACCTTCCCTGAAGAGCAACTTGGAGGTTTAACATGAAGTTGGTTAAGAGCCTTTTGCTCGGCTCAGCGGCGGGTCTGATCGCCGTGGGCGGAGCTCAGGCAGCCGATCTCCCCGTGAAGGCCAAGGCGGTCGAGTACGTGAAGATCTGCTCCCTGTACGGTGCGGGATTCTACTACATCCCGGGCACCGACACCTGCATCAAGCTGGGTGGTTACGTCCGCGCTGACATGATTCTCGGTGGCGCTGGCGACTACGGTTTCAGGTATAGCCAGAGCACCGTGAACGGTGGCTCGAACAACCGTCTGACGAACTACTACTACAGCCGCGCTCGTCTGGACTTCAATATCGATACCCGCACGGCGACCGAGTACGGCGTTGTTCGTACCTATGCTGACACGATCTTCAGCTATGATACGTTGAACGTCACGGGCAGCAATCCGGGTACCTTCTCGACCGGGCAACCGTCGCTCGGCCTCTACCATGCGTTCATCCAGTTCGCTGGCTTCACCTTCGGCCGCACCGTCTCGATCTTCGACGCGCCGTGGCAGAGCTATCCGGCTGGCGGTCCCGATACCATTCCGGGCGGTTCCAACCACGTGACCGGTATCAACCAGGTCGCCTATACGGCTGACTTCGGCCAGGGCATCACCGCTTCGATCGCGATCGAAGAGCCGACCACTCAGTCCAACGGCCAGGGTAACCTGTGGAACATCAACGCTGCCAATGCTGCGACGTTCGTTCAGGGCGTCTACGGCAACAACGGCTGGGGTGGAACGCGCTCTCCCGACATCGTCGGCGCAGTTCGCGTAGACCAGGCTTGGGGTCTTGCCCAGTTCTCGGTTGCTGCGCATGAGCTGCATGCCGCCTACTACGGCACGACGGAACCCACGGGTCACCCGTCGGACAAGTGGGGCTGGGCGGTGCAGGGCTCGTTGTCGATCAAGAACATCCCGACCGGTGCGGGCGACTCGATCAACTTGCAGGCCGTCTACACCGATGGCATGTCGAGAGAGAACTTCCAGATCCTGTTCCCGCAGTCGTTCTTCATGTACAGCGGCACGGGCGTGGCTGGTGCCTACCAGAGCGTCGGTTTTGCTGGCATCTCTGACGGCGTGTTCAGCTCTGCCGGCGGTGGCATCGAGACCACGAAGACCTGGGGCGTCCGCGGTGGCTACACCCACAACTGGAGCCCGAACTGGGTCAGCGCGATCTACGGCGGTTATGGTGCTCTGAGCTACAGCACCAATGCGAAGGCGCTGATCTGCGCGAACTTCGCTGCTCTCGGCCCGTCGGTTGGTGCGACCTGTAACCCGGACTTCAACTTCGGCGTTATCGGCATCAACACCGTCTGGACCCCGGTCAAGAACCTGGCGTTCACGGCCGACCTGAGCTATTCGCGTCTGGATCAGAAGTACTCCGGTACGATCAGCGGTGCGAACACTGCGGTCGCAACTGCCGCGAAGCCGGCAGCTGTGTACGAGCTGAAGGACCAGGACTCGCTGATCCTGATGCTCCGCGCTCAGCGCACCTTCTAAGATCAATCTTCCGATTGATCAGAGAACCCCGGCAGGAAACTGCCGGGGTTTTTATTTGCGGGTCAAGGAGTGGGCACCTAAAAGGCGGATCGTTCGAGACCGCGGCAAGGGAGCTTCTGACCATGAACATTTCGACGAGCTTGAGGCGGATGCTGAGCGTGCTCGCCGCGACATCGATGGTTGCCGGTGTTACGGCGGTGTTCGCGCCGGCAGCTGCCGAACCCTTGGACCCCAATTATCCAGTGTGCCTTCAGCAATGGGAGTGGGGCGGCAGCAACCAGATCTACTGCGGCTACCGGTCCTGGGAGGACTGCAAGGCTTCTGCGATGGGATTGCCGGCGATGTGCCTCGCGAACCCATATTGGTCCCAGCCAAATTCGGTCCGCCCGGTCCGCCCACCTCACGGCCGGTCCGCCCGCGACAGGATGTGGTGAGGAATCCTGCGATCGAGGGTGCTTCGCGCTTGCGTGCGAGCTCTGCCCCGGCCTGAAGGTTGAGCGATGACGATGAGCCGTCATCGCGCTCCGGATTATTGCGCGAGCATGTCTTTTCGGAAAGCCGCTGCGCACGTTTCCGGATCATGCCCTAAAGCGCGATGCGACTAGGATGAACCGTCATCGCGCTTTAGGGTCTTGTTCGAGTATGATCTATTCGGAAAACCGCTACACACTTTTCCGGATCATGCTCGAGGGGCAGGGTCTGCCTGATCGACCCGTGCTATTCCACGCTTCCGGCGCCGCGGCGCAGATCGGCTTCGATCTGCAGGCGGGTGCCACCGCCGAAGCGGGCGCGGTAGACCTGAAGGTTCTCCATGATTCGCTGCACGTAGTTGCGCGTCTCGGAGAACGGAATCAGCTCGACCCAGTCGACGGCGTCGACCTTGGGGTCGCGCGGATCGCCGTAACGTTCGACCCACTTCTTCACGCTGCCGCGGCCGGCATTGTAGGCGGCGAAGGTCATGATGTAGGAGCCGCGATAATCCTCGAGCAGTCCGCCCAGCTCCGCCGAGCCTAGCGTGGCGTTGTAGACCGAATCGTTCTTCAGCCGTCCGAGGTCGTAGGTTGCGCCGTGACGCTTGCAGACGTAGCGGGCGGCATCCGGCGTCACCTGCATCAGCCCGTAGGCCTGCGCCGGCGAGACCACCGACGGGTTGAAGGCGCTCTCCTGCCGCGCGATCGCATAGACGATGCTGCGCTCGACTTCGGGCCCGATCGGCGTGAATTGAGGAATGCCGTTGACGGGGTAGGCGTAGAAGTCGAACGGCAGGCCGCGGTTGAGTGCGGCCTTGCCGACCAGCAACATGCCGCGCGCATCGCCATAGCGCTGCGTCAGCTCGCCGAGGCCGGCAAGCGCCTCGGGATCGCCGTTCTCGCCCATGTCGGCGAGCATTGGCACCGCGAGCTCGCGCTCGTCGAGCTCGTAGAGCAGTTGCGCTGCGCGCACGATCTCGAGCCGCTCGGCGCCGCGCCCGCGCGGCTGGTTGTTGAGCTCGATCTGCGGCAGGCCGAGCTTTGCGCGCGCGAGCTGGCCGTAATAGCTGGTCGACTGCTCGGCCGCCCGCGCATAGGCGTTGCGCGCCTCCTGCTGGCGGCCCAGCGCCTCGGCAGCGCGGCCCTGCCAATAGCCGGCACGCGCCAGCGTAGTGGGGTTGACGCTGCCGACGCCGATCCGGGCGAAGTGCTGGGCGGCGGTCGTAGGGTCGTTGAGGAAGCGCAGCGCGATCCAGCCGGCGGTGAACTCCTGCTCGGTCTTGTAGATGTCGCGCGAGGGCAGGGCGGCGTCGCGCGCGATCAGATAGGCGCTGCGGAATTCCTCGGTGTCGATCATCTTGCGCGCCAAGAGGCGCCGCTCGATCCACCATTCGTCGAGATTGTGGAGGCGACCCGGATCCTTCGGCGCGGACAGCATCAGCTGGGCGGCTTCAGTGAACTTCTCCTCGCGACGCAGGAGCTGGATCTTGCTGAAGATGAAGCCGGGATCGCTGTGCAGCTCGCGCGGCACCGCATCGAGCAGCGCCCGCGCGTTCGGCGCCTTCTTGACCGCGGCGATGCGGGCCTTGGCGAGCGCGACATAGCCGGCGCCGAGGCGCTTGGCGGCGCGCAGCGCCGCCTCGTTCTCGCTTCCGTAGAGCAGGTTGTCCATCCGCGCTTTCTGGTCGCCCGGCGTGAGCAGGGCGCCGAACTGGTCCAGCGCGTTGTTCTCGGTATCCTCCGACACCGGATCGCCGCGCCAGGCCTCGCGCACCAGCCGCTCGGCATTGGCGCGGTCGCCGCGCGCCAGCATCGCCTTGGCGAGCGTGAAGCGGCCCTTGGCGGAGATCGGCGACTCGTTCTCGAACCACGACCACGCGACCGAATCGTCGCGCCTGTCGTCCCACATCGCGGCCTCTAAGCGCCGGCGCAGGAAGGTCTGCGACGGCCAGCTCGGATTGGCGGAGAGGAAGGCGCGATAGCGTTCGACGGTCGCGCCATTGTCGTCGCTGCGCAGGATGATCCATTCGGCGAGCTTTCGCGCGACCGGATCGGAGATGCCGGCCGCGGCATTGGTGGCATCGCCGGCCTTGCGCTTGCGCACGAGCTCGATGACGTTCTCCAGCGTGTCCTTGTCGGCCTGCGATGTCGACGACGTCGACGCGACGGCGGCCGGGATGACCGGCTTGCGCGGCGTTGCATGCTGGCGGGTTGCAGGTGCCAGCATGGGAGCTGCGGCCGGTCTGGCGGGCGCCGGCGCAGTCGGTTTGATAGTGGCCGTCACAGCCGGGCCGGGGGCTGCCTTGGGCGGCGCGCCGCTCGCAGTCGGCGCTAATTTTGGCGCGGCTGCAGGGGCTGCGGCCGCAGGCTTGGGTTTGTCTTTGGGCTTGTCCTTCGCCGGTTCCTTGCTGGCATTCTTGCCGGCGTCTGGCTTCTTCGCGGCGTCCTTGGCGGGGGTGCCGGGCGCACCCTTGCTCGCAGCCTTCGCGGCGTCCTTGCCGGTTCCCTTGACCGTTCCCTTGGCGGTGTCCTTCACTGTTTCCTTGGTCGATCCCTTGGTCGGGCCCTTCGCCGCGTCCTTGGTGGCCGGCTTGGCGGGATCCTTGGTCTCCGCGGCCGTCTCGTTGGACTTGGCGAGGGCGGCGCAGCCCATCGACAGCCCTGCCATCAGGCACACGGCCATACCCAGGGATCGCCACGCGGCAGGAGCAAAGGAGGTCACGGCGTTTGGTCGCCCCGAATCAGTGAAGTGGCTCAAGACCTAGCTGAATTTGCTTGAATATGCGGAGAAAATACCAACAGCCGCTTACCTCGGGCCGATTTGCACCAGCACCGCGGCAAAATCGCGACCTAAACCCAGCCTGGCACCGAACCGGGCCTTTTACCGGCCGGATAGACCCGATATGAAGGGGGCTTGCTCAAGAAAGCCGCGTACGGAGGAAGTCCATGGCAGCCAAGACGAAATTCCGAGGGTCGTTCACCGCCTTGGTCACCCCGTTCAAGAACGGCTCGCTGGACGAGGCGGCGTTTCGCTCCCTGGTCAACTGGCAGATCTCCGAGGGCACCAACGGCCTCGTTCCGGTCGGCACCACCGGCGAGAGCCCGACGCTCAGCCACGACGAGCACAAGAAGGTCGTGGAATGGTGCATCGCTGAAGCCAAGGGCCGCGTGCCCGTCATCGCCGGTGCCGGCTCCAACTCGACCAAGGAGGCGATCGAGCTCTCCCAGCACGCCGAAAAGGCGGGCGCGGACGCCGTGCTGATCGTCACGCCCTATTACAACAAGCCGACCCAGGAAGGGATGTACCAGCACTTCAAGGCGATCAACGATGCGATCGGGATTCCGATCATCATCTACAACATCCCGCCACGCTCGGTGATCGACATGTCGGTCGACACCATGAAGCGGCTGTGGGAGCTGAAGAACATCGCCGGGGTCAAGGACGCCACCGCCAGCATGGTCCGCGTCTCGCAGCAGCGCGCCGCGATGGGCGAGGATTTCAACCAGCTCTCCGGCGAGGACGCCACCATCATCGGCTACATGGCCCATGGCGGCCATGGCTGCATCTCGGTGACCTCGAACGTCGCCCCGCGCCTGTGCTCGGAGTTCCACGCGGCCTGGCAGAAGGGCGACACCAAGGCGGCGCTCGCGATCCACGACAAGCTGATGCCGCTGCACAACAACCTCTTCATGGAAAGCAATCCGGCGCCGATCAAGTACGCGATGTCGCTGCTCGGAAAGCTGGACGAGGCGTTGCGGCTGCCGATGGTTCCGGTGTCCGAGCCGACCCGGGTTGCCGTGCGCAGCGCGATGGTTCACGCCGGCCTGATCAACTGACGCATTAGCCGTTCGGGGGGAGCCTTTCATGAGCGTGGACGAAAAGGGCGCGCGGATGCTCAAGGAGTTTCGCGAGTTCGCCATGAAAGGGAACGTCGTCGATCTCGCGGTCGGCGTCATCATCGGCGCGGCCTTTGGCGGCATCGTCACCTCGCTGGTCGGTGACATCATCATGCCGATCATCGGCGCGGTCACCGGCGGCCTCGACTTTTCGAATTACTTCATCCCCTTGTCGAAGGCGGTCACTGCCACCAACTTAGCGGATGCGAAAAAGCAAGGCGCCGTCCTTGCTTACGGCAGCTTCCTGACGCTGACGATCAACTTCATCATCGTCGCCTTCGTGTTGTTCCTGGTGATCCGCGCCATGAACACCTTGAAGCGCAAGGAGGAGGCGGCGCCCGCCGCTCCGCCGAAGCCGTCGGCCGAGGTCGAGCTGCTGACCGAGATCCGCGATCTCCTCAAGAAGTGACGCGCCCACTTCATCCGAACTGTTAGAATCCGAGCGCATCTCGATCAGGTTTGCCCGTCATGGCCGATAAGAACGAACGTCCGATCAAGGTGATGGCGGAAAATCGCAAGGCGCGCTTCAACTACGCCATCGAGGACACGATCGAGGCGGGCATTGCGCTGACCGGCACCGAGGTCAAGTCGATCCGCAACGGCAAGAGCACGATTGCGGAATCCTATGCCGATTCCAAGAACGGCGAGATCTGGCTGATCAACGCCACCATTCCCGAATATCTGCAAGGCAACCGCTTCAACCACGAGCCCAAGCGCCCGCGAAAGCTGCTGCTCCACCGCCGGCAGATCAACAAGCTGATCGGCGCGGTCGACCGCGAGGGCATGACGCTGATCCCGCTCAAGCTTTACTTCAACGAGCGCGGCCGGGCCAAGCTGCAGCTCGCGGTTGCCAAGGGCAAGAAGCTGCACGACAAGCGCGAATCCGAGAAGAAGCGTGACTGGAGCCGGGAGAAGGGCCGGCTGCTGCGCGCGAGGGGATGACGAGATGAATCAACGGAACCTGCTCGAGGTCGACTGGAGCCAGATTCCCGCGCCTTCCGACGACGGCGCCGCTGCGCATCTTGAGGGCATGACGTTGCCGCCGATCGGCCTGCTCGCGACCGACGACACGTCGGTCATGCTGTCGGCGCTGCGCGGCCGCACCGTCGTGTTCGCCTATCCCCGCACCGGAGAGCCCGGCAAGATCGCGCTGGTCGACGATTGGGACATGATCCCGGGGGCGCGCGGCTGCACGCCCCAGACCTGCGCATTCCGCGATCTCTACGCCGAGCTGAAAGCCGCCGGCGCCTCGCACGTGTTCGGCCTCTCGACCCAGAGCAACGACTACCAGATCGAGATGGCCTCGCGCCTGCATCTGCCGTTCCCGGTGCTCTCGGATGAGAAGCTGGCGCTGACACGCGCCTTGAATTTGCCGACCATGGAGGTCGCGGGCCTGACGCTGATCAAGCGCCTCGCGCTTGTTATCGACGATGCCAGGATCACGCACGTGTTCTATCCCGTGTTTCCGCCCGACCGGAACGCCGGCGACGTGCTGGCCTGGCTCAAGGCGAATCCCGTCAATAGCTAGTCGAGATCCGCCTTCACCTTCGCGAACACCGATCTGAACATGTCCGGCGTCAGCACGCCGGTGTTCGTGTTGTAGCGGGAGCAGTGATAGCTGTCGTAGAGCCTGAACCGGCCTGCCTGATGCACCGCACCGTGGCCGAAGACGGCTTGCGAGGCCTTCAGGTTCAGCGGCTTGAGCACGCTGTCGTGCGCAATCCGCCCGAGCGCGACGATCGCGCGCAGGTTCGGCATCGTCGCGAGATTGGCCACGAGGAACTGGCGGCAGGTGTTGATCTCGATCGGCAACGGCTTGTTCTGCGGCGGCACGCAATGCACGGCATTGGCGATCCGGCAGTCGACGAGTTTCAGCCCGTCGTCCGGGCGCGCCTGATAGGTACCCCTGGCAAAGCCGTATTCGATCAGCGTGGCGTAGAGCAGGTCGCCGGCATAATCGCCCGTGAACGGCCGCCCCGTGCGGTTGGCGCCCTGCATTCCCGGCGCGAGGCCCACGATCAGGAGGCGGGCCTTGATGTCGCCGAAGGGGGCCACCGGCGCATTGTGCCACGATGGCTCGCGCGCGCGGTTCGCCTCGCGGAAGGCGACCAGGCGCGGACAGAGCGGGCAGTCACGGTCGGGAACGATTGTGAGAGGCTGGCGGCTGGACCGGGCCGCCTCACTCCTCGAAGTCGTCATCGCCCCTCGGCGCCATCGTGGTCGCGCGCTGGAGGAATTGCGGGGCGTGGTGACGTTCGCCACGCTCGCCGCGGTCACGCGGGGCGGGGCGCTCGGACGGATCGCGGCCAAGCTTGGATTGCAGCTCGACGAGGTCGGTGAAGACGTCGGCCTGGCGGCGCAGCTCGTCGGCGATCATCGGCGGCTGGCTGGCAATGGTGGAGACCACCGTGACCCGCACGCCGCGGCGCTGGACGGCCTCGACCAGGGAGCGGAAGTCGCCGTCACCCGAGAACAGCACCATCTGGTCGATGTGCTCGGCGAGCTCCATGGCGTCCACGGCGAGCTCGATGTCCATGTTGCCCTTCACCTTGCGGCGGCCGGAGGCGTCGATGAATTCCTTGGTCGCCTTGGTGACGACGGTGTAGCCGTTATAGTCCAGCCAGTCGATCAGCGGGCGGATCGAGGAGTATTCCTGGTCTTCGATGATGGCGGTGTAATAGAACGCCCGCAACAACGTACCGCGGCTCTGAAACTCCTTCAGCAAGCGCTTGTAGTCGATGTCGAAGCCGAGGGTTTTCGCCGTCGCGTAGAGATTGGCCCCGTCGATGAAGAGCGCGATCTTGTTGGTAGGAGAAGGTGACATTCAGTTTGCTCGCGTAGTGTTCGTGATTGATCGTTTTTTGTTGGCGCGGCGACAGCAGGCCGCGCAGTTCTAGAGTGCCGCAGAGACCCGTCGAAACCGCAAATCCGGAGAAGTCGGGGCAATCAAGGTATAGTTATGGCGGACTTGCATACACCCGGGGCCGCCCTCAACGGCAGCCCGGAAAACCACCCGTCCCAGCCCCAATGTGGGGGTAGCAGAGCCGTTTGGCGAGGCCAAATCACAAAATGGTCTTGCGAAACCGTCCCGGCCCCTATAACTAGCCCCAATCATCCACATATTTCGTCCCACCCACAACGGAGCGACAGTCCATGGCTCGCGTCACCGTAGAAGATTGTATCGACAAGGTCGACAACCGGTTTGACTTGGTCCTGCTGGCTGCCCACCGTGCCCGCATGATCTCGTCCGGCTCACAACTAACGGTTGACCGCGATAACGACAAGAACCCTGTTGTGTCTTTGCGTGAAATTGCCGAGACGACGATCTCGCCTGAGGACCTCCGCGAGGAGCTGGTCCACTCGCTCCAGAAGTTCGTCGAGGTGGATGAGCCCGAGCCGGATACGGTGCCGCTGATCGGTTCCGCGGGCGCAAGCGTCGATGCCGACGACACCGAGGTCGCCGTGGAGCGCATGACCGAAGAGGAGCTGCTGAAGGGCCTGGAAGGCCTCGCGCCTCCCGAGGAGCAGCCCGAGGAAGACGAGTAATTCCTCCATCGCGATCATCGACTTCTTGTGATCATATCAAAGGCCCGAACTGCTGTTCGGGCCTTTGCTTTTGTTGACCTTTTCGTGGTTACCATAGCGCTGTCGGTTGGCGCTTTGCCCGGTCACTGAATTGATCGGACACGAGCGCGATCGGAGTTAGGGTGTATACAACGGGCCGGTTCTAGCCCGTTTGAAGGCAGGACGGCATGGTATATCGGCGCCGCAGATCCACGCAGATGCAGGCCGCAACCGAATCGGTTGCCGTGGCCCCGACTGCGCCGGTTGCTCGCCCGGCCAGGCCCCGCGCCCGCATGATGCGTCAATATGACCTCGTCGAGCGTGTCAGGTCCTACAATCCCAACACCAACGAAGACCTGCTGAACCGGGCCTACGTCTACGCCATGAAGGCGCACGGCTCGCAGACCCGCGCCTCGGGCGATCCGTATTTCTCGCACCCGCTCGAAGTGGCAGCGATTCTCACCGACCTCAAGCTCGACGACGCCACCATCGTGGCCGCGCTGCTGCACGACACGATCGAGGACACCGAGGCGACTCGGGCCGAGATCGACCAGATCTTCGGACCCGAAATCGGCGCGCTGGTCGAGGGGCTGACCAAGCTGAAGCGGCTCGAGCTGGTCTCGCGCGAGGCCAAGCAGGCCGAGAACCTGCGCAAATTGTTGCTGGCCATTGCGGACGATGTGCGCGTGCTTCTGGTCAAGCTCGCCGACCGCCTGCACAACATGCGCACGCTGGATTTCGTGCCGACGGAATCGCGCCGGCGCATCGCCGAGGAGACGCTGGACATCTACGCGCCGCTGGCGGGCCGCATGGGCATGCAGGAGATGCGCGAGGAGCTGGAGGATCTGTCCTTCCGCACGTTGGATCCCGAAGCCTATTCGGTGGTGATGCAGCGGCTCGATGCGCTCGCCGAGCGCAACCGCAACCTGATCGGCGAGATCGAGGACCAGCTCTCCAACAATCTGCGCCACCGGGGCCTCGGGGCGCGGGTCTATGGCCGGCGCAAGAAGCCGTTCTCGATCTGGACCAAGATGGAGCGCAAGTCGGTCGGCTTCGAGCAATTATCCGACATCTTCGGCTTCCGCCTCGTCGTCAGCGACATCGAGGCCTGTTATCGCGCGCTCGGGATCGTCCACACCACCTGGCCGGTCGTGCCGGGACGCTTCAAGGACTACATCTCGACGCCGAAGCAGAACGATTACCGCTCGATCCACACCACCGTGATCGGCCCCGGCAATCAGCGCGTCGAGCTCCAGATCCGCACCGAAGAGATGGACCAGATCGCCGAGCGCGGCATCGCCGCGCACGTCTTCTACAAGGAGGGCGTGGGTTCGCCGACCGAATTCCTCAAGCGCGAGTCCAACGCCTTCGCCTGGCTGCGCCACACCATCGGCATTCTCTCGGAAAGCGCGAACCCGGAGGAATTCCTCGAGCACACCAAGCTCGAGCTGTTCCACGACCAGGTGTTCTGCTTCACCCCGAAGGGCAAGCTGATCGCGCTGCCGCGTCATGCCAACGTGATCGACTTCGCCTATGCGGTGCACACCGACGTCGGCAACAGCGCGGTCGGCTGCAAGATCAACGGCAAGTTCGCGCCGCTGTCCTCCGAGCTTCAGAACGGCGACGAGGTCGAGGTGCTGACCTCGGAGGCGCAGTCCGCGCCACCCTCGGCCTGGGAAACGCTGGCCGTCACCGGCAAGGCGCGCGCCGCGATCCGCCGCGCCACACGCACCGCGGTGCGCGATCAATATGTCGGGCTCGGCCGGCGCATCGTCGAGCGCCTGTTTGAGCGCGCCAAGATCGAATACGCCGACGACAAGCTCAAGGGCGCGCTGCCGCGGCTCGCGCGCACCTCGATCGAGGACGTCATGGCGGCGGTGGGGCGAGGGGAGATCAAGGCCTCCCATGTCGCGCGTGCGATGTACCCGGATTACAAGGAGGAGCGCATCGCGCGCTACGGCGTCAAGAAGGGGCTTGCCGCCAAGCTCAAGGAGAAGGGGGTCTCCGAACCGGCGCGCAGCCCGGTTGCGATCCCGATCCGCGGCATCAATTCCGATCTTCCGGTGAAGTTCGCGCCGAACGGCGGCGCCGTCCCCGGCGATCGCATCGTCGGCATCGTCACGCCGGGCGAAGGCATCACGATCTATCCGATCCAGTCGCCGGCCCTGAAGGATTTCGAAGAGGAGCCGGAGCGCTGGCTCGACGTCCGCTGGGACATCGAGGATTCTGCGCCGCAGCGCTTCCCCGCCCGCATCAAGGTCGAGAACGTCAACGAGCCCGGCGCGCTGGCGCAGATCGCGACCGTGATCGCCGAGCACGACGGCAACATCGACAACATCAGCATGCAGCGCCGCTCGCCCGATTTCACGGAGACGACGATCGATCTCGAAGTCTACGATCTGAAGCACCTGAGCGCGATCCTGGCCCAGCTGCGTGCGAAGGCGGTGGTCGCCAAAGTCGAACGTGTTAATGGATAGGCCCATGTTGCATGCGTCGCTCCCTCTGATTTCGTGAGTCCTGAAATGCCCGCTTTTCCGCTCCGCCTCGGCGTCAATATCGATCACGTCGCAACCGTGCGTAACGCGCGTGGCGGCCGCCATCCCGATCCGGTGCGCGCGGCGCTGCTCGCGATCGAGGCCGGCGCCGACGGCATCACCGCACATTTGCGCGAGGACCGCCGGCACATCCGCGACGAGGACATGGCGCGCCTGAAGGCGGATATCTCCAAGCCGCTCAATTTCGAGATGGCCGCAACGGACGACATGATGCGGATCTCGCTCGCCACCAAGCCGCACGCGGTGTGCCTCGTGCCGGAGCGGCGCCAGGAGGTGACGACCGAAGGCGGGTTGGATGTGGTCGGTCAGCACAACGCGCTCGCGCCCTATATCGCGCGGCTGAGCGAGGCCGGCATCCGCGTCTCGTTGTTCATTGCGGCCGACCCCGCCCAGATCGAGATGGCGGCACGGCTGCGCGCGCCCGTGATCGAGATCCATACCGGCGCCTGGTGCGATGCCGTCGTCGACGGCCACAGCGACAAGGCCGAGGCCGAATGGCAGCGGATCGTGGCGGGGGCGAAGCTGGCGAACGACGCGGGCCTGGAGGTTCACGCCGGTCACGGGCTGGACTATGCGACGGCTGAGAAGATCGCGGGCTTGCCGGAAATCGTGGAGCTGAACATCGGCTATTACATGATCGGCGAGGCGCTGTTCGTGGGGCTGGCCGAGACCGTGCGCAGCATGCGCGCGGCGATGGACCGTGGCCGGAGCCGGGCATGATCATCGGCATCGGCTCCGACCTGATCGACATCACCCGCGTGGCCAAGGTGATCGAGCGCCATGGCGAGCGGTTTCTCGACCGCATCTTCACGGTCGCCGAGCGGGCCAAGGCGGAGCGGCGGGCCAAGAACGAGAAGATGGTGGTGGCGACCTACGCCAAGCGCTTCGCCGCCAAGGAGGCCTGCTCCAAGGCGCTCGGCACCGGCATCAGGCGCGGCGTCTGGTGGCGCGACATGGGGGTGGTCAACCTGCCGGGCGGGCGGCCGACCATGCAGCTGACCGGCGGCGCCCTGGCCCGGCTCCAGGCCCTGACACCGGAGGGATTCGAGGCGCGGATCGACGTTTCGATCACCGACGACTGGCCGCTGGCGCAGGCCTTCGTCATCATTTCGGCCGTGCCGCTGGCGAAGCCCTGACGCGATCCCGTCGATTTTATAATTCGTATTTGAAATCAAAGTCTTATTTAGTTTTGATGCGATCCTTGATTGCGTGGCCCCCGACAACCGTTTAAAAGTCCGCCGACGCAAATCAGCTTGGGCGAATTCGGCTTTACGCCGGAATTGGCCCTCACTATCAGAATCAGGACAATCTCCATGGGCCGCGAAGCAATGGGCTGTTCGCGCCAGGAGGGCGCTCTGTGACCGCCGGCCGGAATTGAGAGAGCAATGAGCGTGACTTCAGGAACGAAAACTGAGAGCGGCGTCGGCGAAACGATCCGGGTCGTCATTCACGCTCTCCTGATCGCGCTCGTGATCCGCACCTTCCTGTTTCAGCCCTTCAACATCCCATCAGGCTCGATGAAGGCGACGCTGCTGGTCGGCGACTATCTGTTCGTCTCGAAATATTCCTACGGCTACAGCCATTATTCGATTCCGTTCTCGCCGCCGCTGTTCTCGGGACGGATCTGGGGCTCGGACCCGAACCGCGGCGACATCGTCGTGTTTCGTCTGCCGAAGGATGATTCCACCGACTACATCAAGCGCGTGATCGGGCTTCCCGGCGACCGCGTCCAGATGCGGGACGGGCTGCTCTACATCAACGATACGCCCGTCGAGCGGCAGCGCATGAGCGAATATGTCGGCGAGGACCCCTGCGGGTCGGAGGGCAGCGGCATCTCCCGGGTGAAGCGTTGGAAAGAGACGCTGCCGAACGGCGTGTCCTATGAGACGCTGGACTGCGCCGACAACGGCTACATGGACAACACCAACGTCTACACCGTGCCGGCCGGCCACTTCTTCATGATGGGTGACAACCGCGACAATTCCACCGATAGCCGCTTTCTCGGCCAGGTCGGCTATGTCCCGCAGGAGAACTTGATCGGCCGCGCCCAAATGATCTTCTTCTCCATCGCTGAAGGCGAGCATGCCTGGATGTTCTGGCGCTGGCCTTGGGCGGTGCGCTGGAATCGCTTCTTCAAAATCGTCCGATGAAAGACGAAGCCAAGGACATCGCGACCCAACCGATCGAGGCGCAGGCGGGCCCCGAAGGGGAAGCTGCGACCAAGTCGCCTGCAAACAAAACATCTGCTGACAAGGCATCTGCCGACAAGGCATCTCCGAAGAAGAAGCGGGCGCGCAGCAGCAAGGCCAAGGGCACGGACGCGAGTGCGGCGGTCGAAGCGCGCATCGGCCACAGCTTTGCCGACCCGAACCTCTTGATGCAGGCGATCACGCATGTCTCGGCCCTGAAGTCCGGGCGCAAGCGCGGCGACAGCTATCAGCGGCTGGAATTCCTCGGCGACCATGTGCTCGGGCTCGTCGTCTCCGACATGCTCTATCACGCCTTCCCGAACGCCGACGAAGGCGAGCTGTCCAAGCGGCTTGCCGAGCTGGTGCGCAAGGAGAGCTGCGCGGACGTCGCCAAGTCGCTCGGTCTCGTCGACGACATCAAGCTGGGCTCGGTCGGCTCCAGTGCCGATGCCCGCCTGCGCAAATCCATTCTCGGCGACATCTGCGAGGCCGTGATCGGCGCCATCTACCTCGACGGCGGCCATGCGGCGGCAGCCGAATTCGTCAAGCGCAACTGGACCGAGCGGATGCACAAGCCGCGCCGTCCGTTGCGCGATCCCAAGACCGTGCTGCAGGAATGGGCGCAAGGCAAGGGACTGCCGACGCCTGTATATCGCGAGGTCGAGCGCACCGGCCCGCATCACGATCCGCAGTTCCGTGTCGCTGTCGATCTGCCGGGCCTGGCCCCGGCCGAGGGCATCGGCGGCAGCAAGCGCGCGGCAGAGAAGGTGGCAGCGTCAGTGATGATCGAACGCGAAGGCGTCGGCGGCGGCAATGACGGTTGAAGCAAGCGGCGAGGCACCCAGCGCGACGCGCTGCGGCTTCGTCGCGCTGATCGGCGCGCCGAATGTCGGCAAGTCGACGCTGGTCAACGCGCTGGTCGGCGCCAAGGTCACGATCGTATCGCGCAAGGTGCAGACCACGCGCGCGCTGATCCGCGGCATCGTCATCGAGAACAACGCGCAAATCATCCTGGTCGACACGCCCGGCATCTTCTCGCCCAAGCGCCGGCTCGACCGCGCCATGGTCTCGACCGCCTGGAGCGGGGCCCACGATGCCGATCTCGTCTGCGTGCTGCTCGATGCTAAGACGGGGATCGACGAGGAGGCGGAGGCGATCCTCGCCAAGGCGGCCAGCGTCAATCACGACAAGATCCTCGTCATCAACAAGGTCGATCTGGTCCAGCGCGAGAAGCTGTTGGCGCTGGCGCAGGCCGCCAACGAGCGCATGAGCTTCGTGCGGACGTTCATGATCTCGGCAATCTCCGGCGACGGCGTCGACGACATCCGCAAGACGCTCGCGGACATGGTGCCGCCGGGCCCGTTCCTCTATCCTGAGGACCAGATGTCGGACGCGCCGATGCGGCAGCTGGCAGCCGAGATCACCCGCGAGAAGATCTATCAGAAGCTGCACCAGGAATTGCCCTACCAGTCCACGGTCGAGACCGACAAGTGGGAGGAGCGCAAGGACAAGTCGGTGCGGATCGAGCAGACGATCTTTGTCGAGCGCGAAAGCCAGCGCAAGATCGTGCTCGGCAAGGGCGGCGCCACCATCAAGTCGATCGGCGCCGACTCGCGCAAGGAGCTGATGCAGATCCTGGACGTGCCGGTGCACCTGTTCCTGTTCGTCAAGGTGCGCGAGAACTGGGGCGACGATCCCGATCGCTACCGCGAGATGGGCCTGGACTTCCCGAAAGAATAACCAAGAAAAGATCGGCATTCGATGAGCCTACCCGCCAACGTCCAGCGCTTCGAAGCGCTGCTCTATGCATCGTTGATGCTGGATGCCGTCTCGGTCGCCGTGCAGGACCGCACGCCCAATGCCGAGGTGACCGAGCAGATGATCATGACCGGGACGTTGCTCGCCGGGGGCATGATCCTCCTGCTGCTCTATTTCGTCCGGCTGGCCGCGCATCATCGCAAGAACTGGCCGCGTTGGGTGCTGGCGGCGGCCCTCGTGCTGTCGGTGATCTCGCTCGGCCGGATCATCGGCGAGAAGGGCCTGGAGCTCGACAGCGCCATCGAGATCGTCTCCTGCGCGCTGACGACGATCGGCCTGTATTTCTCCTTCAGCGGCGACGCGCAGGGCTGGTTCAACGCGTGAGGGCCTCGTGTCCCGGACAAGGTGCAGCGCGTCAGCGCTGCGCCGCAGAGCCGGGACCCAGGAGCGCGCGGAGAGATGGGCCCCGGCTCGGCAACGCGTCGCTGGCGCGCCGCGTTTTGTCCGGGGCACGAGTGCGTGCGAGAGGCACTGGAATCCTGTAGTATTCCCCTCATGGAATGGACCGATGAAGGCATCGTGCTGGGCGTGCGGCGGCATGGCGAGTCTAGCGCCATCGTCGAGCTCTTGACGCGCGCGCATGGCCGGCATCTCGGGCTCGTCCGCGGCGGGGCCGGCTCGCGGATGCGGCCGCTGCTGCAGCCGGGGAACAGCGTCAGTGCGGTGTGGCGGGCGCGGCTCGACGAGCATCTGGGCACTTATACGATCGAGGGCCTGAAGCTACGCGCGGCGACGCTGCTGGCATCGTCCCACGGTGTCTACGGCGTCACCCATCTCGCCTCGATTGCGCGGCTGTTGCCGGAGCGCGATCCGCATGAGGACATCTTTGCGCTGCTCGAACATTCGCTCGACGATTTCGACGACATCGGCAGCGCCGCCGTGCACCTGATCCATTTCGAGCTGGCGATGCTCGCCGAGCTCGGTTTCGGCCTGGCGCTGGACAATTGTGCGGTGACCGGCGAGACCACGGACCTGATCTATGTCTCGCCGAAATCCGGCGGCGCGGTATCGCGCGGCGCGGGCGAGCCGTGGCGCGACCGGCTGTTGCGCCTGCCGCCGTTCCTGCGCCAGGGCGAAACCGCGAGCGATCTCACCGACCAGGATCTCCAGGACGGCTTCCGGCTGACGGGCTTGTTTCTGCTCCGTCACGTGCTGGAGCCGCGCGGCCAGGGCCATTCCGATGCGCGGGCCGGCTTCATCAACGCCTTGATCCGGCAGCAGGCGAGGGCGGCGATCCCTGCACCATGACGTAACGGCTGCCCAGCCTTGCACTAGGGCATGCGGTTCCAGGGAACAAAATCGGCCCGACCGGAATTGGCCCTCCGGTTCCACATCGGGGGACAGCCCAAATGTTGATCAGGGGATTCGCCTTGTCCGCGACGCTGCTTGCGTTCGCGCCCGACGCCACGGCCGGCGAGCCGCAGCCCGGGGTATTTCGCCGGGCCTCGTGCACGGTGGTGCGGTACTATGTGGCGAAATATTCCGCTGCCGCCGCAGAGACATGGGCGCGGTCCCATGGTGCGACCGAGGCCGAGATCGCGGCCGCCCGCCGTTGCCTGACCAATGCGCCGGCGCCTGCGCAAACACCTGGTCCAGCCCAAACCCAGACCGTCACAGCCGGCTGGGCAGGCCAGTAGGCCGCCCACAGGGAACCATTCGATCTTGCCCGATTCGCTTCCACGGTTTAACCGGGCGGCATGGGAAAACGAATCGTTCCGCCGCAAGAGCCGGCTGAAATCCATGAGGTGCCGCTGCGTGAGGCGCTGGAAGAGCGCTATCTCGCTTATGCCCTCTCCACCATCATGCACCGTGCGCTGCCGGACGCGCGCGACGGCTTGAAGCCGGTGCACCGGCGCATCCTCTACGGCATGCGCCTGCTCCGGCTCGACCCCGGCACCGCCTTTAAGAAGTCGGCCAAGATCGTCGGCGACGTGATGGGCTCGTTCCATCCGCATGGCGACCAGGCGATCTACGATGCCATGGTCCGTCTCGCGCAGGACTTCTCCTCGCGCTACCCGCTGGTCGACGGCCAGGGCAATTTCGGCAACATCGACGGCGATAACCCCGCCGCCTACCGCTACACCGAAGCGCGCATGACCGACGTCGCGCGGCTTCTGCTCGAGGGCATCGACGAGGACGGCGTCGAGTTCCGCGCCAATTACGACGGCCAGTCGAAGGAACCCGTCGTGCTGCCGGGCGGTTTCCCGAACCTGCTCGCCAACGGTGCGCAGGGCATCGCGGTCGGCATGGCGACCTCGATCCCGCCGCACAATGCCGCCGAGCTGTGCGATGCCGCGCTGCACCTGATCGAGAAGCCCGACGCGAAGTCGAAGGCGCTCTTGAAATGGGTCAAGGGACCGGACTTCCCGACCGGCGG
Organism: Bradyrhizobium sp. CB1015; assembly: GCF_025200925.1. Classification (GTDB taxonomy): domain Bacteria; phylum Pseudomonadota; class Alphaproteobacteria; order Rhizobiales; family Xanthobacteraceae; genus Bradyrhizobium. The sequence goes on along the minus strand of NZ_CP104174.1, from coordinate 5,438,299 downwards.
CATCATCGTCGATTCCAAGCAGGCGATTGCGGAGGCGTACACGACAGGCCGCGGCTCGTTCCGCGTCCGTGCGCGGTGGACGCAGGAAGAGGGCGCGCGCGGCACCTGGGTCGTCGTCGTCACCGAGATTCCGTTCCTGGTGCAGAAGTCGCGGATGGTCGAGAAGATCGCCGAGCTGCTCGACCAGAAGAAGCTGCCGCTGGTGGCCGAAGTCCGCGACGAGTCCGCCGAGGATGTGCGCCTCGTCATCGAGCCGAAATCCAAGAACGTCGACCCGGCGCTGATGATGGAATCGCTGTTCCGGCTCACCGAACTCGAAAACAAGATTCCGCTGAACCTCAACGTGCTGATCAAGGGCCGCATCCCCAAGGTCGTGGGCCTCGCGGAGTGCTTGCGGGAGTGGCTCGACCATCTGCGCGATGTGCTGATCCGCCGCAGCAACTACCGCAAGGCGCAGATCGAGCACCGGCTTGAAGTCCTCGGCGGCTTCCTGATCGCCTATCTGAACATCGACAAGGTGATCAGGATCATCCGCACCGAGGACGAGCCTAAGCCTGAGCTGATGAAGGCGTTCAAGCTCACCGAAGTGCAGGCGGAAGCCATCCTCAACATGCGCCTGCGCTCCCTGCGCAAGCTCGAGGAGATGGAGATCCGTACCGAGGACAAGAACCTCCGCGCCGAGCTCAAGGGCATCAATGCGGTGCTCGCCTCCGAACCCGAGCAGTGGAAGAAGGTCGGCGAGCAGGTCGGCAAGGTCCGCGACATGTTCGGACCCAAGACACCGCTCGGCAAGCGCCGCACCACCTTCGCGGATGCGCCCGAGCACGATCTCGCCGCGATCGAGGAGGCCTTCGTCGAGCGCGAGCCTGTCACCGTCGTGGTCTCCGACAAGGGCTGGATCCGCACCATGAAGGGCCATGTCGAGGATCTCTCGGGCCTCGCCTTCAAGCAGGACGACAAGCTCGGTTTCGCCTTCTTTGCCGAGACGACCTCGAAGCTGCTGCTGTTCGCCACCAACGGCAAATTCTACTCGCTCGACGTTGCGAAGCTGCCGGGCGGCCGCGGCCATGGCGAGCCGATCCGCTTGTTCATCGATTTGGAGCAGGAGGCCGCGCCCGTCGCGCTGTTCGTCAACAAGGGCGGCCGCAAATTCCTGATCGCCAGCCACGAGGGCCAGGGCTTCGTCGTCAATGAGGACGATTGCGTCGGCACCACCAAGAAGGGCAAGCAGGTCCTCAACGTGGACATGCCGAACGAGGCGCGCGCGATCACCGAGGTGACGGGCGACACCGTCGCCGTTATCGGCGAGAACCGCAAGATGCTGGTCTTCCCGCTCGACCAGGTGCCGGAAATGGCCCGCGGCCGCGGCGTGCGCCTGCAGAAGTACAAGGACGGCGGCCTGTCCGACGTTGCGGTCTTCGACTCCAAGGCGGGTCTGACCTGGAAGGACTCCGCAGGACGCGAATTCTCCGCGACCATGAAGGAGCTCGCGGAGTGGCAAGGCACCCGCGCCGACGCCGGCCGCCTGGCGCCGAAGGGTTTCCCGAAGTCGAACAAGTTCGGCCGGGTGATCGGGTAGGAGCGGCTCTCGTGTCCCGGACGCGCTGCAACGCTCCATAGCGCGTCGAAGACGCGCGTAGTCGCGCTTATGGCGTTGCTGCGCAGAGCCGGGACCCATGCTGCACGGATTGCTGGGAGACGGCTCTGCGGCGCACCGCTGAAGAAGCGCTGCGCCGCGTCCGGGGCACGAGGATGTGGCGCTCTCTGCTTCCCCGCGGTCATTGCGAGCGCAGCGAAGCAATCCAGAATCCTCTTGCGGAAAGACTCTGGATTGCTTCGCGGAGCCTGTCATCGGGCCGCGCTTCGCGCGGACCCGTTGGCTCGCAATGACGAGCTGCGATAGCCTCGCTCTCCAACCCAAGTTGTGTGCATCCCGCAAACGCGTGGCAGCTAGCCACGAGCGCATACGTGCGGGCACGAACATTGCTTTTTCCTGGCGACTGCAAACGGCTGGTCAAAAGGCAAAACATCCCAATGCTCAAACTGAAGGCTTGCATTCCGGCGCTGTTCGGCCTCGCGCTGGTGGCGGCGCCCGCACGTGCGGCGGACAATCTCGTCGCGGTGCTCGAGGCGGAGATCGTCACGCTCGATCCGCATTTCTCCACGGCCTACATTACGCGCACGTTCGGCTACATGGTGTTCGACACGCTGTTTGCCAAGGATTCCAAGGGCGACGTCAAGCCGCAAATGGTGCAGGACTGGAAGGTCTCGCCTGACGGCTTGACCTACACGTTCACGCTGCGCGACGGTCTGAAATGGCATGACGGCCAGCCGGTCACGGCGGCCGATTGCGTCGCCTCGCTGCGTCGCTGGGGCACGCGCAGCGCGCTCGGCCGCCGCATTTTCGCGATCACGGCTTCGCTCGAGCCGGCCGATGCGAAGACTTTCGTGCTGACGCTGAAGGAGCCGTCCGGGCTCGTCATCGACGCACTCGCCAATCCAGTCAGCCCGGTCGCCTTCATGATGCCCGAGCGCATCGCGAAGACGCCGGGCGACCAGCGCATCGCCGAGATCATCGGCTCCGGACCGTTCGTCTACAGCAAGGCCGACCACCGCACCGGCGACCGCATGATCCTGAAGAAGTTCGGCGACTATGTGCCGCGCCCCGAGCCCGCCGACTTCCTGGCCGGCGGCAAGCGCGTCAATGTCGACACGCTCGAGATCCGCGTCATTCCCGATGGTGCGACCGCCGCTTCTGCGCTGCAGGCCGGTGAAGTGGATTTCATGCAGTACGCGCCTTTCGATCTGTTGCCGCAGCTGGAGAAGAACACGCGCGTCAAGCTGGTCAACTTCACTGGCGGCAACATGTTCGCCGGTGCCTATCGTCTCAACGCCGCCTCGAAACCGTTCGACGATCCAGAAATCCGCCGCGTGCTGTGGAAGCTGGTCGACCAGCGCGAAGTGCTTGATGCGCTCGGGCTCGACGCCAAATACGCCACTCCTTGCGCGACCTACTTCACCTGCGGCACCACCTACGAGAGCAAGGCCGGCACGGAAGCTGCGGCCAAGCCCTCGATCGAAGCGGCGAAGGCTGCGCTGAAGGCGACCAAATATGCCGGCGAGCCGGTGGTCGTCATGCAGGCCAACGACCTCGAAGCCCCGCGCGTTTCGGCGCAGGTGCTCGCCGAGCGGCTGAAGGCTGCCGGCTTCAACGTCGATCTGCAGGTGATGGACTGGGCGAGCGTGCTGGCGCGCCGCGCCAAGAAGGAGGGCTGGAGCGTCTATGGCGTCCACGCCGGCGGCTTCGATCTGGGCTCGCCGCTGACCAATGTCATGGTCGCCTTCAACTGTGCCGACTTCACCGGCTGGCAATGCGATGCGCGCATCACCCCTCTGATGGAAGCCTTCGCCAAGGCGCCCGCAGAGGCGGACCGCAAGAAGATCGCGGGCGAGATCCAGGCCGTCATGTACGATCAGGCCCCTGCAATTCCGTGGGGCCAGTTCGCCCAGCCCGCCGCCTATCGCGCCACTCTGCGTGGTCTGATACCGTCGGCTATCCCGGTGTTCTGGAACGTTGAGAAGTAACGCGATGTACGATGTCATTGTTGTCGGCGGCGGCTCCGCTGGCGCCGCTGTTGCCGCATGGCTCTCCGAGGATCCGGCACGGCGCGTCCTGCTGCTCGAAGCAGGGCTCGACTGGCGCGCTGACGAGGCGCCCTGGGAGGTGAGGACGCCGAATCCGATCCCGATCATCCACAAGCGCGAGTATCAGGAGAAATGGCAATGGCCCGATCTTCTGACGCGCCGCGTCGCGGGGCAGGAGCCGCGCTTCTACTGGCGCGGCAAGGGGCTCGGCGGCTCGTCGATGATGAACGGCCAGATCGCGATCCGCGGCGTTGCCGATGCCTTCGACGAATGGGCCGCCAATGGCTGCGCCGGCTGGTCGGCCAAGGAGGTGATGCCGCTGTTCTCCGTGATCGAGGACGATCTGGAGTTCGGTGACGCCGAGGGACACGGGCGCGGCGGGCCGTTGCCGGTCTATCGCGCGCCGCCGGAGACATGGGGCCCGATCGACCGGGGCTTGCGCGATGCGGCGCTGGCGAGCGGCTATCCCTGGTGCGCCGACGTCAATGGCCCTGACGGCGAGGGCGTTGCGTGCTACCCCATCAACAGCCGCAACTTGCGTCGCATCACCACCAACGAGGGCTATCTCGAGCCCGCGCGCGGGCGCGCCAATCTGGAGATCCGCGGGCATGCGCTGGTCGATCGCGTGCTGATCAGCGACGGACGGGCGACGGGCGTCCGCGTCCATATCGAGGGGCAGGGCACCCACGAGATCAGCGCACGCCAGATCGTGCTGTGCGCCGGCGCCATTCATAGTCCGGCGATCCTGCTGCGCTCGGGCATCGGTCCGGCCGAGGAATTGAAGGCGATGGGGATCGCGGTCGCGCGCGATCTGCCGGTCGGCCGCCATTTCTTCGATCATCCGCTGTTTCGCGCCACGATCCAGCTGCGGGAGGAGCTTCGTCCCACCGATCCCGATACGCGCCACACCAATTGCTGCGTGACCTATTCCTCGGGCCTCGCCAATGGCGGCAAGCGCGACATGATCCTGATCGCCTTCAATCACCGCGGCATCGGCAACCCCGGAGCGATCGGCGCGGGGTTGTTCAACGCCTATTCGCGTGGAACGCTCAAGCTGGCCTCGACCGATCCTGCAATCGATCCCGTCGTCGAGGAAAACATGCTGGCCGATCCCCGCGACATGCTGCGCATGATGGATGCGGTGAAACGCCTCGCCGTCATCACCTCGCAGCCGGCGCTGTCAGGCATTGCCGACTGGATCAGGCTCGCCGACACGGATTTGACGCTGCCGCAGGCCGCCAGCCTGCCCGATCACGAGCTCGACTCGGTGCTGCGCCGTGAGACCGGCGACATCCAGCATGCCGCAGGCAGCTGCCGCATGAGCGGTGTGGGCGACGTGGATGGCGTGGTCAACCCCGACGGCACCGTGAAGGGAATCAGCGGCCTGCGCGTCGCCGACGCGTCGATCATGCCATCCGATTGCCGCGCCAACACGCACTTCACCACGGTGGTGATCGGGGAAGCGATCGCGCGGATGATGATGCGGTAAGGCCACAAGGACGGTGCCATGCCACGGCGTGCCGCCTTCGCCAAAACTTCGGCGGCCTATTCTATCGTTGCATTCACCGTCATGATCGATCTGCCTGAACCGTACGGACCTTTGCCTTCGCCGTAGATGGCAAACGTATCGTTGCCCTTGTATCCGGACGCCGCGGTGTACCTGAATGTCGTTACATTGATCTGCCTGAGCGTCCCGTGCGCGGGCTTCTGGGAAACGCCCGACTTATCCATCGCTCCCGGAATTCGCATCGGGAAATTGCACGTTTGCCCTGATCTGATTGCGAAGTAGGCCGTCATGTCGACGCCAAACACTGAAGGATTACCCGTGACCCGGCAGTCGGAGACGGCGAAAGCCGAAACCGGCGTCAGGCTCAAGGCTGCCGCAATTGCAAGTGACCGCATGTTCGTCTCCTGCGAAGATGAGAGGCATCACGCAGTCGATCTCGAAGTATCCCGGCCACCGTTGATTTGAATCAATATAACGATCGGTTGAGTTGCGACGACCACTCTTTGCGGTGCCCATCGGTGACATTACCCGCGCTGCGCGCGTGCATCCGTTCGTGGCGGTTCGACCTCTCTACGGGCTGAACAGACTGCCCAGAAATCGCTCCTTTTCGCCGGGCGCATAACCTTGAGAAGCGCCATAATACGGCTCAGTAGAACCAGGGTAGGCCGGGGCGCCGTGGGGTGCCGGCGCGTAGGCAAAACCTGAAGCGGGAGCTGACGGGATCATGCCCTGACTGGAATGAACAGTCGCATGCCGCCGGTGTGCGTGATGCGCCTGTGCCGCGTCGGCAACGCCGCCCAAGGTGATAAGAAGACTCAAGGCCAGAATGAAACGCATCGCTGTGTCTCCAAACGCCCCGCCTGCTTAGATGGCGTTCAGCCGCAGCGTTCCAACACATCCTGGCCTCACGATTGGTCACATCCCTGGCATCAGATCACCCCCGCCAGCCGGAGCGCCACGCCCGCCGCGCAGCTGCCCGCCAGCACCGTCAGCATGCCGAGCTTGAAGCGGAAGATCGCGGTGGCCGCCGCGATCGCCAGCAGCAGCGCCGGCACGTCGACGCTTCTGAGCACCGGCATATCGAAGTTCAGCGGAAATGCATGCAACGGCACGGTTTCGCGGAACAGCGTGTGCAGCGCGAACCAGATCGAGAGGTTGAGGATCACGCCGACCACGGCAGCGGTGATCGCGCTGAGCGCGCCGGCGAGGCCGGTGTTGCCGCGCAGGCGCTCGATATAGGGCGCGCCGACGAAGATCCAGAGGAAGCAGGGCGTGAAGGTGACCCAGGTTGCGAGCAGTCCGCCGAGCGTGGCCGCCAGCATCGGCGACAGGCCGCTGGAGTCGCGATAGGCCGCCATGAAGCCCACGAATTGCAGCACCATGATCAGCGGGCCCGGCGTGGTCTCGGCCATGCCGAGACCGTCGAGCATCTCGTGCGGCTTGAGCCAATGATAATGCTCGACGGCCTGCTGCGCGACATAGGCCAGCACCGCGTAGGCACCGCCGAACGTGACCAGCGCCATTTTCGAGAAGAACAATGCGATCTGGCTGAATACATTCGGCTCGCCGAAGGCCATCAGCAGCGCGATCACCGGCACCAGCCAAAGCGCCAGCCATATTGCACCGACGCGGATCGCGCGCGTGGTGTTGGGACGCACGTGGTCGGGCACGGCCTCGCCGAGCATGCTGTCGATCGCGGCGCCGCTGCCGCCATGACCGTGACCGGCCGGCGCGAATTCCGGCCGGCCGCTGCGCGCGCCGGCATAGCCGATGATGCCGGCGGCGATGATGATGATCGGGAAGGGGACTGCGAAGAAGAAGATCGCGACGAAGGCCGCCGCCGCGAGCGCGATCATGATGCGGTTCTTCAGCGCGCGCTTGCCGACGCGGACCACGGCCTCGACGACGATGGCGAGCACCGCGGCCTTGAGGCCGAAGAACAGCGCCTCGACGAAGCTGACATTGCCGAATGCGGCATAGATGTAGCTGAGACCCATGATGGCGATGATGCCGGGCAGGATGAACAGCCCGCCCGCCATCAGCCCGCCGGCGGTGCGATGCATCAGCCAGCCGACATAGGTCGCGAGCTGCTGCGCCTCGGGTCCCGGCAGCAGCATGCAATAGTTCAGCGCATGCAGGAAACGGCCCTCAGAGATCCACTTCTTCTCCTCGACCAGGATGCGGTGCATCACCGCGATCTGGCCCGCGGGCCCTCCAAAGCTCAAGGAGGCGACGCGGAGCCAGACGCGAAAGGCTTCGTTGAAGCTGACGCCGTGACCGGCGTCAGCTCCTGCTTGAACGTTGCGGATATCCATTTACGCCTTCAACTTGTTGGTCGGCCAGTTGTGGGTCTCGGTGGTGGCGTCGCGGCACCAGCGGTAGAAGGCATCATAGAGCAGCATGCCGGCTTCGAGCTGCTCGAGGTCGTCGTCATACATGCGCGACAGCCCGAGCGAGGCCGCGAGCAGGCCGGCTGCCTCCGGCGCGAGTTCGGGCCGCGCGGTGTCGGCACCGCGCACCAGCGTCGCGAGCCGCAGCAGGGGTGGCGTCGCGATGCCGAACTCCTCGATCATCACGTCGAAGGTGCAGAGCTCGCCGCGGTGGCTCCAGAACACGTTCTCGATGTCGAAGGGCGCTGCGCCAAAGCGCTCGCCGACGGCGACCACCTCGGACGGCGCGACATAGAGGAACACTGCGCCCGGATCGACGAAGCGGCGGATCAGCCACGGGCAGGCGATGCGGTCGACCTTCGGCCGCGCCCGCGTCACCCAGACGGTGCGCCCCTTGGCATCGCGCGGCGGCAGCTTGCGGGCGTCGACCAGCGGCAGCTTGGCTGCCTTCCAGCCCTCGAAGCCGCCCTCCAGCGTCTCGGCCTGCACGCCGAGCTGGCGCAACCAGGCCGCGGTGCCTTGCGCGAGCTTCTCGCCGCGCAGGCAGGAGACCACGGCGCGGCGGCCGGCAAAGGCGCCGCCCCAGTCCGTCACGTTGTCGTGGCTGAGCTTGATCGAGCCGGGAATCAGCCGCCGGTCGGCGGCGAAATCCTGCTCGGTGCGCACATCGATCAGAACAGGCGCGTTCGCCGTGCCGATCAGCCGTGCCATTTTGTCGGATGATATGGTCGTGAATGTAGACATGATGCGTCCTCGCAAGAACTAAACGGGACGCGATGCTTGGGCCTGTCGCCTCGTGGGGAGATCGCTCAAATCCCCATGGCGCAGATTACAGCGAAACTAAGAAGCACTGTCAATCCGCGGGGCGATCGGACCTTAGAAAATTGCTGCCTGCCGTCTATATTGGAGGCCAACGGACCTGAATCTTCGGGAGAATTCGATGCATTCCCATTCCATCGAACAATGGACCCATGACCACGCCTTTCTGGGCGAGAAGCACGACGAGAACGAGCGCCGCACCTGGTTCGTGGTGGTGCTGACGCTGGTCATGATGGTCGGCGAGATCGTGGCCGGCTCGCTGTTCGGTTCGATGGCGCTGCTCGCCGACGGCTGGCACATGGGCACGCATGCGGCGGCGCTCGGCATTGCCGCCTTCGCCTATCGCTTTGCGCGGCGGCATCTGGGCAATGCACATTTCACCTTCGGCACCGGCAAGTTCGGCGACCTTGCCGCCTTCGCCAGCGCGATCATCCTCGGCCTGATCGCGGTCGAAATCGCCTATGAGAGCGTGCTGCGGCTGATCAATCCGGTGCCGATCGTCTATGGCGAGGCGATCGCGGTGGCCGCTCTCGGGCTGTGCGTCAACCTCGCCAGCGTGTGGCTGCTGCGCGACAGCCACGATCATCATCATCACGGTCACGGCCAGGCGCATGATGACCACGACGAGCATGACCATGAGCATGATCGCCACCATCACGGCCATCGTCATCACCACGACAACAACCTCCGCGCGGCCTATGTCCATGTCATGACCGATGCCGCAACCTCGGTGCTGGCGATCGCGGCGCTCGTCGTCGCCATGTATTCGGGCTGGGTCTGGGCTGACCCGGCCGTCGGCCTGATCGGCAGCATCGTGATCGCAAGCTGGGCATTCGGTCTGATCAAGTCATCGGGTGCGGTGCTGCTCGACGTGCGCGCCGACGAGAAGCTGGAGCGGGTGATCCGCGCCCGCATGGAGGTCGGCGAGGACCGCGTCACCGATCTGCATCTGTGGCAGGTCGGCCCCGGCCATTGTGCCGTGCTGCTCTCGGTGGTCTCGGACAAGCCGAAACAGCCGGCCGTCTACAAGCGGCGGCTCGCGGGGCTGAAGGGCCTCAGCCACGTCACGGTCGAGGTCGAGACCTGTCCGCATTGACAGGGGCCGGAATTCTGCTGCGCGGCCGGGGTTGATGCTCGATCGCTGCCAGCATAGCAGTATGGGAGGAACAATGATGCCCAGGACCACGTTCGCCGTCGTCGCCGCTGCACTCGTTCTGTTCGCGCCCGGGGCGCTGGCGCAATCGGACAAGACCGGCGTCGAGAAGCTCTACGTGCTCAATTGCGGGGAGGGCACCGCGGGTGACATCTCGCGCTGGACGCCCGGCCTGAACGAAGGCAAGGCGATGGACTTCGTCGACACCTGCTACCTGATCAAGCACGCCAAGGGCTGGTTCCTGTGGGACACCGGCATCGCCGATGCCGTCGCGGCCATGCCGAACGGCTTGGTACCGGCCGACCCCAAGGCCGTAACCTGGCGCCGGCCGAAGACCCTTGCCGCCCAGCTCGAGCAGCTCGGCATCAAGCCCGACGACGTCAAGGCCATGGCGGTCTCGCACACGCATCCGGACCATACCGGCAATGTCGAGCTGTTTCCGCAGTCGCTGCTCTACGTGCAGAAAGCCGAATATGACTGGCCCGGCGCCAACAACGCGCCGCGCTTCAAGCCCTCGCACCCGGCCGAGCTGCTCACGGGCGACAAGGATGTCTTTGGCGACGGCAGCGTGACCATCCTGTCGACGCCCGGCCACACCCCCGGGCACCAGTCGCTATTGGTGAAATTGCCCAAGACCGGTGCGGTGGTGCTGTCGGGCGATGCCGTGCACTTCAGGGATAACTGGGACAACCGCCGCGTGCCCAGCATGAACGTCGACAAGGACCAGAGCGCGGCCTCGATGCAGAAGATCGCCGACACGCTCGCCAAGGAGAAGGCGCAGCTCTGGATCAACCACGACAAGGTCCAGCGCGACAGCCAGAAGATGGCGCCGGAGTTTTACGACTGAGGCGGATCAGCCTTTCGGCGCAGTCGTCGTCGGCGGGCTCGCCTCCGGCGTCTTCCTCGGCTTCAGCGTGCCGGCGTAGAACGAGAGCAGCCAGACCAGCAGGACGGCGAGCAGATAGACTCCCCAGGCCTGTGGTGGCGTGGTCGCCCAGCGCAAGAGGCCCTTGAAGGTGCGTGGCGGGCTGTTGTCGTCGCTCATGGACCGCTTGTGCGCGAAAGCGTTGTTGCGGTCAATCCGGCCGCCGCCCGGCGCGGATCAGCAACAGCGCGGCCAGTGCCGAGAGGCTGAGCGCGGATGAGACGATCAGCACGTTGGCGCCCATGAGGTCGATGAGCAGGCCGAAGGCGAGTGGCGCCACCGCCTGCGCCATTCGTGCCGGTGCGCCGATGATGCCGAGGCGATAGCCGAAATCCTTCGGGCCGAAGATCGACAGCGGCAGCGTGCCGCGCGCGATCGTCAGAATGCCGTTGCCGGAGCCGTGGAACAACGCGAACGCGCTCGCCGCAGCGCCGCCGAAGATCGCGACGATCACGGCGCCGACCGGGTGGGTCAAGCAGGCGAGCCGCGTCGACCACAGCGGATGGAAGCGGCTGAGGAAGCCGGCTTCCAGCATGCGGGCACCGACTTGCGCCGGGCCGATCAATGCGCCGGCCGCGATCGCCTCGGCCGGCGAGGCCCCCGTCGTCTCCAGGATGCGCGGGAAATGCGCGGCCATGGCGCCGGTGACGGTCCAGACCGCCGCGAAGATGAAGGCCAGCAAGAGCATGGTGCGGTCGAGCGGCACATGTGGCTTCTCGGCCGTGGCCGCCGCCTGCTTCGCGCCCTTGATGACCGGCAGCATGAAGAAATTGAGCGGCAGGCCGATCAGGATGTTGGCGGCGGCCCAGGCAAAGCAGGTCTCGCGCCAGCCGATATGCGACAGGCCCCAGGCGGTGAGCGGCCAGCCGACGGTGGAGGCGAAGCCCGCCATCAGCGTGATGCCGGTGATCGGCCGGCGCGCCTCGGTGCCGTAGATGCGCCCCAAAGCGGCGAAGGCGGCATCGTAGAGGCCCATCGCCATGCCGATGCCGAGCACCAGCCAGGCGATCGCCATCACCGTCACGGATTGCGAGAGGCCGAGCAGCACGAGGCCGGCGGCAATAGTCAGATTGGAAGCCGACAGGACCTGACGGCCGCCGACGAGATCGATCTGCCGTCCGATGCGCGGGCCGAGCATTGCCGAGATCACCAGCGCGGCCGAGAACGCACCAAAGATCCAGTTGGAGGAGACACCGAGGTCGCGCGACATGGGATCGGCGAGCAGCGCCGGCAAATAATAGCTGGAGGCCCAGGCCAGCGTCTGCGTGGTGCCGAGCGCCAGGATGATCGGAAGCTGGCGCTGGGTCATCCGCGCGTGCTTTCGATTCTGGCCGACAACATCATCATCGCAAGCATTTGCCGCCCGCGCGACTAGCGCGTCAACCGCGGCTGCGGCATATTCGACCTGCGCGGGACGGGGAACCTCGCGCTCGGCTTACGCGTGGCTTGCGCCTTTCGCCCGTCACGAATGCACGCCATAATGGCGTATGCAAGTCACCTCGCGCCTCTCCCTGATGAACTGGATCACCAGCCAGGGGCTTACGGGCCTGCCCGAAAATGAACTGCTCCGCGGCTTCTGCGAGCGCTGCTGCGCCGAGGGGCTGGAACTGTCGCGTGGCCTCGTCGTCATCGACACGCTGCATCCGATCTATGAGGGCCGCGGCTTCCGCTGGAGCGATCGTCCCAGCAACGAGAGCGATGCGTTCGAATACGGCTCGACCGCAGATGGCGACGCCGCCAAGAGCTGGCGCCGCTCGGTGTTCTTTCACATGCTCGAGAATGGCGAGGACGAGATGGTGATCGATCTCGCCGATGCGCCGTCGATGGATTTCTCGCAGATCGGCGAGCTCGCCGAGAAGGGCCACAAGCACTATCTCGCCTTCGTCCACCGCTTCGGCGAGAATGGCGCGCTCGGCCTGATGGATTGCCTCTATTCCTGCTGGACCACCCGCCGCGAGAGCGGTTTCTCCGGACTGGAGCTGGACGCGCTGCGCGATCTGGTTCCGGTGCTGGGGCTTGCGATCAAATCGGCGCAGCAGGTCGACATCGCGCGCACGCTCGGCCGCGTCTATCTCGGCCGCGACGCCTCCGAGCAGGTGCTGCGCGGGCGCATCTCGCGCGGCGTCACCGAGCGCATCAACGCCGTGCTGTGGTATTCGGACCTGCGCGGCTCGACCGGCATCAGCGAGAGCATCGGTCCCGACGAGATCATCCCTTTTCTCAACGACTATGCGCAGGCCGTGATCGATCCGATCCACGAAGCCGGCGGCGACGTGCTGAAGCTGATCGGCGACGGCGTGCTCGCGATGTTCTGGGGCGAGGACATGGCGGATGCGCGGCGTGCCGCGCTCCGCGCCGAGCACCTGTTCCGCAAGAATGTCGCCGCGCTGAATGAGCGGCGGGCGGCGGAGGGCCGTCCGACCACGTCAGCCTATATCGGCCTGCATGTCGGCGAGGTCTTCTACGGCAATATCGGCAGCGAGGACCGGCTTGATTTCACCGTGGTCGGCCCGACCGTCAACGAGGTCAGCCGCATCGCCTCGATGAGCCGCTCGGTCGATCGCGAGCTCCTGGCCTCGTCCGAGTTCTACAAGGGCCTCGACGCCGCCGGCCGCCGCTACCTCGTCTCCACCGGCCGCTACGCGCTGCGCGGCATCGGCCGCGCGCAGGATCTCTATACGCTTGATCCGGAAGTCGACGCGAGCGAGCCGGTCAGGGGCAGCTACGAGCGCTATCTGGCGGGTTAGCCCGAATATAGCCGTGCGCAATCTCGTGCCCCGGACGCAGCGCAGCGCTCCTTCGGCGATGCGCTGCAGAGCCGGGGCCCATGCAGCGAGTCGCGTGGCTCCTGGGGTCCCGGCTCTGGGCCGCAACGCCATAGCGGGTCGAAGACGCGCGTGAACGCGCTTATGAGCGTTGCGGCGCGTCCGGGACACGAGAGGAGGCGTGCCGTCATTCCACGGTGGCTAACACCGTGCCGCCGCCTCATCTCCCACCATGTCCGGCTGCCGGTCCAGTCCCACCGCCGGTGACAGCAGGATCACCAGCGCCTGCACGCCGAACAATGCGGCGGCAAGATAGAGGCACGCTTCCGCGCTCCAGAGGCCGCCGACGATCGCGCCCAGCGCCGAGCCGAGCGGGCGGGCGCCGTAGCTCATGATGTTGATGGCGGAGACGCGGCCGAGCAGGCGCGGCGGCGTCACGGACTGGCGCAGCGTCGTGGTCGAGATCACCCACAGGATCGGGCCGACGCCGAGCAGGAAGAAGCTCAAGCCGGCGAGCCAGGGCGAGGGGACCAGCACCGTCGATGCCATCACCAAGGCGGCGACGAAGCCGGTGACGGGGCCGAGCCCCACCACGGTGCCAAAGGCGATGCGCTTCATCACGCGCGTGGCGAGGAGCGCACCGATCACCATGCCGACGCCGTACATCGTCAGCACCGTGCCGACACCGGCGGCGCTCAGGCCGAGATGGCGCACGGCGTAGGGTACGAACACCGCGATCTGCAGGAACCAGCCGGTGTTGAAGATGAACTGGGTGATGAACACCGGGCGCAACAGCGGATGGTGAAACACGAAGGCGGCGCCTTCGCGGATTTCCTGGAGCGGATGCCGCCGCGGCGCCGGCGCGCGCGCGGGCTCGTAGATGCCGGACAGCAGCACGACGGCAATGGCCGAGAGCGCCGCGGCAAAGCCGAACGCCGGGCTCGCGCCCCACCATCCCACCAGCGCACCGCCGAGTGCGGGGCCGCTGGCGAAGGCGACGGTGCGCGCCAGCTCGATGCGCGCATTCGCCGCCGGCAACAGGTCGGAGCTTACCAGCGAGGGCACCAGCGCCGGCGCCGCCACGCTGTAAACGACGGTGCCGCACACCGCGGCGAAGCCGAGCAGGGCCAGCAGCGGCAAATTGAGGGCTCCCAGCGCGAGCAGGAGCACGACGGCCGCGAGCGCCACCGCCCGCAGCGCCTCGGCGCTCGCCATCAGCCTGCGGCGGGAGATGCGATCGGCGAGCACGCCGGCGGGGATGGCGAACAGGACGAAGGGCAGGGTGAGCGCGGTCTGGAGCAGGCCGGTCTGCCCTTCGCCCACCCCCAAGGTCAACACAGCGACGATGGGCGCTGCCGCGAGTGCAATCTGCTCGGCCGACTGCGCTGCGAGATTGGACCAGGCGAGGCGGTTGAAAGTGTCAGGGAGGCGAGCGGGCGTTGACATGGCGCATATCCTGCAAAGGCGAATTTGCGCCAATGTTGGCCCCCGACGACCACCAAACCCACCCGCTTCCCGACAAGGCGCGATTTCCCGCGGTCCGCGGCGGTAACGTTTGCCGCTAGATGCAGTTGCAAATGAGTTGCAATAAGAACGAAGTTGGGTATTCTGCCGATATGGATGCCCGATCACCCCACATGACGCCCGACGTCGCCGGCTGGCGCGCCGACGCGCCCATCACCAAAAGCCTCGCTGAGGTCAATTCCACAGTCGCCATTCCCGCCGCGGGCCGCTGGTGGCGGCGGCTGCTGGCCTTCGTCGGGCCGGGCTACCTCGTCTCGGTCGGCTACATGGATCCCGGCAATTGGGCGACCGACCTCGCCGGCGGGTCGAAGTTCGGCTACACGCTGCTCTCCGTCATCCTGCTCTCGAATTTGATGGCGATCCTGCTCCAGTCGCTGGCGGCGCGGCTCGGCATCGTCACCGACCGCGATCTCGCCCAGGCCTGCCGTGCCACCTATTCGCCGGCGGTGAACTTTCTGCTCTGGCTCGCCTGCGAGGCGGCGATCATCGCTTGCGATCTCGCCGAGGTGATCGGCACGGCGATCGCGCTGAAACTGCTGTTCGGCATTCCCCTGATCGGCGGCGCATTGCTCGCAGCCCTCGACGCCTTCCTGCTGCTGCTCCTGATGAACCGCGGTTTCCGCTTCCTGGAGGCCTTCGTCATCGCGCTGCTGGCGGTGATCGCGGTCTGCTTCGTGGTGCAGATCGCGGCGGCGGCTCCGCCGGTGGCGGAGGTCTTGCGCGGCTTCGTGCCGAAGAGCGAGATCTTCACCAATTCCGACATGCTCTACATCGCGATCGGCATCATCGGAGCCACCGTGATGCCGCACAATCTCTATCTGCATTCCTCGATCGTGCAGACGCGCGCCTATGAACGCAACGATACGGGGCGCCGCGAAGCGATCAAATGGGCGACGACGGACTCGACGATCGCGCTGATGCTGGCGCTGTTCATCAACGCAGCGATCCTCGTCGTGGCCGCCGCGACCTTCCATAGAAGCGGCCATTCCGATGTCGCCGAGATCGGCCAGGCCTTTGAGCTGTTGTCGCCGCTGCTCGGTCTCGGCATCGCCTCGACGCTGTTCGCAGTGGCGCTGCTCGCCTCGGGCCTCAACTCGACGGTGACGGCGACACTCGCCGGCCAGATCGTGATGGAGGGCTTTCTCGACCTGCGCCTGCCGAGCTGGGCGCGCCGCCTGCTCACGCGCGGCATTGCCATTATTCCCGTGATCATCGTCACCGCCGTTTATGGCGAGCGCGGCACGGCGGATTTGCTGGTGTTCAGCCAGGTCGTGCTGTCGATGCAGTTGCCTTTTGCAGTGATCCCGCTAGTCCGCTTCGTCTCCGACCGCCGCAAGATGGGCCAGTTCGCGATTCCGACATCGGTCGCCGCGGTTGCGTGGATCGTCGCGGGCGTCATCGTGATTTTGAATCTGAAGTTGCTGACGGATACCTTTTTCGGGTGAGTGGCGAATGGCGAATGGGGGCGTTGTCCTATTCGCTACTCGCCACTCACCATTCGCCGCTCAGTCCTGCGGCTCGGACGCCGTGTCGCCCTGCGCGTCGATGCGCAGCCAGCCTGACGGGGCGAGGCGCTGCTGCGGCAGGAAGCGGGCCTTGTAGTCCATCTTCTTGGAGCCCTCGATCCAGTAGCCGAGATAGACGTAAGGCAGGCCCTGACGTCGCGCACGCGCGATGTGGTCGAGGATCATGAAGGTGCCCATCGAGCGGCTGACCTGGCCCGGATCGAAGAACGAATAGACCATCGACAGGCCGTCGCTGAGGACGTCGGTCAGCGCCACCGCGATCAGCTCCTCGCCGCGGCCGGTGAGGCCGCTGTCGGGGCCGCGCTTGCGGTACTCGATGATGCGGGTCTCGACGTGGCTATCCTCGACCATCATGGCGTAGTCGAGCACGGTCATGTCGGCCATGCCGCCGTGGCGGTGGCGGGCGTCGAGATAGGCGCGGAACACCGAATATTGCTCGGAGGTCGGCACCGCGCTGCGCTGCTCGCCGATGATGTCGGCGTTGCGGGCCATTACCTTGCGGAAGTTGCGCGAGGGGCGGAACTCGTTGGCGATGACCCGGACCGAGACGCAGGCGCGGCACTGGTCGCAGGCCGGCCGGTAGGCGATGGACTGGCTGCGGCGGAATCCGCCATGGGTCAGCAGGTCATTGAGGTCACCGGCGCGGTCTCCGACCAGATGCGTGAATACCTTGCGCTCATGTCGGCCCGGCAAATACGGGCAGGGGGAGGGCGCCGTGAGGTAAAACTGGGGGGTATCGCGCGAGTGCTGGGTCAAGGGACGTCGTGGGCCTCCAAAACAGGCATCAGCATCGCGCTCCAGAAGCCCCCGGTCAATCGATTAGCTCACCACGTCCGCGCCGCCTGGGGTGCGGGTACGCGAACCGAATTGTTGATCACGACCGTTCCCAGCACGAAGTCGTGCAGCAGGCGACGGCGGCCGTTGAACAGGCCGACCAGCACCACGAACGGCGACAGGAACGAGACCGTCACCCAGAACAGCACGGCATGGGTGGCTCCGAGCACGAAATAGCCGGGCGCGCCGTACCAGGTGCGCAGCTCCAGGTCCATCAGGCGCATGCCGACCGTGGCGGAGGACGGACCGCCGATGCTGGCCCCGTAATAGACGATGGCCCAGATCACGGAGGCCGGCCAGGCGATCCAGAACAGTGCCCAGCCGATGCCGAGGGTGACCACGCCGAACAAGGCGATGAAGATGTAGCCGAGGATCACCGGCACCGAGATCACGACCATGTCGATCAGGAAGGCGAACACCCGCCGCGTCGCGACGCCCCGGAACAGCTCCGGATGCAGGTCGGGGTCGTAGGCGTGCGGTTGCATGGCGCCGTCATTGCGCCAGGCGCCTGAATTACCCGAGTCGTACGACATAGTCCGTTCTCCCAGCGAAGCCCCGCGGCAGGACATGGGAACAGACCATGCGTGTGCCAAGGGCGCGCGGGCGGCAGCAAGCCGAAATATTCCGGCGATTCGGGGGCGAATCTCTCCTCGCGGTCATTCCGGGGCGGTCCGCAGGACAGAACCCGGAATCTCGAGATTCTCAGGTGCACAAGCGCGCACCATAGTTCGATGCTATCGCATCGCCCCGGAATGACGGGAGTTGCTCGGGCGCGGTTCGCGCCGCGACAATTTACGTCTGGGCCCGCAGCTTTTCCGCCGCCTTCGGCGCAAAATAGCTCAGCACGCCGTCGGCGCCGGCGCGCTTGAAGGCGAGCAGGCTCTCCATCATGGCGCGGTCGCCGTCGAGCCAGCCGTTGTTCGCGGCCGCGGCGATCATCGCGTATTCGCCGGAGACCTGATAGGCGAAGGTCGGCATCGCAAACGTGTCCTTCACGCGGCGGACCACGTCGAGATATGGCATGCCGGGCTTCACCATCACCATGTCGGCGCCCTCGGCGATGTCGAGCTCGACCTCGCGCAGCGCTTCATCGGTGTTGGCGCTGTCCATCTGGTAGGTGCGCTTGTCGCCGGTGAGCGTCTTGGCCGAGCCGATGGCGTCGCGGAACGGGCCATAGAAGGCCGAGGCGTATTTCGCCGCGTAGGCCATGATCTGCACGTCGAGCAGGCCGGCGCGGTCCAGCCCCTCGCGGATCGCGGCGACACGGCCGTCCATCATGTCGGAAGGCGCGATGATGTCGCAGCCGGCTTCGGCCTGCACCAGGGCCTGTCGCACCAGCACGGCGACCGTCTCGTCGTTCAGGATCTTGCCGTCGGAGATCAGGCCGTCATGGCCGTGGCTGGTGAAGGGATCGAGCGCGACGTCGCAGAGGATTCCGATCTCCGGAAACTCCTTCTTGATCGCGCGCACGGCCTGACAGACCAGGTTGTTCGGGTTGGTGGCTTCCGTGCCTTCCTCGTCGCGCAAGGCGGGATCGGTGTAGGGGAACAGCGCGATGCAGGGGATGGTCAGCTTCATGGCGCGCTCGGCCTCGCGCACGGCCTGGTCGACGCTGAGGCGGTCGACGCCGGGCATCGAGGCGACCTGCTCGCGCTTATTGGTGCCGTCGATCAGGAACAGCGGCCAGATCAGATCGTCGGTGGTGAGGACGTTCTCGCGCACCATGCGCCGGGCCCACTCGGCCTTGCGGTTGCGGCGCGGACGGACGGTCAGATCGAGGGCATGCGGCACTGCGGTGCTGTCCCGGCGCGAAACTTCGCGCAATTCGATCGGACGTCCGTATTTGATCGCCATCACTCTTCCTCCGGCTGGAATTATTCTTATACCAGCTCGCACGGTTCCCGTCACCGCGGCTTGACCTGTCGCAAAGGATGGCAGCCGATTGATTTTGCGGGCCGAAGCAGCCAGAAGGGGCCATGTCCGAGATCTCCACCCGCGATGCGGCCCAGGGCGGCGCCAATGCCAGGGACGCTGCCCGAGACACTGCCAGAGAGAGCGCGCTCTCGGTGGCGGCGATCTCCTCGGAGCGCTCGGAGTCCGACGACAATGTCTGGACCCGTCGGCTGGTGCTGTTCCTGCGGGTGATGGCGCTGCTCTCGATCCTCAAAGGCCTCTATCACTGGGCGCAGGTCACCGGCTTCGTCGGCGGCGAGGACGAGGCGTTCGAGAACCAGTCGATGGCCTGGCAGGCGGCGACCGTCTACTTCGCCGTGATCGAGCTCGTCGCCGCCGTCGGCCTCTGGCTGGCGACGCCCTGGGGCGCGGTGGTGTGGCTGACGACCGTGGTGTCGATGGCGGTGATCGAGCTGATGTTCCCGGGAATCTACGGCGGCAGCCTCGTCGTGGTCGGCGTCGAGGTCTTCATGCTTGCCGCTTATCTCGCGCTCGCCTGGATGGCCGCGCGCGAGCGGCCGCCGTAGGCGACGTCGCTCCGCAATCAACTATGCTCGCGTGCCCCGGACGCAATGCGGCGCGCCGCACTTACGGCGTGATGCGTTGCAGAGCCGGGGTCCACTTATCCGCAATCTCGCTTTGAAACATCTGGGTCCCGGCTCTGCGCTCCGCCTCGCTGCGCTTGTCCGGGACACGCGTGTTGCGTTGGTTGACCGCGGGTTGCCTAAAATTCGCGGTAAGTTTTCATTGACCAGCCGGTTCCGCCACAGCTCTTACGCTTGCGTTTCGAAACAGGGCGGGGCTGTTCTGGAATGCGACAACAGGGGCGGACGGAGGGTGAACAGGACCTTGCGAAGGTCAACAGAGGCTTTCGAAAAGTGCTTGTAGCACAGGCTTAATGCGCAATTCACTGTCTTAAATTCATGATCTCTTTATTCTCTTATTTAAGCCGATCTTCAAACGCGCCCCTTAAGTTGCAGCTATCAGACGGGACACAAGTTTCGTCGAATAAGTGTCGATAAAAACGACAACAGGGGAAGTGTCATGATGAAAGCCGTCGCAACTGCGGCAGATACCGCAGAGCGCGTCTCCGGCCAGCAGGGTTCGGTGCAGTCGCTCTATCTGGAAGCTTTGACTCTGGTGGAGCGGCTGCATCGCCGGCTCCTCGACGTGATCAAGGACGAATTCGATCGCCGCGGCCGTGCGGACATCAACTCGGTCCAGGCGCTCTTGCTCTACAACATCGGCGACAAGGAGCTGACCGCGGGCGAATTGCGCACGCGCGGTTACTATCTCGGCTCCAACGTCTCCTACAATCTGAAGAAGCTCGTCGAGCTCGGCTTCCTCGATCATCAGCGCTCGCGCGTCGATCGCCGCTCGGTGCGCATCCGCCTGACCCCGCAGGGCCAGGAAGTCCGCCGCATCGTCGATGCGCTCTACCAGAAGCACGTCAAGACGGTGGAGCAGGTCGGCGGCATCTCCGGCGACGAGTTCGCGACCCTCAACAAGTCGCTGCACCGTCTCGAGCGGTTCTGGACCGACCAGATCCTCTATCGCCTCTGAGTTTTCTGAAGGGATCAGGGCCAAGCCGGCCCGCAATAAGACCGGCAAGCCCTCCCGAACGTGCCTGACTTTCCCCAAGCGCGCCGGTCCGGAGTTGCCCCCGGGCCGGTGCGTTGATGTTTTTGCACCTGCGAAAAAAATCCCTGGGCAGCCAGGAACCAGTTCCGGGCTCGGCGCTTATCTCCTTCGGATCGGAGAAACGTCGATGCTGGTCGAGCGCGGGCTTCAGGTGATGAACGTGGAACTCGTCAGCGAGGCCTACGCCATCGCCGCGAACTACCTTCGCCGCTCCGGCGCGATCCCGGACACTCTCGTCACCGACGAACGCCTGCTTCACCTGATCGTCAAGCTGCTTCAACAGGGCGAATTCAACAAGATCAGGCTGGCCAACAAGGCCATCGCCCGGTTCCAGGCGCAGACCGAGGCCAGAGCGGTTGCCTGATCAAGATCCCCAAGATCCCGACCAACCAGAGGATGCCATGGAAGCTGCCATCGACCGCATCATGCAGACCTATGACCTGCTCGCCAACCGCACCGCGGCGGCGAGCGCGGAGGCGCGTGAAAAGGTCACCAACTACCTCAACATCCTGATGGAAGCCGGTGAGACCGACACCCACAGGTTGACCGTCTGCGGCCTGACCTATCTGCGCCAGCTCGACGGCAGCGTCGACCCGGTGAAGGCGGGGTATACGGGGCTGTAGCACGACGGCAAAGAATAAGGCCCAAAGCGGCCCCAGCCCGGATATTGACGGGGAGCGGTCTCGCAAAACCGCTCCCGGGCTGAAACCCCCAATCCCACCATATCTTGCATAAATATCAGGCCCGACCCGCAAATGCTTGGCCTGTTGCGGGCGATGTGGTAGATCGCGCGTGCTTCCGACCGCCACACCAGACCCGCCCGTAGCCCGCCAAAAGGCTGCGGCGGTGGAGATATTCGCAAGATGACCGCACCCAAGACCGCCTCCGCGCCCGATTCGTTTTTCACCGCCTCGCTCGAGCAGGCCGATCCGGAAATCGCCGCCGCCATCAAGGGCGAGCTCGGCCGGCAGCGCCACGAGGTCGAGCTGATCGCCTCCGAGAACATCGTCAGCCGGGCCGTGCTGGAAGCGCAGGGTTCGGTCATGACCAACAAGTACGCGGAAGGTTATCCGGGCGCGCGCTATTACGGCGGTTGTGAGTGGGTCGACGTCGCCGAGAATCTTGCGATCGATCGCGCCAAGAAGCTGTTCGGCGCCAATTTCGCCAACGTGCAGCCGAACTCTGGCAGCCAGATGAACCAGGCGGTGTTCCTGGCGCTGCTGCAGCCCGGCGACACCTTCATGGGTCTCGATCTCGCCGCGGGCGGCCATCTCACCCATGGCTCGCCCGTCAACATGAGCGGCAAGTGGTTCAAGGCCGCGCACTACACCGTGCGCCGCGAGGACCAGATCATCGACATGGATGCGGTGGCCAAGCAGGCCGAGCAGGTCAAGCCGAAGCTCATCATCGCCGGCGGCTCGGCCTATTCGCGCGCCTGGGACTTCAAGCGTTTCCGCGAGATCGCCGACAGCGTCGGTGCCTACCTCCTGGTCGACATGGCTCATTTCGCCGGGCTCGTCGCCGGCGGCGTGCATGCTTCGCCGGTGCCGTATGCGCACGTCACCACCACCACGACGCACAAGTCCTTGCGCGGTCCGCGCGGCGGCCTGATGCTGTGGAATGACGAGACGCTGACCAAGAAGCTCAACTCGGCGATCTTCCCGGGCCTGCAGGGCGGTCCTTTGATGCACGTGATTGCGGCGAAGGCGGTCGCCTTCGGCGAGGCGCTGCGTCCGGACTTCAAGGTCTACGCCAAGAACATCGTCGAGAACGCCAAGGCCTTGGCCGAGACCTTGAAGGGCCATGGTCTCGACATCGTCTCCGGCGGCACCGACAATCATCTGATGCTGGTCGATCTCCGGCCCAAGGGCCTGAAGGGCAATGTCTCGGAGAAGGCGCTGGTCCGCGCGGCCATCACCTGCAACAAGAACGGCATTCCGTTCGACCCGGAATCGCCCTTCGTCACCTCAGGCATTCGGCTCGGCACCCCGGCTGCGACCAGCCGCGGCTTCGGCGTGGCCGAATTCCAGCAGGTCGGCGGCATGATCGCCGAGGTCCTGAACGCGATCGCGCAATCCTCCGACGGCAAGGCGCCGCTGGTGGAGGCTGCGATCAAGGAACGGGTCAAGGCGCTCACCGACCGGTTCCCGATCTATCAGTAAGGTCCAAGAAAACCTTTCAAGGTACACGGATGCGCTGCCCGAACTGCAACAGTCTCGATACGCAGGTAAAGGACTCGCGTCCGACCGAGGACTCGTCCGTGATCCGCAGGCGGCGCGTGTGCGTCGCCTGCAATTTCCGCTTCACCACCTTCGAGCGCGTGCAGCTGCGCGAACTCACGGTGATCAAGCGCAACGGCCGCCGCGTGCCGTTCGATCGCGACAAGCTGATGCGCTCGGTGCAGATCTCACTTCGCAAACGGCAGGTCGAGCCGGAGCGGGTCGAGAAGATGGTCTCCACCATCGTGCGCGAGCTCGAGACCGGGGGTGAGGCCGAGATCTCCTCGGAGGTGATCGGCGAGACCGTGATGGAGCATCTGCGCACGCTCGACGACGTCGCCTATGTGCGCTTTGCCTCGGTCTACCGCAATTTCCGCGAGGCCAAGGATTTCGCCGACGTGCTCGGCGAGCTCTCCGGCGAGGAGGAAGCGCGGCTCGCCGCGATTCGCAAATGATCTTCCGCATCCTGGAAGACCAGTTCGCGCAGAAGGCCCGCGAGGCCAAGGATGCTGATCGCCGTTTCATGGAGCTGGCGCTCGCGCTGGGCAGGCGCGGGCTGGGGCGGACCTGGCCCAATCCGGCCGTGGGCGCCGTCATCGTGAAGGACGGCGTCATCGTCGGCCGTGGCTGGACCCAGCCCGGAGGACGCCCGCATGGCGAGCCCGAAGCCTTGCGGCGGGCGGGCGAGGCGGCGCGAGGCGCCACGCTCTATGTCACGCTGGAGCCGTGCTCGCATTTCGGCAAGTCGCCGCCTTGCGCCGATGCGGTGATCGCCGCAGGTATCAAGCGGGTGGTGGCGGCGATCGAGGATCCCAATCCGGAAGTTGCGGGCCAGGGCCATGCGCGCTTGCGCGCCGCCGGCATCAATGTGGACGTCGGTCTGTGCGCGGCTGATGCTGCGTTCGACCATGCCGGTCATTTCCGCCGCGTCCGGGACAAGCGTCCGCATGTGATCCTGAAGCTCGCGGTCTCGCCTGACGGCAAGATCGGTGCGGCCGGCGGCAAGCCGCTTGCGATCACGGGGGAGGCCGTGCGCGATCGCGTGCACCTCTTGCGCGCGCAGAGCGATGCGATCCTGGTCGGCATCGGCACGGTGCTGGCGGATGATCCGCAGCTCAACTGCCGCCTGCCGGGCATGGCGGCGCGCTCGCCGGTGCGTGTGGTGCTCGACCGCAGCCTGCGGATACCCGCATCGAGCCAGCTGGTTCGATCCGCGCGCGAGACGCCGCTTTGGGTGATCGCCTCCGAGCTTGCGGAAGCGGCCGCCGCGACGCGCCTTGGCGCGGCCGGTGCGCAAATCATGCGCATGCCTCCGGGGAGTGCATCCGGGCTCGATCTTTCGGCCGTGCTGCATGCGCTGGGGGAGAAGGGCATCACGCGGCTGATGGTCGAAGGCGGCAGCCGCGTTGCGGCTTCGTTCGTCGCGGCCGATCTCGTCGACGAGATCTGGCTGTTCCGCGGGGCGGAAGCGGTCGGCGAAGGCGGCGTCGATGCGCTCGATGCATTGCCCCTGTCGAAAATCACGCAGTCGCCGGCCTACAAGGTTCATGCTAGCGAGACCTACGGCAAGGATACTCTCACCATTTACGAGCGCGCGTAATGTTCACGGGCATTGTCACCGATATCGGCGAGATCGTCAGCTTCACGCCAACGGCGCAGGGCCAGCTGCACCGGCTCCGCATCGCCTGCCGCTACGATCAGAGTACGATTGCGGACGGCGCCTCGATCGCCTGCAACGGCGTCTGCCTGACCGTGGTTGGCTCGGGCATCGCAGACGGCAGGGACTCTAAGCAAAGGACCTGGTTCGACGTCGATACCGCGGCCGAGACGCTGGCGCTGACAACGGCCAAGCACTGGAGATTGGGTACCAGGCTCAACCTCGAGCGCGCGCTGAAGATCGGCGACGAGCTCGGCGGCCATATCGTCGCCGGCCATGCCGATGGCATTTCAACCATCGTCAGCCGCGAGGACTTGCCGGATATGGCGCGGTTCGTGCTCTCGACGACGCGGGAGCTGGCACGGTTCATCGCCACCAAGGGCTCGATCACGCTCGACGGTGTCTCGCTGACGATCAATACGGTTGCAGACGTGACCTTTTCGGTGCTGATCATTCCGCACACGCTTGATGTCACCACGATCGGCAGCTGGAAGGCGGGGGATGAGGTCAATATCGAGGTCGACCTGATGGCCCGTTATGCGGCGCGGCTGACGGAAATGAAGTGACGGCAGAGCCGTCATTCCGGGTTCGGCTCTTCGAGCCGCCCCGGAATGACAGTGTCTTTAAAACTTGGCTTACATGCTTCCGGCGACTACATAGCGCCGACCCCTTTCGAAACGGATTGAACGATGGCAGACGCGCGGCGCGCACCCCTGAAGGACCAGACCGACATTTCCGGCGCGCGCGCGCTTGTAGTCGAGGCAAGGTTCTATGACGATCTCCAGGATGCGCTGCTGGACGGCGCGGTCGCCGAGTTGAAGGCAGCCGGCCTGACCCATGACGTCGTTACGGTTCCTGGGGCGCTGGAGATCCCCGCGGCGGTGGCCATTGCGGTCGATGCGGCGGCGGCGAACGGCAAGCCCTATGACGCGGTGATCGCGCTCGGCTGCGTGATCCGCGGCGACACCATCCATTTCGAGATCGTATCGCAGGAATCCTCGCGTGCGCTGATGGACCTCGCCGTGGCGCGAAAGCTGCCGCTCGGCAACGGCATCCTCACCGTCAACACCGAGGCGCAGGCCTGGGCAAGGGCGCGCGCCAGCGAGCTCAACAAGGGCGGCGATGCCGCGCGCGCCGCGCTTGCGATGCTGCGCATCAAACGCCGCCTGGCGCAGGCCTGAAGCCATGGCTGAGATCAAGAAACCGGCGGGCGCTCCGGAGAAGAAGGCGAACCGGCGCGGTGCGGCACGTCTCGCAGCCGTGCAGGCGCTGTACCAGATGGACATCGCCGGTGCCGGCATCAACGACATCTTTGCCGAGTTCGAGAGCCATTGGCTCGGCAACGAGGTCGAGGGCGACACGTATCTGCCGGCGGAAGCCGCCTTTTTCCGCGACGTCGTCTCGGGCGTCGTGCGCGACCAGAAGAAGCTCGATCCTTTGATCGACGAGGCGCTGTCGAAGGGCTGGCCGCTCAAGCGGATCGAAGCGATCCTGCGGGCAGTGCTGCGGGCAGGGGCCTATGAGCTCCAGCACCGCAAGGACGTGCCGGGCCGCGTCGTCGTCTCCGAATATGTCGACGTCGCCAACGCCTTCGTCGATCGCGAGGAGACCGGCATGGTGAATGCCGTGCTCGACCAGATCGGCCGCCAGTTCCGCGGCGACGAGTTCGGGCGTGGGTAATTGACACAACGACTTCCGCCGTAGCCGTCACCCTGAGGTGCCGGAGCGAAGCGGAGGCCTCGAAGGGCGGCGGCGTGCCGCTGAGGTCGCACCTCGGCCATCCATCCTTCGAGGCTCGCAAGGGCTCGCACCTCAGGATGACGGGTCGGCTATCGTGACACAGGACAGAACACAGCCCTCCGGCGAAGACTCCCTCATCGCGCGCTATTTCAAGCCGCTGGCGACCGACCCCGGCGCGTTCGGGTTGGTCGATGACGCTGCGGTGCTGTCCTCCTCCGGCGAGGACATCGTCGTCACCACCGACGCCGTTGTCGAGGGCGTGCACTATCTTGCTGGCGATCCCCCTGACACCGTCGCGCGCAAGGCGCTGCGGGTGAACCTGTCCGATCTCGCTGCCAAGGGCGCGGTGCCGGCCGGCTTCGTGCTGACGCTGGCGCTGCGCAGCAAGGAGGATGCCTGGCTGCGTCCCTTTGCGGACGCGCTGGGCGAGGACGCGAACATCTTCGCTTGTCCTCTGCTCGGCGGCGACACGGTGTCGACGCCGGGCCCGCAGATGATCTCGATCACCGCCTTTGGCCGTGTGCCTCGGGGGCGGATGGTCGGCCGCACCGGCGCTCGGCCGGGCGACCGCGTCCTGGTGACAGGGACGATCGGCGATGCCGCGCTCGGCCTCGACGTGCTCAAAGGCGGCGCTGTGGCCACCGCGCTGACATCCGATCCCGCGGCACGGGATTTTCTGGTCTCGCGCTATCGGGTGCCGCAGCCGCGCAACATGCTGGCGCGGGCGGTGCGCGATCATGCCACCGCAGCGATGGACGTCTCCGACGGCCTCGCCGGCGATCTGACCAAGCTCTGCGCCGCGTCCGGGGTCTCGGCATCGGTCGATGTGACGAGCGTGCCGCTCTCGGCCGCGGCGGCCGGCCTGCGCGCCCGCAACGTCGCGTCTGTCGAGACACTGCTTGCGGGAGGCGATGATTACGAAGTGCTGTGCACCGCTCCGCCGGCACAATGTGACGCCCTGATTGCTGCGGGGCGGGCCCAGGGCGTTGCGGTGACCGCGATCGGTGCGATCGCGGAGGGGCAGAAGCCTCCGCGCTTCCTGGACGGGCAGGGTCAGGACCTGCTTTTGACGCGGCTGTCCTACAGCCACTTCTAGCAATTGCTCCAACCCGGCATCCTGGTTCTCAGCACTTGGTCCTAAATACCTGCCGAGATCGGGCTTTTCGGCCTCATCCGGCGTTGCACCCTCAATTTGATTTTGGCAAGCTCGCGGCCGACTGGAGCCGCCCCTTAAGGGCAAGGGGGCGGCTTTGTTCAAAATCAAGGCGCCGCACCGCACGACGGAACACAAAAGGCGCCGGGGGTACATCAAGGATCTGAGGCAAAAATCACATGACAGCATTATGGTTGATAGTGCTCTGCGGAGCGCTTTCCGTCGCCTACGCGATTTGGGCGACGTCTTCGGTGTTGGGTGCGGATGCGGGGTCGCCGCGCATGCAGGAGATCGCAGGGGCAGTGCGCGAAGGCGCACAGGCGTATCTCCGGCGCCAGTACACCACGATCGGTGTCGTCGGCATCGTCATCTTCGTGCTGCTTGCCTATTTCCTCGGGCTCTATGTCGCGATCGGTTTCGCCATCGGCGCAATACTGTCCGGCGCCGCGGGCTTCATCGGCATGAACGTCTCGGTCCGCGCCAATGTGCGCACCGCCCAGGCCGCGACGACGTCGTTGGCTGGCGGCCTGGAGCTCGCCTTCAAGGCGGGCGCCATCACCGGACTTCTGGTGGCCGGTCTCGCGCTGCTGGGTGTGACCCTCTATTTCGGCTTCCTGGTCCACTCGCTGAAGCTCGCGCCGGATAGCCGCGTCGTCGTCGACGCCCTGGTGGCGCTCGGCTTCGGCGCCTCGCTGATCTCGATCTTCGCGCGTCTCGGCGGCGGCATCTTCACCAAGGGTGCGGACGTCGGCGGCGACCTCGTCGGCAAGGTCGAGGCCGGCATTCCCGAGGACGATCCGCGCAACCCCGCGACCATCGCCGACAATGTCGGTGACAACGTGGGCGACTGCGCCGGCATGGCCGCCGACCTGTTCGAGACTTATGCGGTGACCGCGGTCGCCACCATGGTCCTGGCGGCGATCTTCTTCGCCAAGACGCCGATCCTCGCCAACATGATGACGCTGCCGCTCGCGATCGGCGGCATCTGCATCATCACCTCGATCATCGGCACCTTCTTCGTCAAGCTCGGTCCGAGCCAGTCGATCATGGGCGCGCTCTACAAGGGCCTGATCGCAACGGGCATCCTGTCGCTGATCGGCATCGCCCTGGTGATCTACTACCTGATCGGCTTCGGCAAGCTCGATGGCGTCAACTACACTGGCATGGCGCTGTTCGAATGCGGCGTGGTCGGTCTCATCGTCACCGCGCTGATCATCTGGATCACCGAATACTACACCGGCACCGACTATCGTCCGGTGAAGTCGATCGCCCAGTCCTCGGTCACCGGCCACGGCACCAACGTGATCCAGGGCCTCGCCATCTCGATGGAAGCGACCGCGTTGCCTGCGATCGTCATCATCGCCGGCATCCTGGTCACCTATAGCCTCGCCGGGCTGTTCGGCATCGCGATCGCGACCGCCACCATGCTGGCCCTGGCCGGCATGATCGTCGCCCTCGACGCCTTCGGCCCGGTGACGGACAACGCCGGCGGCATTGCCGAAATGGCGGGACTGCCGAAGGAGGTGCGCAAGTCGACCGACGCGCTCGACGCGGTCGGCAACACCACCAAGGCGGTCACCAAAGGCTACGCGATCGGCTCCGCTGGTCTCGGCGCCCTGGTGCTATTCGCGGCCTACAACGAGGACCTCAAGTTCTTCGTGGCCGGCTCCGCGAAGCATCCCTACTTCGCCGGCGTCAATCCGGACTTTTCGCTGAACAATCCCTACGTCGTGGTGGGCCTGCTGTTCGGCGGTCTGTTGCCGTACCTGTTCGGCGCGATGGGCATGACCGCGGTCGGCCGTGCGGCCGGTGCGATCGTCGAGGAGGTGCGGCGGCAATTCCGCGAGAAGCCGGGCATCATGCAGGGCACCGACAAGCCTGACTACGGCAAGGCGGTCGACCTGCTGACGCGTGCGGCAATCAAGGAGATGATCATCCCCTCGCTGCTGCCGGTGCTGTCGCCGATCGTCGTCTACTTCCTGATCTACGCGATCGCGGGCGGCGGCGCGGCCGGCAAGTCGGCGGCGTTCTCGGCCGTCGGCGCGATGCTGCTTGGCGTGATCGTGACGGGCCTGTTCGTCGCGATCTCGATGACCTCGGGCGGCGGCGCCTGGGACAACGCCAAGAAGTACATCGAGGACGGTCATTTCGGCGGCAAGGGCTCTGATGCCCACAAGTCCGCGGTGACCGGCGACACCGTCGGCGATCCCTACAAGGATACGGCAGGACCTGCGGTGAACCCGATGATCAAGATCACCAACATCGTGGCCCTGCTGCTGCTGGCGATCCTGGCGCACTGAGCGGCGCTGGTGAAAGAAAAAACCCCGCGGTGCAAACCGCGGGGTTTTTGATTTGCGGCTTCGCTCTATCTGCGTTCCCCGGACGCTGCGCAGCACGAAGTGGTGCGCTGCAGATCCGGGGTCCACGTCGCGCGGCTGGGTCCCGGCTCAGCGCAGCAGAGTTACAGGCTGCACCGCGTCCGGGACACGGGACCTACTGCACGTCCATCTGCAGGCCTTCCTTCTGGATGATGCCGGCGAACTTCTTCGTCTCGGCGTCCACGAAGGCGGCGAACTGCTCCGGCGTGCCGTAGTCGGCGCGGGCGCCCATGGCGGCGATCTGCTTCTTGACGTCGTCGCGTTCCAGCATCGCCTTGACCTGGAGATTGAGCGCGCCCAGCACCTCGGGCGAAGCGCCCTTCGGCAGAAACACCGCGAACCACGAGGAGACGTCGAAGTTCGCCAGCTCCGGCGCGCTCTCGCGCATGGTCGGCAAGTCTTTCGCGAGGTCGCTGCGCTCGGGTGTGGTGACGCACAGACCGTTGAGCGTGCCGTTCTGCACCTGCGGCAGGCTCGGATAGAGGTTGTCGAACAGGATCTGGATGTCGCCGGCGAGCGCCGCCTGGAGCGCGGGGCCGGCGCCGCGGAACGGGATGTGCGTCATCTTCAGGCCGGTGAGCTGGAGGAACCAGGCGCCGGTGAGGTGAGGGCTTTGGCCGACGCCGGAAGAGGCGTAGCTGAGCTTGTCGGGATTGGCCTTCAGGAACGCGATCAGCTCGGGAATCGACTTGATGCCGGTCTTCGGATGCGCCGAGACGATGTTCGGAATCCGGATCATGTTCGAGACCGGCTGAAGCTGGTCCGGCTTGTAGCTGAGGTTCTTGAAGATGCTGTAGGCGATCGCGTTCGGGCCCGGATTGCCGACCAGGATGGTGTGGCCATCCGGCTTGGCGCGCACGGCTTCGGCGGTGCCGATCGTGCCGCCGCCGCCGGAGCGGTTCTCCACGACGGCCGACTGGCCCCAGGCAGTCTGCAGGTGCGCGGCCAAGAGCCGGCCCATCACGTCGGTCGATCCGCCGGCCGCGGCCGGCACGATGAGGCGAACGTTTTCAGTGGGCTTCCAGTCGGCAAGGCTCGATCGCGGCAGGATCGCTGCGGCCGAAAGTCCGGCAGCACCGGCGAGCACGCGACGGCGGGACAACAAAGTGTTCTGAAATTTCTTGGGCACGAATCCGCTCCTGCTTCTTGCTTTGCGGGAAGCGTAGGGAACAGCACGTGTGACCGCAAGTCGCGTGCGACGACAAGTGCCGCGCAGAGGGCGGCACGACGACGCAGGCGCGAGCCATTTACCTTCCGATGGAATTAAGCGGCTCTGAAGGCTCGTTCGACGCGCGTTCTCGACGCGAAGCGACAGGCCGCTTCGATCGAAACCTTCGACAGCCTCAGTTGAAGCTCAGCAGCTTGAACAGCGGGGTGAGGTAGCTCATCTCCTGACCCGAAGTCGGCGTGGTGCGGCTGATGAAGTCGAAGATCTTGCCGTCCTGGAGACCGTAATTCGCAAGCCGGCGCACGCGCCGGTTCTTGTCGAAATAGATCGCGATGACGCGCTGATCGACCACCTTCTGGTTCATGAACGCGACGGGGCGCTCCGAGCGCTGCGAGATGTAGTAGAACACTTCACCGTCGAGGGTCGCGACCGTCGAGGGCGTGCCCATCACGATCAGCACCTGATCCTGGCTCGCACCGATCGGAATCTGCTCGAGTGCGCCGGGCGGCAGGATGTAGCCCTTCTGGAACTGCTCGCCGGTGCACGCCGCAAGGGCCACGCCGACCACAGCGGTCGCCGCGAGCAGGCGCAAGCCGCGCCAGCATGCATGAAGGCCGCGCCGCATGTCCGCGCGCGGGCTGATTTCGTTCGTTGTCGTCATAGCGGAACTGATTCCGTCCCCTTGCGTCGCGCGAGGCGCTGAAGTACCGGGCTGGGCGTCTGAATGCAACTCGCGCGCGCCCGCTTGCGGAAACCACAATGCTTTGGCCGTTCAATCACTTCAGGAAACCCCGGCGAACCCCGCCAGGCACCATTGAAGCCATCTATGGCATGATCGTGACGCAGGCGCGAGAACCCATATTTTACCGGGACTTGGGCGTGCCCGATACGGTTAACGGGCGTTTCGACCTGTTGCTGCTGCATCTTTGGCTGCTGCTGCGCCGCCTGCGCGCGGTTAAGGGCGCCACGGAGCTGTCCCAGGCGCTGTTCGACCGCTTCTGCGAGGACATGGACGACAATCTGCGCGAGATGGGGGTGGGCGACCAGACCGTGCCGAAGCGGATGCGGGCCTTCGGCGAGGCCTTCTACGGCCGCGTCCAGGCCTATGACCAGGCGATGGAAGCCGGCGGCGAGGCGCTGGCATCGGCGATCTGCAAGAATATCTTGAATGGGACCGGCTTGGACCAGGCGAAGCGGCTCGCGGCCTATGCGAGGGCCAGTGAGGCCGATCTTGGTCGGACCGACGAGGCCGCGCTGCTGCGCGCGTCCTTCAAGTTTCCCCCGGCGCTGCCAGAGGATGTCACGCCATGAGCCGACCAGATACCGAGCGCGATCCCTGGCGGGCGCCCGTCATCGTTGCGCAGATCCCGGACGGCGGGCTGCATCGCGAGCTTGAGGCATCAGTGGCCGAGCGGCAGGCGATGGCGGAGCTCGCGGGCCTGCGCGAGATCCTGTCCGCACATGCCAGCTTCGATGTCATGCCGAAAAGCGGCGGGCGGGTGCAGGTCACGGGGCTCGTCCGCGGCCGGATCGGCCAGACCTGCGTCGTCACGCTCGATCCGATCGAGAGCGAGATCGAGGAGGAGGTGGACCTGATGTTCGCCCCCGAGGCCGAGGCGCGCCGCCTGGCCGATCTGATCGAGGAGGGGCAGGACGATGAGGCGCCGCCTGAGGTGGCCGACCCGCCCGAGCCGATCGCGGGCGGCATCATCGATCTCGGCCGCCTCGCCACCGACGTCCTGTTCCTGGCGATCGATCCCTATCCGCGCAAGGACGGGGCCGTGTTCGAGGCGGAGGTCACCGCTCCCGACCCCGAGGACCATCCCTTCGCCGTGCTAAAGGCATTGCAGGACAGGAAAAAGGACCGATAGGGCATTTTCCGCTCTGGCCGCCTTGCCAGGGGAACGAGCCATTTGCCTCAATGGTTTGAGACAGCTGTTTATCCTTCTGATTCCAATGCATTTCCTGCAAAATCCGCAGCCGGTGGCCGGATCACCCCGAATGCAAAAGGCTGGGGGCAAGAGGTTGTTTCGGGGGTACAAAACGCTATTGTCGCGCCCCGGTCCGGGTGCGGCGTGGCGCTTGGCCGGCCGCCATCTCGGCGGCGAACCCATTTTGCGGCCCCGCTGATCCAAGACCGCACCAGACCAGGTTTCCAGGACTTTCATGCCAAGCAAGGTTCGCATTGCGCTGGACGCCATGGGGGGCGATGTCGGCCCCGCCGTGGTCATTCCGGGCGCCGCCATCTCGCTTGGCCGGCATCGCGACACCGAGTTCCTGCTGGTCGGCGACCGCGCCCGGATCGAGCCCGAGCTCGACAAGCACCCGAAGCTGAAGGCCGCCTCCAGAATCGTCCATACCGACGTTGCCGTCAGCATGGAGGACAAGCCGAGCCAGGCGCTGCGGCGCGGCCGCAAGACCTCCTCAATGTGGCTCGCCATCGATGCGGTCAAGAAGGGCGAGGCGGATGTCGCGATCTCCGCCGGCAATACCGGCGCGCTGATGGCGATGGCCCGCTTCCACCTGCGCACCCTGCCGGGCATCGACCGCCCCGCGATCTCGGCGATCTGGCCGACCCTGCGCGGGGAGTCCGTCGTGCTCGACCTCGGCGCCACCCTCGGCGGCGATGCCCACCACCTGGTGTCGATGGCGGTGATGGGCGCGGCCAAGGCGAGCGTGCTGTTCAACAAGGCCCGACCCACGGTCGGGCTGCTCAATATCGGTGCCGAGGAGATCAAGGGCCACGAGGAGATCCGCGAGGCCAGCGAGATCCTGCGGGCGCGGAACCTGCCGGAACTCGACTATATCGGCTTCGTCGAGGGCGACGGGATCGGCAAGGGACTGGCCGACGTGATCGTCACCGAAGGCTTCAGCGGCAACATCGCCCTGAAGGCGGCCGAGGGAACCGCACGGCAGATGGCGGAATTGCTCCGGAACGAGATGCAGCGGAGCTGGCTTTCCAAGCTCGGCTATCTCTTCGCCCGCAGCGCCTTCCAGGCCCTGCGTAACAAGATGGACCCCAACAAGTCCAATGGCGGCGTGCTGCTGGGACTGAGGGGCGTGGTGGTCAAGAGCCACGGCGGAACCAACGCCGAAGGCTTTGCCTATGCGATCGATGTTGGCTATGAGATGGCTCACTACGATCTCCTGAACAAGATCAATCAGATGCTCAACCGCGAGGGTGGTGCACTCAAATCCGTGCAGCCCGCGCCGGAGGATGTTTCGTGACTCAGATTCGTTCGGTCGTGCTCGGCTGCGGCTCTTATCTGCCGGAGCAGGTGGTGACCAACGCCCAATTGGCGGCGCGCATCGACACCTCCGACGAGTGGATCGTGCAGCGCACCGGCATCCGCGAGCGGCACATCGCGGCCGAGGGCGAGTTCACCTCGCACCTCGCGATCAGGGCGGCGCAGGCGGCGCTCCGCGACGCCGGCGTTGACGCGCAGTCGATCGAGCTGATCGTGCTGGCGACCTCGACGCCCGACAACACGTTCCCTGCAACGGCCGTTGCCGTGCAGCACGGGCTTGGCATCAATCATGGCGCGGCGTTCGATCTCCAGGCGGTGTGCTCGGGCTTCGTGTTCGCGCTCGCCACCGCCGACAATTTCCTGCGCACCGGCGCCTACAAGCGCGCGCTGGTGATCGGCGCGGAGACCTTCTCGCGCATCCTCGACTGGAACGACCGCGGCACCTGCGTGCTGTTCGGCGACGGCGCCGGCGCCGTGGTGCTGGAGGCGCAGGAGCAGCCGGGCAACGCCGCGACCGACCGCGGCATCGTGACCACGCATCTGCGCTCCGACGGCCGCCACAAGGCAAAGCTGTTCGTCGACGGCGGGCCGTCCTCGACCCAGACCGTCGGCCATCTGCGCATGGAGGGCCGTGAGGTCTTCAAGCACGCGGTCGGCATGATCACCGACGTCATCGTCGACGCTTTCAAGGCGACCGGGCTCAATGCCGAGGGCATCGACTGGTTCGTGCCGCACCAGGCCAACAAGCGAATCATCGACGCCTCCGCGCACAAGCTGCACATCGCGCCCGAGAAAGTGGTGCTGACGGTGGACCGCCACGGCAACACCTCCGCGGCCTCGATCCCGCTGGCGCTCTCGGTGGCGCGCAGGGACGGCCGCATCAAGAAGGGCGACATGGTCCTTCTGGAGGCCATGGGCGGCGGCTTCACCTGGGGCTCCGCGCTGGTGCGCTGGTAAGCCACACCGATAAAATTTTGCCGGAATCACCGCCGATTATCGCTACGTCTGCATTGATGTGCGGTGTTGACCGCACTATCGTAAGCTCATAATTTCAGACGAGAATTGTTCGCCGTGAGGTGGGGCAGGGCGATGAGCGAGACCAGCAAAACCGTAACGCGTGTCGATCTGTGCGAAGCCGTCTACCAGAAGGTGGGCCTGTCGCGCACGGAATCGTCCGCCTTCGTGGAACTCGTGCTGAAGGAGATCACCGACTGCCTGGAGAAGGGCGAGACGGTGAAATTGTCCTCGTTCGGCTCCTTTATGGTGCGCAAGAAGGGTCAGCGCATCGGCCGCAACCCGAAGACCGGCACCGAGGTGCCGATCTCGCCGCGTCGCGTCATGGTGTTCAAGCCGTCGGCGATCCTGAAGCAGCGGATCAACGCCCAGCACCGCACCAACGGCGACGCCACCAAGGCTCAAGAAGAGGCGTAACCGCCTTTCGGAAAGGACTGGCATTTGGACAAGGCGCCGGATGCGTTCCGAACCATCAGCGAAGTAGCGCAGGAACTCGACATTCCGCAGCACGTGCTGCGCTTCTGGGAGACCCGCTTCTCCCAGATCAAGCCGATGAAGCGCAGCGGCGGCCGCCGCTATTACCGCCCCGACGACGTCGACCTGCTCAAGGGCATCCGCCGGCTGCTCTACGGGGAGGGCTACACCATCCGCGGGGTGCAGCGGATCCTGAAAGAGCACGGCGTCAAATCGGTGCAGGGCCTCGCCGACAGCGCGGCCGCGGTCTCGTTCGGCGCCATCGAGGACGCCATCGGCGCGAGCCTGATGGAGCCCGAGGACGAGGCCCCCATCAAGGGCGTCACCGACACCGACGATGACGACTACCAGGGCGATGAGGAGGAAGGCATCGACTTCCGCTTCAGCGAGATCGACGACGAGGAGATCCTCACCACCTTCCGCAAAGGCGGCGCCGCCGCGCCCGCCGGCCCCAGCGCGCTCGACCGGGAGCGGCTGGAGCGGGTGCTCGGCGACCTCGTCGCCTGCCGGGACATGCTGGATCAGGCCCTGAAGGACGGCTAGGTGTGGTCTTTCAGGAGGTTGTCCATTCGGCCCTGACCGGGAACTCTGAAGTCGCCAAACCACAGCGATTCGCGGAGAACCGAATGGACACCCACAAGAATGCTCCCCTGACACCGAAAGGTCGAGAGGCGATGGTTCGTGCCGTCGTGGATTTCGGCCTGTCCAAAGCAGCCGCGGCGCGCCAGTTCAATACGACGCCGAAAACGGTTGCCAAATGGGTCGGCCGTTTCCGCATGGAAGGCGTTGATGGCTTGCGCGACCGCTCGTCACGACCTCATTCACTGCCGAGCCAAACAGAGCCTGCCACATGCACCGCTGTTGAGGTCTTGCGGCGCCAGCGCCACACCGGCAAGCAGATCGCGGTCGAACTCAAGATATCGACGGCCACTGTGAGCCGCATTCTGCGTCGTTTGGGACTGAACCGGATACGCGACCTGGAGCCGGCCGAGCCGGTGCGCCGCTATGAGCGCGAAACGCCGGGCGAGATGATCCACATCGACATCAAAAAGCTCGGCCGCTTCGACAAGATCGGCCACCGCATCACCGGCGATCGCACCGGTCAGAGCAACAACCGAGGGGTCGGCTGGGAATTCGTCCACGTCTGCATTGACGATCACTCCCGCGTCGCCTTCTCCCAGATCTTGCCCGATGAAAAAGCCGAGAGCGCCGTAGCCTTCCTCAAAGCGGCCATTGATTATTACAAAGGCCTCGGCGTCACCGTCACCCGGGTCATGACCGATAACGGCAGTTGTTACAAAGCCTTCGACTTCCGCGACGCCTGCCAGGAGCTCGGCCTCAAGCACAAGCGAACCAGGCCTTATACGCCCAAAACCAATGGCAAGGCCGAACGCTTCATCCAGACCGCGCTCAGGGAGTGGGCCTATGCGCAAGCCTATCCCACCTCCGACCGCCGCGCCGAGGAGTTGCCCCGTTGGCTCCATCGATACAACTGGCATCGCCCCCACGGCGGGATAAGATCTCAAACGCCGATCAGCAGGCTCGGTCTAACCGAGGACAACCTCTTGAGGCTCCACAGCTAGGGCGATCCCGCCGGCTTTGTGGCCAGTTCCGGCCCGCTCGGGCGGATACAGCAAAATGCTGCGGCCTCGCCTTGCGCAAAGCGGCGATCCTAGCTAATGGAACGGCATTCGGAGCGTGGCGCAGCCCGGTTAGCGCACTAGTCTGGGAGACTAGGGGTCGGAGGTTCAAATCCTCTCGCTCCGACCAAATTCCTCAGTAAGATCAGGGGGCTCTTTGAGCGATCGGTTTGCAGCCGATCGCCCGTTTGCAGGCGGTTTGCAAATTTGTTCTCAGCGCGTTCTGAGGCTTGAGCTACAGCAAGGTCAGTCCGAGCCGTATCTGAAAAATTGATGGAAAGGCCCGGTGATTCGCGCATAAGGTGCATTGTTTGCCGGGGATCGCGTTGATGTATTTCGACGAATACAATTATGCTTACTATTACGCGTTAAAGAACCACTCTCGCGGGGCCGTCGTTAAGTCTCTGAACGAAAAGGTGAAACAGTTTGGGAACCGCTTGATGTGGGACCGGGTGACACTATCTTCGATCAATAGGGACGCAACGGACTACGCCCGAACTGAGTGGCCCAAGCACTACAATGATACCACTCACCACGGGTTCCCAATCAGTTGGGAGCGCCTTTATTTTAAGTTCCTCAACAAGCCTTCTTACTTCGATTTGGCGGTGTGGCAAGACGTTGAAGGAACTCGAGTTTTGCAGGGACTAGCGCTGGGAAAGCCCTCAAATGCTAAAACACACCTAGTTATTCATTGGGTGGAAAGGTCCTTTGCGCCAAACTACCTGAAAGGCGGGATTCTTTTGCCTATATTGGCTTGTGCTGAGGAGTATGCGAAACTGCTCGGTAGCGAACGAGTTCTGATAAAGGATGCAGTTGAGCCTGCGAAGTATGAACGGTATGGCTACAAACCATACAAACTAGCAAAGGTCAGAAGTTCGTATCTGGCTAAGGAGTTGTGACATGGCAGAAATGGAAAACAAGGCAAACTCGGTTGAGACGACCGATTTGTTGAATAAGGCTATCCATGATGCCATGGCGCGCATCAAGGAAGTGCCTCAGACTAAAAACCTGGTCGATAGCATTACCAAGGAACAATGGTTGGCTTGGGATGCATCCGATGAGAAAGCGCTTGTCGTGGATTCGGATGGTCTGGAAGAGCACGACGAACTAGACGACTCATTGCAAGCTGCGTGACCGGCAGTGCACTGTCTGCAAAGCCCGCCCACTGTGGCGGGCTTTGTTTTTGGGCGATGTTATGAAGATAGTAGCACGGCCGCGCGGCTGTCTCGGTAATCCTCAAGCTTCTGGATAGCGTTCGCCGCCAACACGCCGCGGCGAGCCAAATAGGCGTCAATAACACGCTGAGCCTTGTCCACGGTCCAAGTCAGCGCTTCGGCGATCTCAGGCGCCGTCGCGCCCGCTTCAGCCAACAGTGTCGCGGCCGTGCCCCGGTTGTCGTGAAAGTTCAGGTCACCAGCTCCAACGGCGTCCGAGTCTTCGCGCCAGTGATCGTTGAAGTAGCGCTTAGTGTAGGCCTTGCCGGTCGGCGTCAGCATTACCAGCGCGCCGACGCGGGGCAGGGCGTCGAGATGGGACTTCAGCTCGCGCGTGGCGGGGATCCAAAGCATCTTGCCGGTCTTGCTCGACCGGATTTGGACACGCTGCCCGTCGTAGCGGGTCCAAGCAAATTTGCGAACGTCGCCGGCGCGCATGGCCGTGTTTCGGACCAGGATCATGGCAGTCGCCATGGCGGGGCGGGCAGTTTTGATGAACTGCTGCTGTAGGTCCTCCGACCACGTTTTGTCGGCCCGGTCGCTCTTGTAGAGGCGGTGGAAGGTGGGAATAGGGTGGTGCTTGATGCGGCGCTGCTCTTTTGCGAACGAGAGAACGCGGCAAAGCGCCGACATGAGATTGTCGGCCGATCGACGAGAGGTCTTGCCAAGCTCTTGGTGCCACGCGAGGGCGTCTGCCGCGAACGCGTCGGCATCGTCTGCGTTGTTAAAGGTGTCTTCCGGAACAGTGCCCCACTGCTGCTCGATACGCTTGAGCTTCCAGGGATACTGCTTGCGCGACTCTTCGCTCAGCGCAGCATATGTGCTGGAGGTGTCGAACAGCCGAATGAGATCGGTGAGCGTCTTTTCGCTCTTCCGGCGGGTCCGCTTCTCTGCCTCAGCGTAGGTCTCAGCAAGCCGTTCCGGGTGCAGCCGGATGCCGGTAGCGCGGTGGTAGAGATAGATTTTGACCGTGCCATCTGCCTGACGCTTGGGAACGCGGTTGATACCCTTGAGCTTAAGCGGCTTGGGTCTTACGCGCATTCTCAGCCTTCCAACGCTGGTATGGGGTCATTTCGGGAGACGATTCTGTCACAAGGCCCGATGCCCGGTCTAGGGCCGAGTCAAGGGCTTTGAGGTCCCAGCGGTTGGTCCCGGGCATTGCTCTGGGGATAAGTCCCTTTTGAATCCAGCGGTCAAACGCGGACAGGGTGTTGCAGCCACAGTAATCGGCCGCCTCCTGCTTTGTTAGACACCGCTTTCGCACGTCCGCCGTTCCCATCACCGAGCTATGAGTTAGATATAGCGGGCGAACGTCGGGATGCGCCGTGTTTCGCAAGGCGGGCTTGACAAGCAGTATGCGTGTTGCTGGGACACACCAAGGCGAGCACGACGGGGCGCTATGGCGTGCTGCCTGAAGGCCCGCTGCGCGACCGCGTGACGATGATCGGGGTGATTAGATGCGGCTTAAGGTGATCACTTTAGCAGCCTATCGATCACCAGCTTGATGACTATTCCAATCACGACGCCGGTGAGCAGAATGTTTCGCCAGTAACCCGCTATCTTAATTCGATCCGCTGAACGGCCAATGTCAAACGTTAACCTCGGAAACACGTAGTCCTTGAGCCCGAAATAACCCGCCAGAAGAACGACGGCCGGAACAAGCACCCAACCAGTTATGGAGTTTTCCGTCACGGCCCCACCGAATAGCCAAGTCAAATAAGCCGACAGTGCCGCAATAATGACAACAGGCACGAAGAACGACAGCTGGAAGAAAAGGAACGATGACCTCGACGGAAGCAGCGCAGAATACCAATACTCGGCCCCTCGAAGGATCGTATCCAATTCCCGGCGAGCCACGATAGATCGATCGCGATCTCCGGCAATTGTGACCTGCACTACTCTCAACAACTGGTCGGACTCAAAGCTGATCGATATCGAGTGGACTAAGTCAGGTCCCAACCTGTTCCTACCATCGATTTTCAAGCGTTGGATTTTCTGCGCCTTGACGAACGTATCGTTGACTAGGGCATCCAAGTCCGTGTCTTTGACTTCGTGGTCATCGTCCAGGTAGATCGTAATGGTCGCTGGCCGCTCGATGAATTTCGTCACCAGGGAGACGATCGCCGTCAGCGTGTCTGGAGTGATATTGTAGGCGCGGTATTTTGTAAAAGAGCTTGAGTAATCAGGCATGGAATCGGCCCCCCCGCAATCTAAGCGCGAGGGCCAATCTTGGGCAATAGATTAGCCAGGCAATCAGACGAATCGGACGCGGTCAGCCAGCACGAAACCGCCCGTGCCGTCGTCGAGGTTCAGGATCAGCACCGAACCTAAGGTCGGATGCTCTCCCATGGAGACGAACATGTTTTTGGTGCCGATCGCCCGCAGGTTGGCTGCCTCACTTTCGATCTGCACAATGGTGTCGTCCTCGACTTTCTGAGGGACGGCGCCAAACTCTGTCACGCCGGGGTAGTCATCTTTAGTAATGGACATTCACTTCTCCTGTCACAGCCGGAATGATCCCCAGACGAAACCAGCTCGGCATTGTGCACCGAGCTGG
Organism: Bradyrhizobium sp. CB1015; assembly: GCF_025200925.1. Classification (GTDB taxonomy): domain Bacteria; phylum Pseudomonadota; class Alphaproteobacteria; order Rhizobiales; family Xanthobacteraceae; genus Bradyrhizobium. The sequence continues at coordinate 5,397,155 of NZ_CP104174.1, read as the reverse complement.
AAACGACATGGAGAGTGAACGGCCCCGACTGGGAATGGCCCTCACTTGATAGGCTATAGCGGTGAGCACTTGCGCTGCGCGCACAAATTTTTAGGCGCTTGTTTCGCTGTTTTCCGGATACACATCAGCCGCGCACAGAGCCTCTTGCACCTGGGTCTCAATCCAGGCGCGCCGAGCGCGGGGATTTGCGAACGGACATTGCGTCGTCTGGTCCAGCTCGGTCAGCGTTTTCACAAGCGTGGTGTAACGGTCGTCGGCGATCAACATGGCATTCCCTTTTTTGAGCCCCACCAGAGCGGTGTGGTGCCATAAGACTCATATTCGCAAAATGACGTCAAGTAATTGCTTTTGTTGAATAAATTTCAAGTCAGCACTGACTTACAAAAAGCCGTGCCGTCCGGTCGCGGCTGTTGGCTAGTGCGGCCCCGTCAGTTGTGGCATCCTAGATCCATTATTTGGAGGGTTTTTCATGAAGCTCGTTGCACTCGCTCTGTCTTCAGCGGTTTGCGCCACTGCACTGATTTCCGTCCAAGCTCTGGCACAGGAACAGCAAAAGATAGGGCCACCGCCCCAGGAGCGACCCGGCCCCACAACGAGCTTGGACGTAGTCGAGCAGCCTGTCATCGCGGCGCCGGAAAATGGAAACATCATCCTGAAGTTCAGAAGCCCATCTCCAACTCAGGTCTATTTCAAGCGTCCTATCAAGGCCGTCCACATTGACGACAATATGCTAGTGACGGCAATCCCCAAAAGCGATCACATCATCGCCTTCACCGGCTTGTCGCCAGGGAGATCGAACGTGACCATCGAGTCAACAGATGGGACGAGGGACACTTATGCAACGGTGACCATCGTCCGCGAGCCGCACGACGTGAAGATCTATCAGTCAAGCCAGATCAACAGAGTAACCGGCGAGCGCCGCTCCGACAGTAGCTCGGCAATAGGCGGGTATGTCGTGCTCAGCTGCAATGAAATAGGATGCACTGAGAGGGAGCCTGAGCTTCAACCGAAGTTGCCGAGATAAATTCGACCCCGTCGGCGAGTATGGCCGGAAGTGTCTCAGATCAGGTTGGAAGTTTTCCATGACCGGAAGCATCCCATCTCCGGAGACTGGATTTCAAAGAGCCGGGCCTACGGCCCGGCGGGGGTTCGGGGGCGGCAGCCCCCGGGAGCGAAGCGACCGAGCGGAGCGAGGGAGACCGCGAGTTTCGCTGTCACGTTTCCTAAGAGGGCTTCGCCCTCGCTTTTCTAAACAACCAAACAACTAGCTACTTCTAGCAAGCGTGACACATCCGGAATTGAAAAACCCCTTATTTCGCAGGGTTTTTGAAAACAGGGTGGAACAGAACGCTTCAAATCTGTTCCACCCTGCCGGCAAATCTGTTCCATCCTGCCTCCGCAAGTGGTTGAATTCGCTTCTCTTTCTTTGTGAGTGTGACAGGCGAAATTCCGACGTTTTACCCTAAATGTTGTGCCAGGGGCCGCCCTCGGACTCCAGGTCGGCAACGATCTGCCGTGTCTGCCATGCCTTCTTTCGAGTGATGCAGAGGTGCCGGCCGAGATCAGCGTCGGACATGGCGCCGTGCTGCGCAATCAGCATCCGCGACAAGTAGCGAAAACCTGCGAGCTCCTTCACGCGGTCGCGCAACTGCTCGAGCAGCTTAGTGTGCGGGCCGCGCGGCTTGGCAGTGGCCTTGCGCAATGCGGCAGCAAGCTTCGCGACACTCGTTTCCTTGGGGCGCGCTCGGTGACGTGCTTGCCGGCTGCGATTTTTGGCGCGCTTCTTTTCCGCGCGATGACACTCGAACATCTCACGATAGTTCGGCGGCTTGGGCTGCTCGTCTGCATTTTTTTCTGCATCGCGAGCTTCGGATTCGCTATAACTAATCACGTCGAAACTTTCTGTCTGAGCAACGGCAAGAATTCGATCTCTGGAACCCTCGCCTCGCCGGGCGGGGGTTTCTTCTTTTTGATATAGCGGGTTGGGCCTTCGCGATGCGCCGGTTTATCGGCGGAGGACTCCGCCCGGCCGCGTGGCCGTCCGAAGCTCGGCAGCAATCATGCTTCTGATGTGGTGCTGCGCAGTCTGGGCAATGATCTCGCCCATACGCTGGTGGTCCTGGGGCGATTGTCCAGGCGAACCCTGGACTGTTACCGCAATCTGGGGCGCGATCACAGCCTGGGGGCCGATCATGGGCGCCGCCGGGCCGCCAGAGCCAACAAGCCCACCGTCGGCGAACCTGGGAATCCGATCGGCGTTGATCGCCTCCAGCACGGCGCGGTGCTTTGCCACAGCGGAGGCTCGCACCACGAATTCGCCATTGCTGAGCCGCGCCGGGATGCTGTCAGACGTTCCGCTTCCTGGTCCGGTGATGAATCCGCCGTCCGCCTTGGCCAGCGCGGGGGCGCCGACTAAGCCGCCCTCGCTGAAGCCGAACGCGCCGCTCATGGAGCGCATCAGCGGCTGAACGATCAGCATCTTGATCATGGCCTCTTCCAAGGCGCGGACAACGGCTCTGGACATGTCAGCAAAGCCCGCCGACACGCTCTTGGTGCCATCCAGGATGTCTGCAAGGCCGCCGGTAAGGCTGCTGCTCATGGTGCTGCCGATCGACCGCATGGCCTCGTTGGTCCGCATGGCCGAAGCTTCAACCGAGTTCAGGGCCGTCCCTACGTCCGGATAGAGCCCCCTAAGCTGTTCGGCGATCTGCACGTCCTGGGGATCGAGCAGCGAGGTCTGTCGGTCCCGCCGGATGGACTGGGCAACGGTCGCCTTTTCGATGGCCTCGGTGGCTTTGCCATAAGCCTCGGTGACTTCGTCGATCCGCTGGCGCTGCTCAGCCGTAACGACCCCTTCGCCCTTCCCAGCGGCGGCGTTCGCTTGGATTGCAATAGTTTCGAGCTGGGCGGACACCTTGGCGCGCTCGCGTGCGGCGGTAGACAGGTCGAGAGCCGCTGCCTCTGCCTGCAATGCGGCGGTGCGCTTCTCGATGCTATCAGCGGCGCTGGCGAGCTTGTCCACGTTGCTGCCGGTGCTGATCTTGGTCGGCGCCAGGCCGGTCCCTCGCGTCTGGCTGGGCGCGGGCGGGCCATACTGATCCTGCCCGGCCGTCAGTGCCGCGATCTCCTTTTGCAGGCGGTCGCGGTGCGCCTCAAGGTCCGCCGTTGTGCCTGCATAGACTTGTCCGATGCCGGGGATTGAGAGCGGCGGAAGGTTGACGCTGCCGAGCAACCCGCCCCCGGTCCCGTTCAAACGGGCGTTGACCTGGGCGAGCGCATCCCGCTTGGCGTCGAGGTCGGTGGCACTCGCCGGCATGCCGGGGATGCGGGGCAGCTTGTTCGATAGCTCCACCGCCTTGGCGATGTAGCCGATCACTTCGGCCCAGGCCGACTTGATGTCCATCATGACGCTGGCGAGATCATCCCAGGACGGCTTGAGCGCAGTCGAGAGGCGCTGATGGGCAAGTTTAAGCTGGTCGTCGACTTCCTTCGCGCGCTCAACCAAGGCGTTGCTGAAGATGCCGTCGGCGTTCGCACTGGTCTCTTTGATCGTCTGCAACATGCTCTCGGCGCTGGTCTTGCCCTGCCGCATGCGATCCACGATCTGGGCGCCGAACATGCGCTCGCCCAGGTCCAGGCTGGCGACATGCTGCCCGATCTGGTCGAGCTGGATCATGGCCGCGAGCACCGCCTTGATCTTATTCTCTTGGGTCTGAGCATCCCGGAAGAGAACCAGGCCTTGCAATTGCTGGCCGGCTGCCTTCGCAAGCGTCTCATTGTAGACGCGCAAGGCTTTTTCAACGGCTGTGATCTTTTCTTCACCGACGCTCCACTCGCCTATGTCGACCGGAGATATGTCCTTGGTAGCCTGGAAGGCGTGATCCAAGGCAGATTCCAGCTCGCCGGCCTCAACCTTGAGCTTGCGCGCTTCTGCGGAGAAAGCCTGAAGGAACGCTGGCGAGACGCCAAGGTTTTTGGCCTTATCGGCAATATCGACCATCTGTTGCATCTGCTCGCGGGCGCCGCTGATCGCGGCCGTCATGAGCTTATAGGCACCAACCGCTAGCGCGACCCTGCCGGCCAGATCAACGGCGCCGCGCGCCATCGTCGCAAAGATTGCGTCCTTCGCGAGGTCTTTATTCATGTCGAGGAACTGCTTCGCAATCTGGCGCGTAGCGTTGCCAGTGAGCGAGGTTGTTTGCCGCAGCTGTTCCTTCAGCTGGTCGAGGTTGAGCCTAACCGGGATCGTGAGACTAGCCATTGTCGGCACCCACAAACAGCGCGGACAGAACGGCGCTCGCGAGCATGACGTTCGGCCCAAGAGGCTTTCCGCGAACATGCGCATCAAGCAACGTCTCAACCTCGCGCTCGGGCATGCCGCCGCCAATCAGCCCCAGCTCGATCAGGCGCTCTACGTCCGCGGGGCTGTAGTTACTGGCCTCAAAGCGCGCCAAAGCGGCGGCAGGCGCCGGGCCGCGATAGCTCATGACGCGGCGAACCCAGGGATGCCCCAGATCAAAGGTATGGGTGCCGCCCGCCCATGTGATCTCGCGGCCGGTGGTGTCAATCATTTAGAACCTCGCTTACTGCTTCGTCGATCGCCTGCTGCATGTCGTCGCGCATGGCTTCATAGGTGTTGTAGAAGAACGGTCGGGCCGGCTGTCGGCTTGTCCCGAATTCAAAGGCGAGCGCGTAATCATATTCGACGCCGCTACCTTCCCGGACCTCCTTGGTCGTCATGTCGCCGCCGGCCTCAACGAAGTATTCCAGGTCATTGGCGCCGGCAGCGACGGTGCACGACGCTTCCAAGGCGCCGGTCTCTGGCGATTGCTCAAGTGATCGCAAAGCCGCGCGCTGAGCATCCGAAAGGCGGAATGCCTGCTCGCGCAGCACGTCCGATAGATGCTCAGTGATCTTGTCCGGCAGCGATTGAAGGTATGCGTCCAGATCCTCGTTATCGGCCATGCATCACCACGAAAGGAGTTCAACGGCGTTGGGCAGGTCATAGAGCGATCGATTGCTCTCGCCGGCTGCGGCGCGCGAAACTGCCATCCAAGTTGCCGCCGCGCCGTCAATGCGATCGGTCGACTTGCTCTTGTGAATGATCCGGTTGTCGTTCGCGTCTTTGTGGATGGCGACGTTGGCGAAATTCCACCGCAACACGGGATGGCCGGAATGTCTAAAGTTGCCGCTGATTATCGCGCGCTCCAGGACGTTCAGGGCCGGCGATTGCGTCACCCAGCCTTGGCGGATCGTCACGACCGGGTAGCCTTCGTCGACCAGTGGCGCCATGACGCCCTGAGCAAACGCCACGTCAAAGCCGATCTCTTGGACCTGGAAACGTTCCGCGAGCGACCGGATGTAATCCGCGACCGCGGCGTTATCGATGACGTTTCCGGGCGTGGCCGTAATGAAACTGTCTTTGGCCCAGGAGGCGTAGTTCACACCGTCCAGGTCGCCGCGCTTGCGGATATCGGCCTCAGGACAAAAGAAGTGCGGCAACACAGTGTAGGTGTCGCCGTCCCGGAAGCATGCGACGACGGCTGAAAGGTCGGTCGTCTTGCTCATGTCGACGCCAACCCAGCATGGCGCGCCGCGCAAGGCCTCATAGTCGACCGGTGCCGCACCCTTGTCATAGGTCGCCATGTCGACAAACGGGCTAGTCGAGTGATCGAGCCAGACATTGAGTTTGTATTGCAACAGGCTGTCGCGCTCGGTCAGACTATCTTTGGCCCGCGCGACATGCCGACGAAAGCCTGCGATCGAGGGATACCCGTGGGCGCTGCCGGGATTGACGCGGCGCCATGCGTCCTCGCTGGTATAGTCAACATCGGCCGGCGACTCGAACAGCACCGGCAGCCATGTGGGGTCGACGATCTCGCCCCGGGCGATCTTGCGGGCGCGCTCGATTACCTCATGAGCGACGCCGTCCTGCCCGCGACCGGCGGTCGTCGCGACGACAAGCAAGCTGTTGTCGATCTTGTCCAGGCCGTTGGTCAGAACTTTCCAAAGATCAGTTCCGCGCCAAACGTGCAGTTCGTCGGCGAGAACGAACGAAGGCGTGCGGCCCTCCTTAGACGGCGCGTCTGCAGAAATGACTTCCAGCTCGGTCCCCTCGCGGGGATACGCGATCTTTTTGGCGCTGTTGAAGGCGTCGTAGATCTTGGTGACCGGTGCTAGGTGCTTGGGGTCCGCCTGCACAATGCCGCGAGCTTCTTTGAACGCGATGCCAGCCTGACTGCGGTCGCTGGCGGCAAAGATCACTTCGCCGCCGGACATACGCTCCGGCCCGATGGTGTGGAGAAGGGCTAATGCGCTGGACAGAGACGTTTTCCTGTTCCCGCGTCCCACCAGGATGATCGCTGTAGATACGATGCGCGAGCCGTCTGCATTGCGGGGCCCATAGATCGCCCGCACAACTCGTTCCTGCCATGGGTCAAGCTGAAACTGCTTTCGAGGGAGCGTCGACTTGGGATGCTTTAGGCGCCGGAGGAACGTGACAGCGCGCTCGCCGCAACCGAGTGGGTCTGGAATGGGCGAGTTGTCGTAAATCCAGTGCGGATAGGTATCCTTAGAGGGCGAGCGGGTTTTCATCGTCGCCTTCGTTGTCATTGTCGCGCACGGCTGGCCGCGAGCGGGACACGGGGGTCAAGCCAAGTTCGGCCGCGAGCTGACGCGCCGTCACCATGCTCTTATCCTGGGCGCGGAGGAGCTTCAGATCGATCTCGGTTCGCAAGAGCGTCTCCAACTGCCGAACCCTGCCCATGGCAACGCAATAACTCTCCAATGAGCCCAGGTCTGCCACGGTGAGAATGCGGCGCCTCGCAAGCTCCGGCATCACACGGCGCCATTCGGCTTTGGCGTGCTTGCTGAGCCAAGTCGGTGCTTTGGTCGTGGCGTCTAGCGCGTTCACGTCAGGGGCAAGCTGTGGTTTTCGGCCTTTCATGCCGCAACTCTCTCGACAATTGCGGACGAAGTTTGCAACCTTCCGCCATGAAACCGAATCTTCCAGGTCTCCCCACCATTTCCGCTCTTATGCTCACTGCCGTTTTGACGGTGTGGCTGGGCTTGTGGGGAGCAGTTGACCTTTCGAAGCTGGAGAAGTGGCAGACGTTGATGACGGGCTTTGTCGCGTTGATTGCGGCGGGCATTGCATATCGCGGTGCCACTGCAAAAGTCCGCTACGATCGGGAGGTCGCGGACCGCGACGAGATGCGCCGTAAGGTAGCGCTGTTCCTCAAGCTGGAAGTCGCACTTACGCAACTTTACGAAAAAGCGCGGATACTGAACAACCGCTTCGCGGTTCATCGACTCGGATGGGAAGCGGCAGATTTCGCGCTTGATGAGCCACCGGAACTGGAGGAGGCTTGGGCGCGTCTTGATGTCTTTCCGCGCCATGTGATTGCCGAGATACGCAACATGCGAGATGGCCTCAGACGGCTTGGCGCGATCAAGCTTGAGCTCGGTTCGGACACGTTGACATGGGCGAACGGTGATTATGGGAATAGACCGTGGCAAATCGAGCTTGGACATTCCCTTGCAGGGAGCATTTGGCACGCTGCCGAGCTGGTTGTGAAGGAGCTGAGGCCCGTCGTGGACGAGCTTGCCCCCGAACTGGATCACGAACAGAAGATGATCAAGATCTACGGTAGGCCGGGTGAAGAGATACCGTTTTAGGGATGGTTCGCGCTTCATGGGCCCACCCGTTGACATCTGAGATCCATCCCAACGCGCCGGCCGACTTCCGTGATGCCGGTGATCTCGTATTGGTGGCCCTCATAGAGCAGCCGGTCATTGAGGCTGAGAGTGGCGAAATAATACGTTCGGAAGGTCAGCGCCGCGTCGGTGGTGTGCCCGCGCGCGTCTTCCCGGTCGTCAACGGCGGGATTTTAGGCGGGACGTGACGGACAATTAGGCACACAGCAGAGGTTGGCCCGCCAGTCAGGCGAGCGAGGGGATTCCTCAATGCTGTGCTTTCGTTTCGGAGCGGGCCCCGAATACGTAATTATCTTGCGTGGAGACTGTGGCGAAAGTGAGTCGGTTTTTCAGAATTGAGCCGCGAAGTCCCGCTGCTGCTGTTTGCAGCCGCAGTGAAAAGCGATGAAGTTTCAATGCAGCAAAAATCAGCTGGTTTGCAGAAAAGGCCAGTAAGAACAATGATAAGCGCTCGCCTGGGAGACTAGGGGTCGGAGGTTCAAATCCTCTCGCTCCGACCATTTTTTTCAAATCATCTGTCGGGTGGATTGAGCGTCGGCGTGGGGGGCTGCTCCCAGCCCGAGGGATGCGTGTGACCAGAAGCGCTGGCCGCTTCGGCGGCCGGTGCAGCAAAGAGTCGAAAAACAACCCCATGCACAGTAGCGATGTCATTGGAGAATAACGTTTTTCCGAAAGCGATTTGACGCGTCGGGCAAAACAGGGGTATAAAACAGGGCATAATGTCATCATGCCAGCGGTGTCGTGATGTGAAAATATCTGCGACCGTCGGCTTCGTATCCACCCGGAGCTTAGTTCAGATCAATCACCGCGTTCTTCGTGCGGAGCGGCGGCTTAAACACCCGTGTGCGCTCCGATCCATCCCCAATGTTCAACCAGAGCGAAGGGCTGAATGATGGCGCAGTAGCGTTGGAGTTCAATTAGTTGAAGGCAATTTCGCTTCGGCGGGGTTGGGTGTCGACAACACCTCGGCACGAATCTGAGCTACGCCACGATCCGTAATCCCCAAGCTGCGCGCGGCAGCGAGCGAGAGATCGAGGACGCGGCTACGAATGAACGGGCCTCTGTCATTGATGGTGACGATGACGCTGCTTCCTCCGTACGTCACGCGGAGCTTGGTGCCGAACGGCAGGCTGCGATGCGCTGCCGTGAGGTGATTCCGATTGAATGACGAACCGCTCGCTGTCTTGCCTTTGGAATACGAATAATAGGAGGCCTTTCCCGAAATGACTCGATTGAAAGATCGCATACCCGAGCGATCAGCCGAGGGCTCTTGTGCGGTGGGAGATGGAGCCTCAATCTGATCCTTCTTCGGCTGTTCGAGGCCAGGCGCCGGCTCTGCCTGAGCCCTCGGAATGATAGACCATCGGTCATTGAAATCCTGTGCTGCAGCGCCGTTCGCGTTCAATCCGATCCAAGCAGGGACTGTCGCAATCGCCGCGATTCTGACGAGAAGATGCATTGTCGACCTCTCATGAACGATTGAAGATCAAGCGGACAATGCAAGCTCCGAGGTCGCGTTCCTTAACACGCGCAGAACGGTGATGGCATACCGACATCGCGGAGCACCTGACTGAGATTGACCGCGGTCTCGCTCTCCCGACCTCAAATAATCAGGTATTAATTCGCCCAGAATTAAATATATTTAAATATTTAAAATCAGCGAGGTGAGCTGCCGGCCTAGGATAGACGTGGTCGCGTCCCGGCGGAGGTGAGTCGCGCAATACGACCAGCTTTGGACGCAGGGAGAGCGATCGTCATCAGGCTGGACGCGAAGCTCAAGAAGCGTCGTGCGTAGCTAGATAGGAAGTGCCCTGGCTTGGCGCCCACCTACCTCAAATACCCCACCACCATCCGCGTCGTCTCGTCCACCAGCACCTTCGCCACTTTCTCCGACAGCATCTCGGCTCCGTTCAGCACGGTGTTGTGCGCGATGGCTTCGATCGCGCTCACGCACATGAATGCTGCGAGCGCGGGGTCGATCTTGCGCATGTCCTTGCGGTGGCGTTCGAGATAGGCGCGCACGAGGGCGTGGACTTCGTGGTTGTAGGCTTCGACCTCGGCGAGGTGGCCGGAGCGGGGGATCTGCTCGGCGAGGACGCGGTGCAGGTTCGGGTTGATGTGATGGGCCTCGATCGCGACCGTGACGAGGCGGCGCACGGCCTTCTCGATCGGCAGGTCGGCGACCTCCGCGAAGGCGGCGCGGACGACCGTCATGATCGCATCGTTGTGGCGGTCGATGACGGCGGCGACGAGCGCCTCCTTGCTGGGAAAATATTGATAGAGCGAGCCGACGCTGACGCCGGCGACTTCCGCGATGCGGTTGGTGCTGGCCCTCTCAAAGCCTTCCTTGACCAGAATGCGAGCAGTTGCCTCGACCAGCGCGTCGACGGTGGCGCGGGATCGCTCCTGCGAGGCATTTTTCCGGGGTTTTGTGGGCGGTTTGCGGGCCACGGCCTTGTGATCTGAAAGCGAGTAGGAAAAGCGAGTGAATGCTCGCATTATATCGGCAAGTGGCGGCGGGTCGGCAACCCTCTTCGTCGCCGGGTCGAAACAGCCGGATGGGGATGTGGCGATGAGCGTTGCGAGACTTGTATCGGCCTTTCAATTCTGTCCGGGCGGCTGCGTATTCGGCGCGCGGGCGCCGCGTGATCCCGCACCAAGCCTGCAAAGTCGCGTCTTCAACATGCTGCTGCGGCTGCTACCATTCAAGAAGCAGCTGGCATCAGCCGAGGTCGTGCAGGCACAAGTGCAGAAGCTGGCGCTGGCGCCGGCCTCTCATGAGCCGATCGGGGTCGGCCGCGGCGTCGATGTGATCCTGACCAAGATGGGCGGCTGGCCGGTCTATTACACCGCGCCGTCGTCAGGCCACGAGGGCTGCAACTACGTCATGTTCCTGCACGGCGGCGGCTACATCAACGAGATCGTGCCGGCGCATTGGCGCTTCATCGGCGAGATGACGCGCAAGGCGCGCATCTGCTGCGTCGTGCCGATCTACCCGCTGGCGCCGCGGGCGACCGCCAAGGACGTCGTGCCGGCGACGGCCGAGCTGCTGCGCATGCTGCTGGAAGACGCAGGCGAGGCAAAGGTGACGATCGTAGGCAATTCGGCGGGGGCTGGCCTTGCGCTCGCCGCCTGCCAATGGCTGCGTGATCGCGGTCATCGGCAGCCGAGCCGGATGCTGCTGATCTCGCCCGCGGCCGATGCCTCGGTCAGTCGTCCGGAGCAGGTTGCGATCGCGGCGCGCGATCCGTTCCAGGATATTCCAGGGATCGTCGAGGCGGCGCGGCTCTATGCCGGCGAGCTCGATGTCGGCCATCCCTTCGTCAGCCCGCTCAACGGCGGCTTCCGCGCGCTGGCGCCGATGACGATCTTTTCGGGCACGCGCGATCTGCTGTATCCCGACAGCGTCGATCTTGCCGCAAGGGCGAGGGCTGTGGGCGTGCCGGTCGAGCTGCATCTCCTGCGCGAGCAACCGCACAACTTCGCGCTGATGCCGACGCCGGAAGGGCGGCGGGCACGTGCGATCATCTTGCGTGAGGTGGCCTAGAGGGAGGGCGTGATCATTGTCACAGAGCGCCTGCCGCGATCGGTCTGGCGCTGTGTCCGCACGGAGGGACAAGCGGCCTCCGGGGCGTTTCCTCTTGGATCGGTCGTTCTGGTATCCGTGGTTTGGTACCAGTAGTATTGCGGGGCCTTAGGCGTGGCCCTTGATCTCATAATGACCCGGCACGCATTTGTAGCGCTCAAGGCGCCAGTTCGCGTGATAGATCGGATGCTCGCCCATCCACTTCGCAAGGGGCGCTTGTGCGCCGATCGCGCACTGCATGAGCGAAATCTCGGGTGTCATGTTGCTGTCGGTCACGATTTCCTCGACGCAACTGCCTGAGCTGGCTGCGCCAAGCCGGCAAAGCACGGCAACGACGGTCACGAACATTCCTATCACCTCGTCGGTTGTTTCTGACCACGAAGAGGATGCAAGCGGAGTGCCAGAGCTGTGACACGCAAACAACACGCGGGCCGACTCAACCCAGCGTCCACCCCCCACTCGACGATTCGGATTGTAAAAAAATCGCCATTGACCCGAAGCCGGACAAATACGGGGAACTCGCAGAAAAACACCTGGGGATGATCGATCGTCAGGGCTGCGCAGCCTATGATCCACTTCACAAGGCCCGCACAGCATCGCGCGCACAGCAGGCCGCGAGCCGCAGGCGCCCGTAGGGCGTGGCGCGCTTAGCGCAGGCGGTGCAATAGTCCGCCTGCCGAAATAACCGATGGCGAAGATGGCGGCGCGCGGCTTTTACCCGTGAATGTCGCGCTGCTACAGTTTTGCGCGCGCCGCCGTCAGCGGCGCCGTGACCAAGAAACACACCGACAAGGGGAGGGACCGAAGTCCCATGAAGGATTTTGCTGGAAAGATCGCAGTCATCACCGGCGGCGGCACGGGAATGGGGCGCGAGCTCGCGCGGCAGCTCGTCGCCGAAGGCTGCAACGTGGCGATGTGCGACGTCTCCGAAGCGGCCATGGCCGAGACCAAGCGGCGCTGCGAAGTCGAGAAGCTGCCGCAGGGGCTGCGCGTCACGACGCACGTCGCCGACGTTGCGATCGAGGATCACCTGAAGCGGTTTCGCGACGAGATCGTCGAGCAGCAGAAGACGGACAGGATCCACCTGTTGTTCAACAATGCCGGCATCGGTGGCGGCGGCAGCCTGTTCACCAACACGCGCGAGCAGTGGGAGCGCACCTTCAACATCTGCTGGGGCGGCGTCTATCTCGGCGTGCGCACCTTCCTGCCGATGCTGGTCTCGGCCGACGAGGCCCACATCGTCAACACCGCGAGCGTCAACGGCTTCTGGGCCTCGATCGGCATGAACCAGGCGCACACCGCCTACAGCGCCGCCAAGTTCGCGGTGAAGGGATTCACCGAAGCGCTGATCAACGATCTTCGCCTGCACGCGCCGCACGTCAAATGCTCGGTTGTGATGCCCGGCCATATCGGCACGTCGATCGTCTCCAATTCGCGCAAGGTGCAGAGCGGCGATGGTTCGGAGAAGCTCAATGCCGACGAGGTGGCGCTGACGCGCAAGCGCATGGCCGCGGCCGGCGTGCCCGATGCCGACAAGATGTCGGACGAGGACATCCAGGCGGCGTTCGCCGAGCGCGCCCGCAGCTTCCTGGAGGACGCGCCGACCACGGCCGCGCAGGCGGCGAAGATCATTCTCGACGGCGTCAAGGCGGAGCGGTGGCGCATCCTCGTCGGCGAGGATGCCAAGCGCCTCGACGAGCGCGTGCGCGCCACGCCGGAGCAGGCTTACGACCGTGCCTTCTACGAAAGTTTTACGCTGGAGGTCGGCTGGCGGCTTGGTTGAGGCCGGCGTCGAGGCGCCGGCCTATCGCATTTGAGAGCTTTTCCCTGCGGCCATCCTTCGAGACGCCCCCTTTGGGCGGGCTCCTTCAGGATGAGGACGGAGTGCGTGGCTGCAGTTTCAAAAGGCACTGGCGCTGATTAGCCTCATCCTGGAGAGGCGCGACAGCGCCGTCTCGAAGGACGAGGCGTGCGCGCACGCCGCCACTGGGCACATGCGATCGCCCTGCCAGCGAGGCGCGCCAATATGGGTATGATGATCGTCATGGCAAGAGAGGCTCGAACGATTTTATGTGCCAGCTCCTGCCAATGCTCGTCCCACCCCCGGGCCCTCGGGGGTGTCATGCATGCGTCATGACGATGTTCAAGCGATGTTGATCTCAAATGCCTGTAATGGCGCGCGCGGCGGCTTGGTCGGCGACCTGAAATGGTTTAGTCAATCGGGGTAACGCGACGATTAGAGCGTAGCTCCCGACGATGCCCGCATGCCTCTCCGACGACTGGACCTTTTGCCCGGAGCGAGAGGACATTTCAGCTGAGTTCACGCGGCTGCTCACGGCGGCCCAAGAGGGCGGCGCCACGATCGCGGAATGCCTGATGATCGCGCGGCAGCTGAAGCGCGGCGACGACCGCTCCTGGCATCGCGAGTGGAAGAATCTGGCGCAGACCAATCGGCAGCGCGCGGAGGCCGCGTTCGCGGAGGGACACCTGGCCAGCGCGCAGCGCAATTGGCTGCGCGCGATGAACTACTATGGTGCCGCAGCGATGCCGCTCGACCCGCTCGACGAACGTCGCTGGGTCGCGGTACTGGCCATGCAGGAATGCGCGCGCAGCTACCTGGCGGCGCGCAGCCCGGCCGGCGAGGTGGTGACGATACCCTGGCTCGACGGGCATTCGCTGCAAGGCTACTTCCTTCCTGCGTCATCGGGGAGGGAGCCGGCTCCGACCGTGATCTGCATCGGCGAGCCCGGCCACCGCAAGGAAGAATTTCTGTTCAAGCTGGTGCCGCACGCACGCGAGCGCGGCTTTTCGATGCTGGCGCTCGACCTGTTCGGCGACCAGCGCGACGATTTTCTCGAGGCGCTGTTGCGGCGCCAGGATCTCGAGAGCGCGATCCCCGGCGTCATGGACTATCTGGAGACGCGGCAGGACGTCGACTTCGCGCGCGTCGGGATCATCGCCGATGGCTGGGGCTCGTCCTTCGTGGCGCGCGCGGTGCTGCAGGAGCCGCGGCTTGCCGCCGCGGTCTGCGACGGCGGCCTTTGGGACCTGCACGAGCGGGCCTTCTTCGCCAGCCGATTCGCGATGAGCGACGTCAGTATCGTCCCGGTGCCGCATGCGCCGCTGATGGCCTCCAGCGCCGATTGTCCGGTGCTGATCACGCTCGGCGAGGACGGCTGGCTCAAGGCCGACCGGGCGCGTCAGCTCGTCCGAAACTCCCGGCTCGGCAGCTCGGATGTCATGCTGAAAGTGTTCACTGCGGCGGAGACCGGCGCGGCGCAGGCCCATGCCGACAATCCGAGCCTTGCCAACGAGTACATCTTCGACTGGCTCGAATCGCGCCTCCGCGCCGGCAGGCGGATCTAGCAGCCGGCTCCCGCGTCAGAAGTCGAGACTCAGGCGGACGCAGGCCTTTTCGAGACGGGTCTTCAGCGTCGCGAGCTTGGTGGTGAATTCCGCCAGCTCGGCCTCGTCGAACTCCTGGAAGACGAATTCCTTGATGGTCTTGTACTGCTCGTTGAGGCTCGCCAGGTGCTTCTGCGTCTTCTCGGTCAGGGACAGCCGGACCACGCGCGCGTCGGTCGGCGAGGGGCGGCGGCGCAACAGACCCTTCTTCTCCAGCAGCTTGGACTGGGTGGTGACGAAGGACGGATCGACGTGGAGGAGCTTGGACACGACGTTGACCGGAATGCCGTCGTCCTTGTCGAGGTCCGAGATGGCCATCAGGATCAGCCATTGCGGCCCGCTGATGCCGAGCGTCCTCGCCCAGAACTGACGCAGCTCCTCGAGATACATGTTGATCGACGATATCTCCCAGGTGAAGCGCCTGATGATATCCAGGTTGCCGATGGTGCGCAGGCGCGCTCCTTCCTTCCTCGTCGCGGACACAGCGTTACTCCCGCAAGCTGATTCTCTTTCCGGCTCTTTTCGGCGGGCATAGTCCACGCAACTCTGCTCTGACGCAAGTGCAGAGCAGGGTAATCGTGTCACGAAAACTACAAATATGACCCGATCAGGCTTTTTCGCTCAACACCGGTGTTGCGCCGCGGCCACAGGGTTAGTGAAACCACAAAGCTGATCTAATAAACTATTTTGATTAACGGAATGGCACGGGCATATTGACCCGTGACGGTGGGGGGTTCTCGATCGTCCCGTTGCAGGTGGTTCGCTCACGTCCCTCGCGAATGCGGGTACGTCCGAAAAACGCGAAGCGGCCGAGCGGATTTGATGAAGAGACGGGGGATCTGGGGGGCCTCACGGTCCGGTCTCCGTGAAATGAGCAACTTGGAGGTTTTAAATGAAAGTGGTGAAGAGCCTTTTGCTCGGCACTGCGGCGACCCTGATCGCCGTCGGTGGAGCTCAGGCGGCTGATCTTCCGGTCAAGGCCAAGGCGGTCGAATACGTGAAGATCTGCTCGCTGTACGGCGCAGGTTTCTACTACATCCCGGGCACCGACACCTGCATCAAGCTGGGTGGTTACGTCCGCGCCGACATGATTCTCGGCGGCGGCGGCGACTATGGCTTCAGGAACAGCTCGAGCACTGTGAACGGCGGGTCCAACAACCGTCTGACCAACTACTATTTCAGCCGCGCTCGTCTGGACTTCAACATCGACACCCGCACGGCGACCGAATACGGCGTCGTTCGCACCTACGCCGACGCGGTCTTCAGCTATGACTCCGGGAACGTCACCGGCAGCAATCCCTCGGCGTTCTCGACCAACGCGGCCACGCTCGCTCTCTACCATGCGTTCATCCAGTTCGCGGGCTTCACCTTCGGCCGCACGGTCTCGATCTTCGACGCTCCTTGGCAGAGCTATCCGGCGGGCGGCCCCGATACCATTCCGGGCGGCTCCAACCACGTCAACGGCGTGAACCAGGTTGCCTACACGGCTGACTTCGGCCAGGGCATCACTGCTTCGGTCGCGCTGCAGGACGAGACCTCGGCGAACAATGGTCAGTCGAACCTCTGGAACGTGTCGTCGGGTACGGCGGCGCAGTTCGTGACCGGCGTCTATGGTGCCAATGCCTGGGGCGGCACGCGTTCTCCTGACATCGTCGGCGCCGTGCGCGTCGACCAAGCCTGGGGTCTGGCGCAGATCTCGGTCGTGGCCCATGAGCTGCATGCAGCCTATTACGGCGCGACCGAAGTCTCCGGTCATCCTTCCGACAAGTGGGGATGGGCCGTGCAGGGCGCTTTGTCGATCAAGAACATCCCGACCGGCGCGGGTGACTCCATCAACCTGCAGGCTGTCTACACGGACGGCGCGACGCGCTACAACTTCCAGAGCCTGTTCCCGCAGAGCTTCTTCATGTTCAGCGGAAGCAGCAATGGCGCGTATCAGAGCACCGGGTTCGCCGGTCTGGCTGACGGCGTGTTCGGAACGGCTACCGGCATCGATACCGTCAAGACCTGGGGCGTCCGTGGTGGCTACACCCACAACTGGAGCCCGAACTGGGCGAGCGCAGTGTACGGTGGTTATGGCCAGCTGAGGTACGGCACGACGGGCAAGGGCCTGATCTGCACCAACTTCGCTACGATCGCCGTGGCCGGTTCGACCTGTAATCCGGACTTCAACTTCGCGGTGGTCGGTGTCAACACCGTGTGGACCCCGGTCAAGAACCTGGCGTTCACGGCCGACCTCAGCTGGTCGCGTCTGGACCAGAAGTACTCGGGCGCAATCAACAGCCCGGGCATTGCCTCGGCTGCGAAGCCGGCGGCCGTGTACGAGCTGAAGGACCAGAACTCGGTCAGCATGCTGCTGCGCGCTCAGCGCAACTTCTGATCATCGATCGCGCAATCGATCGGAGAACCCCGGCGGGAAACCGCCGGGTTTTTTCATGGGCATTTGTCTTCTGAAAAATCGAATTGCGTTGCGGAACGCGAAGGCGAGCCATGCGATTCGATGGCCCAAATTTATTTACTTACTTGAGTTACTAAGCTATATAGGCCTCAGCCAGATACGAAAGTTGCGGCTCTTAGCTTCATGCTAAGCCTCCAGAAACCTCCGGCGATGCCCCGCCGGAGGTTTTTTGTTGTCGAGATGCGCGCAACGTCAGCCGCGGATCGCGCGGGCGCGCACCGGCGGCCGATAGGCGAGGCGACTGTGGCCGTCGCAATAGGGCTGGCCGTCCGGCGCCGTGTTGCCGCAGAAGCAGAAATCGTCTGCGCCCGGTGTCGAGATCGGCCAGCGGCAGCGATTCTCGGACAGCTCCAGCAGCGAGCAGCGGTTGGTCTCGTCGATCGGGCCTGCAAGTACCGGTGCATCGGTCTCGCCATAGATCGTGGCGAGCATCTCGTATTGCAGCCGC
This sequence comes from Bradyrhizobium sp. CB1015, assembly GCF_025200925.1. Classification (GTDB taxonomy): domain Bacteria; phylum Pseudomonadota; class Alphaproteobacteria; order Rhizobiales; family Xanthobacteraceae; genus Bradyrhizobium. The sequence goes on along the minus strand of NZ_CP104174.1, from coordinate 5,379,542 downwards.
GGCACGGCCTTGCGCACCCGCACCGGCGCCAAGCCTCTGTCCTGAACCTTGCGGTCCTCGACCGTCCGGCCGCGCGTCAGATTCAGCCGCGACAATTTGCCGATCACCGCGTTGCGGCTGACGCCGATGTCGGCGGCGATCTCGCGACAGGAGAGACCCGCCTCGAAGTGCTGCTTCAGAAGTTCGATTCGTTCGTCGGTCCAGGTGGGTGAGAGAACAGGCATTTGTAGACGATCCTAGGTTGCAGATGTCGACCATCCGCTGTCTCGAGATCCGTCCGCCTCACGCACCGGGCGCGCTCACGTCCTGCCATTGTCGCGGATCGACAGAAGACCGTCCTTGATGGCGAGACGGATGCCTTCCTCGATCAATGTCCGTGCGACGCCGGGAACGCTGGTGCCGTGGGTGCCCTGTCTCACCAGCTTCTCCAGATACGCGATGGTCGAGAGCGCCAAAGTTACGGGAATGCGGTCAGTCTCGGCTTTTTCGGTGGCCATGGCCCGAACGCTAGCCTCTTACTCGGATACATAAAAGTAACGATTAAGACTCTATTTAGGTTCACGGGTGGAAGTCAAATGCGGGCTGTGCGTGACGCTCAGCATGTTGGAATCGCACGGGAAATTACCCACGACTCAGCGCGCCGCGAGGCAGACCGGGCGGCGAGGGGGTTCAATCGTCGGGGAAGGGGCGGCCGCCTCAGCCGTGCACGATCGCCTTTTCGATCATGCAATGGATGCCTTTGGCGCCGTTGACGGTCTGGGTCACCCGGAGATCGGCGGCGAGGCTGCACAGCGTGTAGGCATCCTCCCGCGACAGGTTACGCCGCTCGCCGATGAGCGCGATCATGTCGCGCAGCGCTCGCACCACGCATTGGTCGAGATCGGGGTCCATCGCCATGGTCATGTAGTGCGTCGGCGTTTCGGCGCGCGGGTAGTCGAGCTTCAGGTCCTTGCGCAGCGTCAGGCGGAAGCGGCCCTGCAGCGCGGTTTCGATCGCGGTGACGCAGACCTCGCCGTCGCCCTGCACGCCATGGCCGTCGCCGCAGGAGAACATTGCCCCCGGCACGAACACCGGCAGGTACAGCGTCGCACCGGCTCCCAACTCCTTGTTGTCGAGATTGCCGCCCATTGCGCGCGGAATGAGAGATGAGATGCGGCCCCAGGCCGGCGGCGGCGATACGCCCATCACGCCGAAGAACGGCTTCAGCGGCAGGTCGAGGCCCCACGGCATGCGGCCGACCATCCGCGTCCGGTCGAGCGGAATGTTCAGGATACGCGTCTCGTGGAAATCGTCGGGCAGGGTGCCGGACAGCGGCTTGATCAAGTTCCAGCCCCAATCCTGCCGGAGCTGCACGTCGAGGATCTCGACCGCGAGCACGTCGCCGGGCTCGGCCCCTTCGACCGCGATCGGGCCGGTGAGGATGTGGCCCGGCAGCATGCGCTCGTTTGTGGCATGAACCTGGTGCATCTCGGGCGGAATGTGAAACTTGTCCCGATCAGGCAGCACATCGGGACCGCCGCTGATGGTGTCGACTGTCACCTCGTCGCCGCTGGCCACGGTGAGGACAGGCTTGAGTGCGGCTTCGAAGAAGCCCCAATGGCAGGTTTCGGGGCTGGAATGCAGGTGATGATGGGTCATGGGCCGCGTCCGCTTCCGTTTCATCAGCGCGGGCTTGACCCGGCGATCGATCCTCTTTCAAGAAGATTTCTGAAGATGGCGGGGCCGGTCAAGCCCGCACAGACCGGCCAGGTCATTCAGGCCAGTCATTCAGACCAGGTGATTTCAGCGAGGCTCCACTGTTTTTCGTTCTTTCCAAGACCTTGGGCACCGCGCTGCTGCCGATCAATCTCCTGGTCGAGCTTGGAATCGTGGCTGTGGTGCTGATGGGGACGCGCTTTGCCGCATTTGGCCGCAGGCTTGCCATAACCACGCTGGTGCTGCTGGCGCTCGCGGCGTTTTCGCCGCTCGGCAATCTCCTGATCTATCCGCTGGAATCGCGCTTCCCGCCTTGGGACGCCTCGCGCGGCGCACCCGACGGCATCATCGTGCTCGGCGGCTCGGTCGACACCGATCTGTCGGCGGCGCATCGCACGCCGGTCGTCGCGCACGCGGCCGATCGTCTGTTTGCGCCGGCCGAGCTTGCGCGCCGCTATCCCAATGCGCGCATCGTCTTCACCGGCGGCACCTCGAACCTGCTCTCGACCGAGGCCAGGGAGGCCGACTATTCCGCGCCGATCCTGGAGAATCTCGGCATCGCGAAGGACCGCCTGATCCTCGAACGTGACTCCCGCAACACCTGGGAGAATGCGATCTTCACCAAGCAGCTTGTCTCGCCAAAGCGAGGTGAGCGCTGGCTCCTGGTGACGTCGGCCTTCCACATGCCGCGCTCGATGGGAATCTTCCGCAAGGCCGGATTTGACGTCGAGGCCTATCCGGTGGACTGGCGGATGGGGGGACGCGACGACCTCTTTTCCTTTACCAACATGGGCGCGGACGGCTTGAGACGAACCGAAGTTGCGGTGCGCGAGTGGATCGGTCTTACCGCTTACCGTCTGATGGGCAGGACCTCCGAGTTGCTTCCGGGACCGGGCAGGGACTAGAACGGGACCGCAAGACAAGAACACGGCGCACGATCGCCGGCGCGGAGGAAGCCATGCAGCAGCAAAGTGCAGACAGGATCGATCTCGCCGGCCTCGTCGCCGATCTCAACAGCCTCTTGCGGCTGAAGACGAATGTGATCGGCATGAAGCTGTTCGCGAGCGTCGCCGAGATGGAGGCGATCCCGAAGATCCGCCGCCCGAACGCAATCCATACCACCGACCAGATCGTCAGCATGGCCGCGCGCCTGGGCTGGACCGTCGGCATCACCGCCGAGGATCTCGTAGGCGCGCAATGCCGCGCGGTGATCGGTCTCAGCCCCCAGGACGAGAAATGGCTCGCCGGCGAAAACTATGTCGGGGTCTGGCACGGCACGGCGGAGGACGCGCGCAAGCGCCAGGAGGCGCTGGACGTGGTTCCGTTCGGACACTATCAGGCGCTCGCCGTCAGTCCGCTGGCGAGCGGCCGGCTCGATCCACCCGACATCTGCCTCGTCTATGCAACGCCCGGGCAGATGATCATCCTGATCAACGGGCTGCAATATACCGGCTACAAGAAATTCGAGTGGGGCGTGGTCGGCGAGACCGCCTGCGCGGATTCCTGGGGGCGGGCGCTCAAGACCGGGGAGCCCAGCCTGTCCTTGCCATGCTATGCCGAACGGCGCTATGGCGGCGTGCCGGACGAGGAGATGCTGATGGCGTTGAAGCCCTCGCATCTCGCCAAGGCAATCGAGGGCATGAAGGCGCTGGCGAAGAACGGCCTGCGCTATCCGATCCCGCCCTATGGCATTCAAAGCGACGTCCGTGCCGGCATGGGCGTGAGCTACGCGAAGAAGTAAAGGCCGATCATGAGCTCTGCGAAATTCGACATCGTCGTCTACGGCGCGACCGGTTTCACCGGCCAGCTCGTCGCCGAATATCTGGCGGGGCATTACAAGGACGACAAGGCGCTCAAATGGGCGATGGCGGGACGCAGCCTCGACAAGCTGAAATCGGTGCGCGATGCGATTGGCGCGCCCGCCGACACGCCGCTGATCGTGGCGGATGCGTCGGATGCAGCGTCGCTGAAGGCGATGGTGGCGCAGACCAAGTCGGTGATCACGACGGTCGGTCCCTACCAGTTCTACGGCGAGGATCTGTTAGCTGCCTGCGTCGCTGCGGGTGCGGATTATTTCGATCTCTGCGGCGAGCCGGTGTGGATGCGGCAGATGATCGACAAGTACGAGGCGGCGGCCAAGGCGAGCGGCGCGCGCATTGTGTTCTCCTGCGGCTATGATTCCGTGCCGTTCGAGCTCGGCACCTTCTTCGTGCAGGAAGAGGCCAAGCGCGTGTTCGGCGCGCCGGCGCCGCGCGTGAAAGGGCGGGTGCGCGACATGCGCGGCACGCTGTCAGGCGGCACCGCGGCGAGCGCGAAGGCGACCTTCGACGCCGTCTCCAAGGACCTCAGCCTCGTCGCCATCCTCAACGACCACTTCGCGCTGACGCCTGATTTCACCGGCCCGAAGCAGCCCAAGGGCAACAGGGCAGTCTATGAGGAGGACCTGCAATCCTGGGCCGCGCCGTTCATGATGGCGCTGATCAATACCCGCAACGTCCATCGCTCCAACATGCTGATGGGCTTTCCCTACGGCCAGGACTTCGTCTACGATGAGATGGTGCTGACCGGCGCCGGCGAGAAGGGCGAAGCCAACGCCAAGCGCGTGATGGCGGCCAATGCCGAGAAGACCGGGCCGAAGGCGCCGAAGCCGGGCGAGGGGCCGTCGAAGGAGGAGCGGGAGACCGGCCTGTTCAACCTGCTCTATGTCGCGATCGCCCCCGACGGCCGCATGGTCCGCGCCGGTGTCACGGGAGACCGCGATCCCGGCTACGGCTCGACCTCGAAGATGATCTCCGAATGCGCCATCTGCCTGCTGCGTGATGCGAGCGATGTTCCCGCCGGCTTCTGGACGCCGGGCGCAGCGATGCAGCACAAGCTGATCAAGCGGCTGCAAGACAATGCGGGGCTGACGTTCAAGGTGGAGAAGTAGGATCCAGTACTCCGAGGCAGCGCGGCTAGAAGCGAGCCGCCGCGGCGTACTGGATCGCCCGCCCCAGTGCGCAATTGCGCACAAGGCGGGCGATGACGTCGAGATTGTGGCTACGCCGCCCTTGCGTCATACGCGTACATGAAGTCCATGCCTTTTGCGCCCAGCGGCAGCAGCCATTTCAGCATCTGATTGCGCATCCAGGCGCCGGTGGCGCTGAACTCGCGCTTGTTGTTGCCGTTGCGGCGGGCGATGGCAACGATCTTCTCGGTGCGCGGGCGGCGCTCGGCTTCGAAGGCCTGGAAGGTGGCGCCGAGCTCCTGTCCCTCCCGCATCAGCCGCGCGAGCCGCATCGCGTCTTCCAGCGCCAGCGAGGCGCCCTGGCCGGCATGGGGGCTGGTTGCGTGCGCGGCATCGCCGATCAAGAGCGAACGCTTGCGCGACCAGGTCGGCAGGGTCGCGACGTCCAGCGTGTCGGTGACCACGATGTTCTCGGCCGCTTCGATGATGGCGGGAATCGGATCATGCCAGCCGTGATGGAAGCTGCGCAGATGCTGCTTCAGCGTCGCATGGTCGAGCGCGCGGAACATTGCCGCGTCCATTCCATGTGCGGGCTGGGTGCTCCACCACATCACGCCGTCATTCGGATCGGGGCTGCAATAGCCGTAGCCGAAGAAGCCGCTCTGGCCGAAGGTCGTTTCGACGTGCTGGCCGATGGATCTGCCGTCGAGCACAGCGTGCGGCACGAAGCCGCCGAAGCCGATCAGGCCGGTGTCGAACGGCTGCGGGCCGTCAGGCACGACTTGGCGGCGCACCACCGAGTGGACGCCGTCGGCGCCGATCAGGAAGTCGCCTTCGGCGGTGGTGCCGTCGGCGAAGTAGGCGATGATCGGCTGGTCGCCGCGATCCTCGACCTTGATCAGGCGCTTCTCGAAATAGAGCGAGACGCAGGCGCACCAGGCCTTGTCGACCAGGATCTCGTTCAGCGTGGCGCGGGCGATGTTGACGGCGGGCTGGCCGAAGCGCCGCGCCAGGTCGCGGTTGATCGAGCCGAGCTTCTCGCCGCCCTGCGAATAGAAGTCGAAGGCTTCCGCGACCGAGCCGCGGCTGATCAGCTTGCCCGCGAGCCCGATCTCGTCCAGGACATGCATGCCGTTCGGTGCGATCTGCAGGCCGCCGCCGATACCTTTCGAATAGGGCCACGCCTCGTAGATCGCGGATTCGATGCCGGCGCGGCGCAGCAGGATCGCGGCGACGGGTCCGGCGATGCCGGCGCCGATGATCAGCGCCTTGCGGGGACGGTGGGCCATGGCTTGCTCCCGACGTTTGCGTGGTGCTAGGAGAAAATACGGTCGCTAAATATCTTAGTGACTAAGATATATATCAACTAAGATAAGGGGCCGGTCTTGTCAAGGACGAAGGCGCGCGCGGCGCTGTTGCTGGAGCTCGAGGACGCGATGCGCAGGTCGTCGGCGCAGGGCGTGCTCTACGGCCAGACCGTCGCCAACGTTGCCGGAATTGCCAATTCCGACCTCGAATGCATGGACATCCTGTATCTCGAGGGCCGCGTCACCGCAGGGAGGCTCGCCGAGGTAACGGGCCTGACGACCGGTGCGATCACCGGCGTGGTCGACCGGCTCGAGAAGGCTGGCCTCGTGCGCCGCGAGCGCGACGAGAAGGACCGTCGCAAGGTGTTCATCGCGGTCGTGCCCGAGGCGATCGCAAAGCTCGGACAATTCTACGTGCCGATGCAGCAGGCGATGGAGAAGGTCTTTGGCGCCTATTCCGACGAGGAGCTGCGCTTGCTGCTGCGCTTTGCCAATGAGGCTTACAAGGGTGTGCTGGCGGCAACCGAGGCGCTGAAGGGGTTGCTCGATACGCCCCCGGAGAAGCGGCCCGAGCTCAAGCTGAAGAAGCGTCCTCGCCGGTCCTAGAGCATGATCCGGAAAAGTGCGTAGCGGTTTTCCGAAAAGATCATGCTCAAACAACAACCTAAAGCGCGATGACGATTCATCCTAATCGCATCGCGCTTTAGTCTTGTCGGCCTGGGCGGCTGCGATCATGCCCCACACAGCGCCCAGCATCATCCAGAAGTGCCGCCAGTGGTCGGTGTCGATGACGAAGCTTTCGCCGACGGTGCCGAGGAAGGCGGAAAAGACCGCGAGGTAGGCGCGCTGCCACGGCACACGGATGAAGATGTGGCGGAAACCGATGATGACGGTGGTGAAGACCAGCGCGGGATAGCACACGCCGGAGAGCCAGCCGCCGGACATGAAGGCGTTGAGGTAGGAGTTGTGGGTGTCCTCGGGGAAGTAGCGGTGGAATTGCAGGGGACCAATGCCGAACGGCAGGTCGAGCGCCATCTCCGCACCGAGGATGTGGCGGCCGAAGCGGCCGAAGCGGCCCTCGTCATAGCTCTGGTCGAAGCTCGCGCGCTGTTTGAACATCTCGGCGGTGGCATCTAACGACAGCAGCACGGTGATCAACGCGAGGCCAAGCACCGCGGCGACGATTGCCATGATGACGATGCGCGAGCGCTGCGCGTTGGTGCGGCTGGTCAGCACCATCAGCGCCAGCATGAAGGCGGAGGTCAGCACCAGGCCGCCCCAGGCGGCGCGCGAGAAGGCGAGCAGGATCGCCAGCGACATGATGCCGAAGGCGATGACGTTGCGGAACGCCTTGGCCAATTTGTCGGAGACCACGCTCTGAAGCGCGAACAGCGCCGGCAGGATCAGGAAGGCGCCGAGCACGTTCGGGTCCTTGAACGTGCCGCGCGCGCGGCCGTAAAGCGTCAAGAGGTCGTTGCCGCCGGGAACCAGGTGGAAGTAGCCGGCGATCGCCAGCAGCGAGGCTATCATCGCCCCGACCACGAGGCCGCGGCGGAGCATGTCGAGCCGGGCCTCGGTGTCCTCGGAGATGACCATGGCGAAGAACACCACCGTCACCGCCATGTACCAGGAGGTCGCGATCCAGCTCACCACCTCCGTCTGCTCGAACAGCGGGATCGCGCTGATGGTGTAGCCGACATTGAGCAGGATCAGCATCAACAGCAGCGGCATCAGCACGAGCCGCAGGCGCAGGCCGGTGGCGAAAAAGGTGACGGTCGCGAGCAGCGTCGCGATCTCGTAGGGGCTCGGCTCGATGAAGACGATGGCGCCAGAGGCGCCGACCAGCCACACCATCGCGCGCTGCAGCGCCAGCACGCCGGGCGCGTCCGTTGCGGCTACGTTCACTCCACCGGCTGTTGCCGCATACGCCATCACACGCTCACGCTACTCGCACGCCACACAACGTCGTCATCGTCCGGCTTGACCGGGCGATCCAGTACTCCGCGGCGGTCATTGCGCAAGACAGCTGCCGCTGCGGCGTACTGGATGCCCCGCCCCAGTGCGCAACTGCGCACAAGGCGGGGCATGACAGAGAAAATCAACTCAATACGCGTTCTCGTTCTTGGTCAGCAGCGAGATCGGCGTCTTCAGGAGAATGACGAGGTCGAACAGCACCGACCAGTTCTCGATGTAATAGAGGTCGAACTCGACGCGCTTCTGGATCTTCTCTTCGTTGTCGATCTCGCCGCGCCAGCCGTTGACCTGGGCCCAGCCGGTGATGCCCGGCTTGACGCGGTGGCGGGCGAAATAGCCGTCCACGGCTTCGTCGAACAGCCGGCTCTGGAGCTTGCCCTGCACCGCATGCGGGCGCGGGCCGACCAGCGAGAGATTGCCTGAAAACACCACGTTGAAGAGCTGCGGCAGCTCGTCCAGGCTGGTCTTGCGGATGAAGCGGCCGACGCGGGTGACGCGCGGATCGTTCTTGGTCACGACCTTCGAGGCGGTGGGGTCGGCCTGGTGGTGGTACATCGAACGGAACTTGTAGACGTCGATGCGCTCGTTGTTGAAGCCGAAGCGCTTCTGTCGGAACAGCACCGGGCCGGGGCTGTCGAGCTTGACGGCGAGCGCAACCAGTCCCATCACCGGCAGCGCTGCGAGCAACGCGAGGCTGCCGACGATACGGTCGAACAGCCATTTCATCACCAGGTCCCAGTCGGTGATCGGCGCCTCGAACACGTCGAGCGTCGGCACCTCGCCGAGATAGGAATAGGAGCGGGGACGGAAGCGCAGCTTGTTGGTGTGCGCGGAGAGGCGGATGTCGACCGGCAGCACCCAGAGCTTCTTCAGCATCTCCAGGATGCGGGTCTCCGCCGAGATCTGCAGCGCGAACAGCACGAGGTCGACGCGGGTGCGGCGGGCGAATTCGACGATGTCGTCGACCTTGCCGAGCTTGCGCGCGCCGGCGCAGGTGTCGAGCGCGCGGCTGTCGTTGCGGTCGTCGAACACGCCGAGCACGTGGATGTCGGAATCCTCCTGCGCCTTCAGCGCCTCGACCAGTTGCTCGCCGTTGCTGTCGGAGCCGACGATGACGGTGCGGCGGTCGAGCCGGCCCTGGCGCGCCCAGCCGCGGACCAGCGAGCGCAGCACAAGTCGCTCGGCCATCAGAGCGGCGAGCCCGAGGAAGTAGAAGGCGGCCAGCCACAGCCGCGAAATTTCGCTGCCGTATTTGGCGAAAAAGGAGATGCCGATGAAGAGCAGGAAGACAAACGACCAGGACGAGATCATCCGCGTCATCTGCCGGAGCTGACCACGGAACAGCTGCACCTGGTAGATGTCGGCGGCCTGGAAGCAGACCACGGCGGCGATGGCGACGGCGATGACCTCGGCTGGATAGATCCAGCTGAACGCCTCAGCCAGCGGCATGACATAGCCGAGATAGACTGCGACACCGACGAGGCTCAGCAGCGCGAAATCAGCCAGGCGCACGAAACCGGCGATCACGATCGGCGAATAGGCGCGGGCGACCTTTTGGTTGACGACTTCGAGCGCCGCAGGCGAGAGCCGGCGGCGGCGCTCCACAAAGGGCTGGTCAGCCGGCTTTGCCGCAGCGCTGGCCGCGGCATCGAACATCGAGCGTGCGTTGAGCGGTTCCACGGGCGTCCACGTCCATTCCAAAACCCGCGGCACGGCCTTGCGCCCGGGCAAGCATCCCCTGGCGGTTCGATTATCGAACAAATCGGAAGATTTTCTAAAGCTGCCTTAAGGATGGTTAATGATTGGCAAATGCGTCGCGATAGCCGGCAAGCACGCCTTCGACCATCGCCGCCTGCGAGAAATGCGCCGAGATGCGCTCGCACAAGGAGACCGCGCGCTGCGCGGTAGTGTGCGGATCGTCCAGCGCTGCGGCGATCGCCTCCGCCATGGCTTCGGGATCGCTGGGCGCAAACAGCGCGGGGCTGTCGGCGCCCAGGATCTCGGGGATGCCGCCGATCTTGGAGGCGATCATCGGAATGCCCGCGGCGCCAGCCTCGATCACGACGTAAGGCATGGAATCGCCGCGCGAGGGGACGACCAGCAGCCGCCCTTTGGAGAAGCCGTAGCGCGCCTTGACGTGACCGATGAAGCGGATGGCGCTCGCGAGGCCGAGCCGCTCGACCTGTGCCTTCAGCGCAGCCGTCTCCTCGCCGTCGCCGCCGAGCGTGAGCGTGACCTTCTTGCCGCCCTCGTGCAGGCGCGCCACGGCGTCGACCAGCAGGTCGGCGCCCTTGATGTGCCTGAACTCGCCGACATAGCAGAGGTCGGTCGCATCCTCGGCGGTGACGACGGGCTCGAATTCCTCCGGCGTCACGCCGTTGAAGACGCAATGCACCACGCCCTTGGGCGTGCCGACGATGCGCTGATAGGTGTCGCGCGCAAAGGCACTCTCGAACAGGAACAGGTCCGTCGAATCCATCAGCGCGCGTTCGAGTCGCGCGTAGAACTCGCCCTTGAAGGTGTTGAGTGGATAGTGCAGCGAGCCGCCATGCGGGGTGTAGATGCGAATCCTCTTGTCCGAGCGTCGCCGCATGCGGATGAAGGCCCCGGCCTTGGCGCCGTGCCCGTGCATCACGTCGGGCTTGAGCGCGGCGATAAGCCGCCGCATGCGGAGCCATACCAGGACGTCGTCCGGCAACGGCTCGCGGCGGATCGCCATGCGGTGGACGCCGAGCTTCAAGCGCGGCGCGAGCTCGGTCAGCGCCTTGTCGGCGCGCTCGCCGCCGGTGAGGCTGTCGGCGAGGATGCCGACATGATGGCCGCGGTCGACCTGGCCGTTGGCGACGTCGAGAATGTGGCGGAAGATGCCGCCGACCGGTGCGCGCACGGCGTGGAGGATGCGAAGCGGCCGGTCGGGAGAGGGGGACATGATCAAAACCAGCTCGACGGCGACTGCCGAACAATTCTCACGAAATAATCGAGATGGATTAAGGGGGCTCGTGGTTAACAAACGGTGACGGGTCGACGCACGCAAGGCGCGTGTCGTCGCGATTAACCCAGCGGCAACCTTAATGGAGTGTAATCGCCCCGGTTGAGGTAGAGTCGCAGCATTGCCCTGCGGGAGTGTTCGATGCGTTTAGCGTTCTGGCGTGCCGGCAAGGACAAGGCTGTGATCGCGCGGGCCGTCGCGAAGTCCAAAGGCGAAGCTGCGCCCAAGAGTGAAGCCAAGATCGAAAAGGTTGAAGCCAAGATCGAAGCGAAGCCTGCGCCCGTCATCGCGAAGCCGGCGCAGGTCGAAGCCGGCGACATCGATCTGCACGCGCTCGGTGCGGCCCTGGCGCGCAAGCGCGGCTGGGTCGTCGTGCCGACGGTGCTGGCGCTCGTCGCGTCGCTCGCCATCGTCAATCTCGTCACGCCGCGCTACAAGTCCGAAACCCGCATCCTGATCGACGGCCGCGAGAACGTGTTCCTGCGTCCGAACAGCGACCGCACCGAGGAGCGCCAGGCGCTCGATGCCGAGGCCGTCACCAGCCAGGTGCAGCTGGTGCTGTCGCGCGATCTCGCGCGCGAGATCATCAAGAAGAACAAGCTCGCCGAGCGCCCCGAATTCGATCCCGTCCTGCAGGGCATCTCGCCGCTGAAGTCGCTTGCGGCGCTCATCGGCATCGGCCGCGATCCGTTCGCGATGACGCCGGAAGAGCGCGTGCTCGATTCCTATTACGAGCGCCTTCAGGCCTATGCCGTCGACAAGTCGCGCGTGATCGTCGTCGAATTCCAGTCTGCCGATCCGGATCTCGCCGCACGCGTCGCCAACTCGATTGCCGACGGCTATCTCGTGCTGCAGCAGAGCGCGCGGCAGGAGCAAGCCAAGAACGCGAGCCAGTGGCTGGCCGGCGAGATCGAGAGTTTGCGCAAGAAGGTCTCGGACGCCGAAGCCAGGGTCGAGGACTTCCGTTCCAAGTCCAGCCTGTTCGTCGGCACCAACAACACCACGCTGTCGAACCAGCAGATGGGCGAGGTCAACACCCAGCTCAACAATGCGCGTTCGATGAAGGCGGATGCGGAATCCAAGGCACGGCTGATCAAGGAGATGCTGCAGAGCGGCAAGCCGATCGAGGCATCCGAGGTCGTGAACTCCGAATTGATGCGCCGGCTGTCGGAGCAGAGGGTGACGCTGCGGGCGCAGCTCGCCGAGCAATCCTCGACGCTGCTCGGCAATCATCCCCGGATCAAGGAGCTGAAGGCGCAGCTCGGCGACCTCGACAATCAGATTCGTGACGAAGCCGCCAAGATCTCGCGCTCGCTCGAGAACGATGCCCGAATCGCCAGCGGCCGGGTCGATGGCCTGACCGTGAGCCTCGAGCAGCTCAAGAAGCAGGCGGCCTCCACCAACGGCCAGGACGTCCAGCTCCGCGCGCTGGAGCGGGAGGCCAAGGCGCAGCGCGACCTGCTCGAGACGTATCTCGCCAAATACCGCGAGGCCAACACCCGCGAGACCATCGACACCGCGCCGACCGACGGCCGCATCATCTCGCGCGCCATCGTCTCGAACACGCCGGCCTATCCGAAGAAGCTGCCGATCGTGCTGATCGCGACGATCGCGACGCTGCTGCTCTCGTCCGGTGTCGTCGTCACCGGCGAGCTGCTGCGCCAGACCGCGCCGCGCGCGGCAATGAGCCCGGCGCAGGCGCCGGTGCGCGAGGAGCGGCTGGTCGTTCAGCGGGCCATCGAGCCCGCGGTCGACAGGGCCAGCGAACCAATGCTGGATACGGTGTTGGCGGAGCCTGCGCCGCTGCAGCCGGAGATGGCGGCCGACGTGGACATCGGCGAATTCGCCGAGATCGAACGTCTGGCCGACGATCTGCGTGCCGCGGGCGCCGCGGCCAAGAAGGTCACGGTGCTCGGCACGGCGCCCGGCGACGCCATCACGCTGTCGACGCTGACGCTGGCGCGGAACCTGGCGCGCGATGCCCGCGTCGTCGTGGTCGATCTCGCCGCGTCCTCGCCGACGATTGCCGCAGTCTCCGCCGATGCGCAGTCTCCGGGCCTTGCCGAGCTGATGCAGGGCGAGGCCTCGTTCGCGCAGATCATCACCCGGGACAAGCTGTCGCGGCTGCATCTGGTCATGGCCGGCCGTCCCGGCTTCGACCGCAGCCTGCTGCAATCGCCGCGCGTCGCGCTCGCGATCGATGCGCTGCTGCGGGCTTACGATCACGTGCTGATCGACGCCGGCAGCGCCTCCGATCTCCCGGCCGAGCTGTTGACGGCGCATGCCCGCGCCGTCGTGGTGCCCGATGCGTCGATGGCACCGGATGCGCGCACGCAGATGTGCGAGCAGCTGAGAGCCGTCGGCTTCAGCGCGGTGACGATGCTGAGCAAGCCGGTGCAGCCGACGGTGGAAGCCCCACGCGTCGTGGCGGCGTAGGCGCGGAAGTCGCTGCCGGGCATTCGTGAGACTGGGTGACATTGGTGCTGCCCATTACCCTGCCCTGGAGGGCAGGGCTATCGCATTTGAGAGCTTTTCCCGGCGGCCATCCTTCGAGACGCCCGCTTTGGGCGGGCTCCTCAGGATGAGGGCGGAGTGCGCGGCAGCAGTTTCAACGAGCACTGACGCTGATTAGCCTCATCCTGAGGAGGCGCGTCAGCGCCGTCTCGAAGGACGAGGCGTGCGCGCAGGCCGACGTCACAAGTCATATGCGATAGCCCTGCCCTGGAGGGGGAGGGTCGATCGCGCGCAGCGCGAGCGGGGTGGGTTGATCTCTCCACTCGGGCAGCGTTCGAGTTGGAGAGACTGTCACCCCACCCCGTCTCACATCTCGCTCCGCTCAATGTGAGCCGACCCTCCCCCTCCAGGTGAGGGTAAGAGCAGTTCGCTGGCGGAGAATACTTACCCGATCGCCTGCCGCAGCCGCCGGGCCATGTCGAACAGCATCTGGTTCTGCTTCACCAGCCGCTTGCCGTGGCTGAGCGAGGACATCGCCATCGCCGCGAGCTTGCCGCGCGAGGTCAGGGGGACGAAGCTGTCGAAGATCTCATCGTCGTCCTTGCAGAACATCCGCTTGTAATCGTCCGAACCGATGCCGAGGTCGAGCGAGCGGTAGCCGCGCTCGCCGTAGCGGTCGATGATGTAGCGCATCAGGATCAGGCCGGGGCTGTAGCGGGCGTGCTCGGACATCGTGTAAGTGTTAAACATCATCGAGAAGCGCTCGCCGTCGGCGACGCCGGCGAAGATCGCGATCACCTCTTCGTCGCATTCCAGCGCATGGATGTCGATGACATGACCTTCGCCGCGCGGCGCAAGGCAGGCGCTGCGGACGAATTGCTCGACGCCAGGTTCGGCGAAGACGTTCGGGAGCTTCTGCTCCGTCATCCGCGCCGGCTTGACGCGGAAGAACCAGTCGAGCAGGCGGCTGATGTCTGCGTCTGACGTCGCCAGGTGATAGCGATAGCCGGCGAGGGACTGAAGCTTCTTTTCCTTGCTCTTGAGCCGGCGGCGGAGGGAATTGCTGATCCGCGATGCCGGCGGGCCGCCCGGCTCCATCATCAGTCGGGGACAGCCGTTGATCGCGCGCTGCCGCGGCAGGGCTGCAAACGGGTTCTGCTGGTCGTGCCAGCGTTCGGGCTGCTGCGTCAGCGCGAGCACGTCGACGTGCTCACCGAGCGGCGCAAGCAGTGCATCGAGATCGGCGCTGGCGGCCTCTGCCGCGAACTCGGCGTCCCACAAGCCCATATTGAAGGTCGTGTGCTTGCCGCCCATGAAGCCGGCGGTGCGCATGCCGTGGCCCTGGCGCAGCGAGAGCGGCAGCAGCAGGAGCGGCCGGCGATCGGCGTCGCGGGCGATCACGATGAACGGCCGGGCACCTTCATGCTCGCCGACCAGGCGCTGCCACGGGCCGAGCAGGTCGAAGCGTTGGTAGGGCGTGAAGAGATGGCCGCCCGCCTCGAAACCGCGCCAGACCGCCTCGGCCTCGGCGAGATCGGTGACGATATCGACCCGCGCAATACGGCTCGCTTTCGACCGCGCTGGCGCTTCTGCCGTCCGGCTTTGCATCGCCGCAGCCATGGTCATTCGCGAAACCTGTCGAGAAATCGAAAATACGTATTTCGGCCTGTGGCCGACCTTTGCAAACAAAGGTCAACAAAGGGTAATGACACTGGCAGAGGGAACGGACCGCCGCGCGCGCGAAGGGTGGGATTTTGGCTTCCGACGACAGATGGCTGGAACGGCTGCGCCTCGAGCTGGCCTGGTTCACCGGCCAGGCCATGCTGCGCAGTCGCGGTGCCGGCGCCATTCTGCGCTTCCAGCACGTGCGGCCGCGGCGGCGCGGATTTCAGCCGCTGCGCGAGCACGAGGTCACGCCGCAATTCCTCGATCGCGCCATCCGCGCGCTGAAGCGGTGGAAGTACGATTTCCTCGGCATGGACGAAGTCTGCCGGCGCGCGGTGACGCTGCCGGAGAAGCGGCACTTCGTGGCGCTGACCTTCGATGGCGCTGCCAAGGATCTCATCACCTTCGCCTATCCGGTGCTGACGCGTCACGCTGTGCCCTTCACGATCTATGTGCCGACGGCCTTTCCCGACGGTGTCGGCGAGGCCTGGTGGCTCGGGCTGGAGCAGGTGATCGCGCGGGAGAGCCGCATCAGCCTGATGATGGGCGAGAAGGAACAGCGCTTCACCGTCGCCGACAAGGCCGGGAAGCAGGCGCTGTTCTCGTATCTGGAGAGCTGGTTGCGCTCGCTGCCGCCGGCGGATGTGTCGGCCGCGATCGCCGATCTCTGCACGCGCTACCGGATCGACCTCGCCGCGCTCTCGCGCGAGGCGTCGATGGATTGGGAAGACCTCGCCAGGCTCGCCGCCGATCCGCTCGTGACGATCGGCAGCGCAACGGTGAACTATCCGGTCCTGGCCAACATGAAGGACGCAGCCGCACTGCGCGAGATGACGATGGGCAAGGCCGTGGCGGAATCGGCGTTCCAGCGCGAGATCAGGCATTTCGCCTTGCCGTTCGGCGACCGCGCTTCGTTCCGGCGCAGCCACGTCGTGATGGCGGAGCAGGCGGGCTTCGCCAGCGCGGCCTCGTCGATCCCGGGCATCGTGGAGGCGGAGGGACGCACGAACTTGCGCGCGCTGCCGCGGATCTCCTGGGATGGGCGCGTGCGCTCGCTGCGGATGTTGCGCGTGCTGGTGTCGGGCGTCGCCTTTGCGCCGGTGAGGCCGACCGGGAGCGCTACGAGCCAGACTTGACGCGGTCGGGTCGCTGCATCCAGCTTACGATCGGCATTGCCGGCAGCACCCAGCCCATGCCGACCACGACGTAGTAGATCGCCTGCCGCCAGCCGGATTCCGCGATCCACGGCATCTGCGCCGCCGCCATGCCGAGCAGGGACCAGACGGTGGCCAGCATCAGGAGCAGGATGGCGCCGAGGAACTTGCGGGTGCGGATCGTCATGGCGGGGACTTGCGGCTTTCGCGTAACTTGCGCTGCGGGAGCGGGGGACTATAAGGGGCACGCAGTCCGGTTCAAGTCTCTTAGCCACAGGCTTGGTTTTGTCCTTGAAATGACGACCATTTCCGCACCATCCGAGCCGCATCGCGCCGTGCGCTGGTGGCTGATCTGCGTGGCCGCGCTGATCGCGCTGATGGTGCTGGTCGGCGGCGCGACACGGCTGACGGAATCGGGCCTGTCGATCGTCGAATGGAAACCGGTCACGGGCAGTGTTCCGCCGCTGTCGGAGGCGGCGTGGGCCGATGCGTTCGAGGCCTACAAGAAGATCCCGCAATATCGCGAACTCAACGCCGGCATGAGCCTGTCCGAGTTCAAGGAGATCTTCTGGTGGGAATGGAGCCACCGGCTGCTCGGCCGCTTCATCGGCGTCGCCTATCTCTTGCCGTTCCTGTTCTTCCTCTGGCGCGGCGGATTGTCGGGTGAGCTGAAGCGCAGGCTGTGGCTGCTGTTCGCGCTCGGCGGCGTCCAGGGGGCGGTCGGCTGGTGGATGGTGGCGTCGGGCCTCACGGAGCGGGTCGAGGTGTCGCAATATCGGCTGGCGACGCACCTGCTGCTCGCGCTCCTGATCTTCGCCGGCATCGTCTGGACGGTGCGGCGGCTCAAGGAGCGGCCGCAGATCACCGTGCCGGCAAGGTTGCGGTTCACCAGCGCACTGCTGCTCGTGGTGACCTTCGTGCAGATCTATTTCGGCGCACTGGTCGCGGGCCTGCGCGCCGGGCGGGCCTACAACACCTGGCCTGAGATCGACGGGGCGCTCATCCCCTCGGCGGAGCGGCTGTGGTTCGAGACGCCGTGGTGGCGCAACATGTTCGACAATGTGCTGACCGTGCAGTTCGAGCACCGCATGACTGCGTATGCGCTGTTCGTGCTGGCGCTGCTGCATGCGATCGACGCGGTGCGCTCGCGTGCAGGCGCGGCTGCCAGCGGCGCGTTGTGGCTGTTCGCGGCGGTGAGCGTGCAAGCCGTGCTCGGCATCCTCACGCTGCTCAACCAGGTGCCGATCGGTCTCGCGCTGACGCACCAGGCGGTTGCGATCGTGGTGTTGACGCTGGCAGTGATGCAGGTGGAGCGGCTGGCGTCACGGCAGTCTGCGCACGCGCAGCCGCGCGCGGTTCCGGTGGGTCAGCCCGGCTGATCACCATCAGCCCGGCTGATCAGCAATAGCCGTAGACGCCGCACGCATAGGGCAGGCGCCAGAAATAATCGACCTGCTTCCCGCCGTAATAGGCGCCTTGATAATCATAGCTCCAGGGGCGGCCGTAATAGCCGGGCAGGGTGTGCGAGCCCGGCAGCAGCGGCGTGCCCGGCAGGTTGCGGATGTAGCTGCCGATGCCATAGGCCGGCGAGATCAGCGCATCCGGATCGGTCTCGACATAGACCTGTGGCGGGTCCTGCGGCACGGCCGCGCGCCGCTTCGGCGTCGCCGGCAGATCGGCGGCAACGGCAGCTGAGACCGTCAGCATCGCCGCAAGGGCAGGTACCATCCAGCGCAGCATCGTCGGCTCCGAATCAAAGGGGCGATCCAAGCACGATGTATGGGGCAGATATGGTTAATGAGGGTTAACCGACGGCGGCCAAACGGCCGCCGTCGTTCCGGGGCGCTACGCCCCCAGCGCCTGTTCCAGATCCGCGATCAGGTCTTCCTTGTCCTCGATACCGATCGAGAGCCGGACCACGTCGGGGCCGGCGCCGGACTTGATCTTGGCGGCGTCGTCAAGCTGGCTGTGCGTGGTCGAGGCCGGATGGATCACCAGCGAGCGGGTGTCGCCGACATTGGCGAGGTGCGAGAACAGCTGCAGCTTCGACACCAGGCTGACGCCGGCGTCATAGCCACCCTTCAGGCTGAAGGTGAACACCGCGCCGGCGCCCCGCGGCGCGTATTTGCGCGCGAGCTGGTTGTACTTGTCGTTCGGCAGGCCGGCGTAGCTCACCGACGCCACCGCCGGATGTCCCGCGAGGTATTCGGCAATGGCCTTGGCATTGTCGCAGTGCTTCTGCATGCGCAGCGGCAGCGTCTCGATGCCGGTCAGGATCATGAAGGCGTTGAACGGCGACAGCGCCGGTCCGAGATCGCGCAGGCCGAGCACGCGGCAGGCGATCGCGAAGGCGAAATTGCCGAAGGTCTCCTGCAGGCGGATGCCGTGATATTCGGGGCGCGGCTCCGACAGCATCGGATATTTGCCCCCCGTGGACCAGTCGAAGGTGCCGGCATCGACGATGATGCCGCCGAGCGAGTTGCCGTGGCCGCCCAAAAACTTGGTCAGCGAGTGCACGACGATGTCGGCGCCGTGGTCGATCGGGCGGATCAAATAGGGCGAGGCCAGCGTGTTGTCGACGATCAGCGGCACGCCCGCCTTGCGTGCCACGGTCGAGATCGCCTCGATGTCGGTGATGCTGCCGGCGGGGTTGGCGATGGACTCGATGAAGATCGCCTTGGTGCGCGGCGTCACCGCGCGCTCGAAGCTTGCGATGTCGTCGGGATCGGCCCACACCACGTTCCAGCCGAAGCTCTTGAAGGCGTGCGTGAACTGGTTGATCGAGCCGCCATAGAGTTTTCGCGCGGCGATGAACTCGTCGCCGGGTTGCAGCAGCTGCTGCAGCACCACGACTTGCGCGGCATGGCCGGAAGCCACTGCGAGTGCGGCGGTGCCGCCTTCGAGCGCGGCGACGCGTTCTTCCAGCACCGCATTGGTGGGATTGCCGATGCGGGTATAGATGTTGCCGAACGCCTGCAGTCCGAACAGCGAAGCGGCGTGGTCGGCGTCGTTGAAGACGAAAGAGGTCGTTTGATAAATCGGAGTCGCGCGCGCGCCGGTGGTGGGGTCGGGCTGTGCACCGGCATGCACGGCAAGCGTTGAAAATCCCGGAAGGCGATCGCTCATTGAGGGCGTCCTGTTCTTGTGGCCTGAAAATCGCGCGGCATGCTGATCGGCGCGGTGTCCGACGTCAAGGCGCGGCTTCACATCGGAATGATCGTGCTACGCATTGTCGCGTTCGCGAAACGAAACCTTCGCGCTTGCGTCAGCTTTGCTCGCTCTTGTTTTTTGCAGCGCGATCCGATGCGGCGGTGTTGCCACCGCCGACACTCATCCGATTGAGGGATAGTCGCATGCCCTGCGTCGGCACCGGCGCGCGCTTGGAGCTGAGCGTGCGCGAATTCACGCCCATCCAGGAGATTTCGGACGACAGGCGGCCATATTCGATCTTCGGGCAACGGTTCATGACCACCTTGATACCGACTGATTCCGCTTTCGCCGCCGCGACGTCGTCGCGCGCGCCGAGCTGCATCCAGATCACCTTCGGCAACGGGTCGAGCGTGAGCGCCTCCTCGACCACGGGCATGATGTGGCTGGAGTTGCGAAAGATGTCGATCATGTCGACGGGACGGCCGATGTCCGACAGGGACGCGACGAACGGCTTGCCGAGCAGCTCCTTGCCGACATGGCCGGGATTGACCGGGATCATGTCGTAGCCGCGCTGCGCGAGGTATTTGAACGCGAAATAGCTCGGCCGCACATTGACCGGCGAGGCGCCGACCATCGCGATCGATTTCACGCTGTTGAGGATGCCGCGGATGTAATTGTCGGGATAGGCGTCGTGGTTCATGTGTCGTTCTTCTTACTCATCCCGCCATGTTGGCGCGCGCTTCTCGATGAAGGCGCCGATGCCTTCCTCGGCATCGCGCGCCATCATGTTCTTGGTCATCACCTCTGCGGCATAACGATAGGCATCCGCAAGGCTCATCTCGGCCTGGCGGTAGAACGCCTCCTTGCCGAGCTTGATCGTGTAGGCGGATTTCAACGCGACCTGTTGCGCGAGCTCGATCGCGGCGCCGAGTTCGGTGCCGGCAGGCACCACGCGGTTGACGAGCCCGATTTCGCGGGCGCGGTCGGCCGTGACAGGCTCGCCCGTCAGCAGCATCTCCATGGCCTGCTTGCGCGGCACGTTACGCGACAGCGCCACCATCGGCGTCGAGCAGAACAGGCCGATGTCGACACCGGGTGTGGCGAACTTCGCCGCCTCCGATGCGATCGCCAGATCGCAGCTTGCCACGAGCTGGCAGCCCGCCGCGGTGGCGATGCCTTGGACGGCAGCGACCACGGGCTTGGGCAGGCGCACGATCGCCTGCATCATGGCACTGCACGCCGTCATGATCTGCGCAAAATAAGCCCGGCCGCCATCCGGATCGGTGCGGCGCGCGGTCAGTTCCTTCAGGTCGTGGCCGGCGGAAAAAGCGGGGCCGTTGGCTGCGATAACGACCGCACGGATGTGCTTGTGCTCCGCGATCGCATTGAGGCTCGCATGCAGCTGTCCGATCATCGCCTCCGAAAGGCTGTTGCGCGCGGCTGGTCGGTTCAGCGTGAGCACGGCGACGCTGCCGACGATCTCGCGCAGCAGGATCGGCGGTTGCGGGGAGGGGGCGCGGGCGACCTGGACGGACATTGACGCGATTTCCGCTAAATGATTGCAATTGGATGACACCGATAACTTAATGTAACAGGGCAGGCGAAGCGAGGGTGGGGACGGCATGGCGTTAGCGAAAATGAGCGTGGCGGAGTTGGAGCAGTTCCTCCGTGACGAGTTTCCCCAGGCCTTCAGCGGTGACGACATCACGATCGAGAGCGCGGACGGCCAGACCAGCCTCTTGCGCCAGCGCTACAGCGAACGGATGCTGCGGCCGGGCGGAACCGTGTCCGGCCCGACGCTGATGGCGCTCGCGGATTTCGCGATGTACGTGGTGCTGCTGTCCGCGATCGGGCCGATCGGGCTCGCCGTCACCACCAATCTCAACATCAACTTCCTGCGCAAGGGCCAGCCCGGGCAGGATGTGCTGGCCGAGGCCCGGCTGCTCAAGCTCGGCAAGCGCCTTGCGGTCGGGGAGGTGAACCTCTTGTCGGGCACGTCAGCGGATCCGATCGCCCATGTCACCTCGACCTATTCCATTCCAAACGTTTGAGCTTTTTGCAGGTAATATCACACCTTATTTTTAAGCCATTGAATTTCCGTCGCTAATTTGCACTTTGAGGCATTGACCGTTGCGCCGCTCTTCTCTAGAAACCCGCGCAGTCCGGTGCGGTGTTCGCGCCGATATCTCCCGTCCACGGAAACTCCGACATGAAAACCTTTTCGGCAAAGCCGGCTGAGGTGACGAAGAAGTGGGTGCTGATCGACGCCAAGGGTCTGGTCGTCGGCCGTCTCGCCACCATCGTCGCCATGCGCCTGCGCGGCAAGCACCTCCCGACCTACACCCCGCACGTCGATTGCGGCGACAACGTCATCATCATCAATGCGCAGCATGCGGTCCTCACCGGTCGCAAGCGCGAGCAGAAGACCTACTACAAGCACACCGGCTATGTCGGCCACGTCAAGGAGCGCACCGCGCGCCAGATCCTCGAGGGCCGTCATCCCGAGCGCGTGCTCGAGAAGGCCGTCGAGCGCATGATCCCGCGTGGTCCGCTCGGTCGCGTCCAGATGGGCAACCTCCGCGTCTACGGCGGGGCTGATCATCCGCACGAGGCGCAGCAGCCCGAGAAGATCGACATCGCCAAGTTGAACCGCAAGAACACGAGGGCCGCATAACATGGCCGAATCCATTCAGTCGCTCGACCAGCTCTCGCAGCTCAAGACGGCTGCCGCGCCCGAGGCGCCCAAGCACGAGAAGAAGGTCGACAAGTACAACCGCGCCTATGCGACCGGCAAGCGCAAGGACGCGGTCGCCCGCGTCTGGATCAAGCCGGGCGCCGGCAAGGTCACCGTCAACTCGCGCGAGGTCGAGGTCTATTTCGCCCGTCCCGTGCTGCGCATGATGATCGAGCAGCCGTTCTCGGTGGCCCAGCGTTCGGGCCAGTACGACGTGATCTGCACCGTCGCCGGCGGCGGTCTGTCCGGCCAGGCCGGCGCGGTCCGTCACGGCATCTCCAAGGCGCTCACCTATTTCGAGCCGGAGCTGCGCTCCGTGCTCAAGAAGGGCGGCTTCCTCACCCGCGATTCGCGCGTGGTCGAGCGCAAGAAGTACGGCAAGGCCAAGGCCCGCCGCTCCTTCCAGTTCTCGAAGCGTTAATCGCTTCTGTCGCATTCGCCGCGAAAGCGGCTTCAATGAGATGCAAAAGGGCGCTGATTTCAGCGCCCTTTTTGTTGTTCGTTTGTACGCAAATTGATGGCGTGTTTCCCGAAAACTTAGGGACCGGCGAAAACCTGAATGGAACCCGCGAGACCTAGCGTCGCTTTCGGAAGGGCGCGCAAATCGGCTGGGCCGATCGCGTAACTGCTATTTTCTAAAGGGGGCCGACATGATGTCGCTCGATAGCATCACGCTCTATTTGGTCGCCACCATGGTCGCCGCATTGCTCGGCGCCATGATGGTGTTTTTCGGAAAGCAGGAGAACAGCCCGGCGCTGAAATGGTGGGGCACCGCCTATCTGCTCGGTGCCGCCTCCGTCGCGCTATGGACCGCGGCGGGCGACAGGCTGGGGCCGCACATTTATCTCGCACTGAACGCCGTCGGTTTCGTCGCCTGCGGCATGGTTTGGAACGCGGCGCGCGTCTTCCACGGCCGCAAGCCGAACTGGCCGGGGCTCGTGCTCGGCGCGCTCGCCTGGGTCGCCGCTGCGACGCTGCTCGATCCCGCGGCATCGATGCTGCGCATGCTCGTCGGTGCCGGCATCGTCTCGGTGTACGCGGCGCTGACTGCGAGCGAGCTCTGGACCGAACGGCGCAAGAGCGTGCAACGGCGCTGGCCGGCCCTCGTGATGCCGGTGATGCACGGCTGCGTGTTGATGCTGCCGATCCTGATCGGCAGCTTCCTGCGCCCGCATGATGCCGGCTTCTCCTCGAGCATCTGGGTCACCGTGTTCGCGGTCGAGCTCATACTCTATGCCGTCGGGACCGTGTTCGTGATCTTCATGCTGGTGTCGGAACGCACCGTCACCGCGCACCGGACTGCGGCATCGACCGATCCTTTGACCGGCATGCTCAACCGCCGCGGCTTCTCGGAGGCCTGTGCGCGCGTGATCGAGCGCGAGGCCAAGGCCGGGCGGCCGGTGACCGTGATGATCTTCGACATCGACCACTTCAAGTCGATCAACGACCGCTTCGGCCATCCCGCCGGCGACGAGATGCTGAAACTGTTCTCCACGGTCGTGGTCAGCAACCTGCGCATCTCCGATCTTTCGGGCCGCATCGGCGGCGAGGAGTTCGCCGCGCTGTTGCCGTGCGCGCTGGAGGAGGGCGTGCTGGTCGCCGAGCGGGTGCGCGAGGCGTTCGAGACCTCCGGCGTCGTGGTCGACGAAGGCCCGGTCGATACCACTGTCAGCATCGGCGTCGCCGGCGGTCCGGCCGGCACTGAGCTGGAGGTGCTGCTGGCCTCGGCCGACACCGCGCTCTACCAGGCCAAGCGCAGCGGCCGCAACCGCGTCGAGGCGGCCGAGGAGCTGCCACTGTCGCTGGAGAATTGGCGCCGCCAGAGCGCGGCGCGGATCGGCGCATCGCAGGCGCGTCCGGCCACCGCGTGAGAATGCAGGGCGGGCTTGCGGTAAATCTCTGTTTACCATTCGATCCCTGCCATCGTGGTCATGGAATCGATCCGTCGGCAGAATCCGCAAGCCGCCCTGATGTCGCTCGAAGCCGAAGCCGCCTCGGCCCGCGGCGTTTCGCCTGTCTGTTCTCGACCGCGGACGAATACGAAAGCGCGCTGATCACCGAGCGGCGCGCGCAAGGACGCTACACGCAGCACCGTAGCTACTGGCCGTTCGTGCTGTTCGCGGGTTGTGCGCTGATCGTGACCGGCACCGTTCTGCTGTTTGCCTGACGCACCCACAATTTGGCCGGGCAGGGCGCCGTTCCGGCGCCTTTTTCTTTGGAGCCGGCTACGCTAGACACGGGCATCGAACAAACAGGGTGGAAAGCCGATGATCACCGAGATCGCGCAAATCGACGTCAAGCCGGGCAGCGAGAAGGATTTTGAGGCGGCCGTCGCCAAGGCCAAGGCCGCTTTCGGCCGCTCCAAGGGCTTTCACGGCTTCGAGCTGCACAAGTCGATCGAGAAGCCGCAGCGTTACCGGCTGATGGTGAAATGGGCGACGCTGGAGAACCACACCGTGGACTTCCGCGGCTCGGAGAATTTCACGGAATGGCGCGGCCTGGTCGGCCAGTATTTTGCCGCGCCCCCCGAGGTCGAGCACACCGAGACCGTGCTGACCACGGCATGAGTGTCAGGCCGCCTCCGCCAGAGGCGGCGCCTCATACGTCTTGACATGGTCGATCATGACCTTGGCGATGGCGACCAGCGGAAGCGCCAGCGCGAGGCCCCAGATTCCGAACACGACGCCGAGCAGGATCTGGAACGCGAACAGCGTGGCCGGCGGGATGTCGAGCGCCTGCCGCTGCAGGATCGGCGTCAGCACGTAGCTTTCCATGGCGTGCACGCCCATGAAGAGCAGAAACGCCGACAAGGCCGGGATCCATCCCGAGGCGAGGCTCGCCAGCACCACGACGACGCCGGCGATGATGGCTCCGACGGTCGGGATGAAGGCGAGCAGGCCCGCCTGAATCCCTAAGATGAACGCCCCGGGAATGCCGATGACGGCAAGTCCGATCCAGGTCACTGCACCGACCGCGATCATGACGATGATTTGGGCGATCAGCCAGCGCTCCAGCGTCTCCGCTATACGGTCGATGACGAGGGCGACACGGGTACGGTGCCGCGCCGGTGCCAGGAACAGCAGGCCGTCATGATAGACGGCGGGCTGGGCGGCGAAGGCAAGGCCCAGGAACAGCACGATGAAGATGTTGCCTACGCCGTGAATGGTGCCGAGCAGCAGCTTGAGGGTCTGGCTCACGATCGCGCCGCCGCTGGAGGCGAGCGCGCCGGCGCTAGGCAGGGGAGCGCGCGAAGGCGTTGCCGGCGCGGGCGTCGCCTCCGAGGACGCGTTGGTCGCGGAGTCCGGCGCAGCGTTGCCGAGATCGAAGAAGCTGGTGTCGATGCCGTGGTTCTCGAGGAAGGACCTGACATTGGTGATCTGCGACTTGATGGTCTTGCTCAGCAGCGAGGCCTGTTCGGCAATGGTGGCACCGCCAAGATAGGCCACGCCCGCGAGCAGCAGAGCGAGCGTGACGCAGACGATTGCAAGCCGCATTGTGTGAGGCAGGTGGACCCGGCGACCGAGCGCATTGACCAGCGCGTTGAGGCCGAGCCCGAGCAGCATGCCGGTGAAGATCAGCAGCAGGGTGGTCGCAAAATACCAGGTGAAGGCGAGGAGTGCGGTGAACAGCACGACGCCGATGCCGCCGACTGCGATCGCCCAGGCCTGATCCCGCGCGAGGTCGGCACGGAAGCGGGGTCGTTCATCTGCGAAGGTCACATCGTATCCTGTCTTTGGTGGCTGCAATTGGGGCACTCTTTCGATAAACGCGCTTCCGATCAAGAGCGGCAACGCGCCCGTTTGACGCTGCCGCGCGAACGGTGCAGAGCGGTGAGGAAACAGACGTGAGGGGCGCTTGGGCACTATCAGCAAGTGGGCCGGTCTGCTCGGGCTTTTGGCTTTGCTCGTCGGTGGCGACCAGATCCGGATCAACCGGCCGGACCACAAATACCGCCTGACGGTCGAGGTGACGACGCCAGCCGGGATCAAGACCGGGTCGGGCATTCTGGCTGTCGTGCCCGATCGCAACTATAACCGCGCCGGCCGCACCACGATGCGCGGGGAGGCTGTGTTCGTCGATCTCGGCCAAGGCAAGAACATCGTGGTCTTGCTGGCCCATCGGCAGGGCGCCAAGCTCGACCTCGACGACATCAACTATGTGGCGCTCCGCGCCTATGGCGCCGCGCGCGGCAGCCAGGTGTCGTTCAAGGACATGAACCGGCAGACCGGCATTGTCCCGGTGCAAGGGGAGCTCATCCCCGTGCTCGTGAGCTTTGCCGATCTTAGGGATCCCAACACCGCGCGCCTTGTCGACAGCGACCATGCAGAGGCAATCCTGGGCGAGGGCCATGCGATCCGCGGCTTCTCCGCCGAGGTGGTGCCCAACGGGTTCTGGCCGATCGATTTCGGAGGCGCGCTCGGGGAGCCCGTGACGCGCGGAATCGAGGGCAAGCTTCCCTGGCTGGCCGCGCCGGGCGAGACAGCGGCAATTGCGCTGAAGGCCGCCGGTCTGCCCGTGGCGGCCGGGATGGAAGCCCGGGAGGCATTTGCGCGAAAATAGCATTGCCGTCCCGCGATCCCTTCTGTTGAATTTGTTCCATCGGGGGGGCATGTTTGCAGAATCTTCTTATCGGGAGGCGCGGAACGACAGATGAGAAAGCCGGTCGTCGGCGTGATCGGGAATTCCTATCGCGTCGAAAATCGATTTCAGGTCCAGATGGTTGGCGAGCGAAACCTGCGCGCCGTGGCCGAAGTCTCCGGCGGCTTGCCGCTGATGTTCGCGGGCTCGCCCGACATCACCGATATCCCGGCGCTGCTCGATACCGTGGACGGCATCATCCTGACCGGGGCTAGGGCCAACGTTCACCCGACCCGCTTCAACGTCGATCCCTGCGAGAAGCACGAGCCCTACGACATCCACCGCGACGAGGTCGCGCTGGCCCTTTCGGTCGCCTGTGTCGCCCGCGGCATTCCGCTGTTCGGCATCTGCCGCGGCCTGCAGGAGATGAACGTCGCCTTCGGCGGCTCGCTGCATCCCGAGATCCGCGAGATCCCCGGCCGCATGAACCATCGCATGCCCAGGCTCGAGAACGGCGAGATCCATCCCGATCCGACCGTGGTGTTCGCCGACCGTCACGACGTCGACCTGACCCCCGGCGGCGCCTTCGCGACGATACTCGGTTGCGAAAAGATCCGGGTCAATTCGCTGCACGGACAGGGCATCCTCGATCCCGGCAAGCGCGTGCTGATCGAAGGCATCGCCGAGGACGGCACCATCGAGGCGATCCGCATCGCGGAAGCCCCGAGCTTTGCCCTTGGTGTGCAATGGCACGCGGAGTACGACCCGCAGCACA
Organism: Bradyrhizobium sp. CB1015; assembly: GCF_025200925.1. Taxonomy (GTDB): domain Bacteria; phylum Pseudomonadota; class Alphaproteobacteria; order Rhizobiales; family Xanthobacteraceae; genus Bradyrhizobium. The sequence goes on along the minus strand of NZ_CP104174.1, from coordinate 5,352,120 downwards.
ATCCGATCAACCGGAAGCTGTTCGAGGCCTTCGGCGAGGCGCTGGTGCGACGGCAGAAGGCGGCGGCGTAGGCGGCAAACGCTGCGAGGCGTCTCGGGTGTAGTCTCGCTATCGCAGCAAGCGAGAGCTGAGCCGCGACCGCTGGTTTTCCGGGGAATGCCTCTTTCGAGTTGTGCTGGATTCTCCACGCGCGCTAACCTCCGGTTCGTTTTTCGAAACCGGATTGCGTTGCGATGAAGCTGAGCGTCACAGTGACAACGGCGAGGTCGCTCTCCGGTGATGGCGTGAAGATCGCCTCGGACAATGCGACACTGGTGAAATGGGCGCCCGTGGTGACTGAGATTGGCGTCAGCTTTCCGGACAAGTGACAACGCCGCGCGATGCGCATTCCAAATCTGGGGCCAGATAAACCAATCGGTAGGAATTGCTCCGATGAGATTTTTGCGGCTCTGATTTGTTCTTTGAGAACGAACTGGAGTCAGATGGAGAACGAACGCAGACGGCCCCGCGGTGCAAGGTCTATTCCTCGGCGTTGAATCGTCGATGCGCTCAGGCAGCGTCTAGCCTCAGCCCGCTGTGCCCAGCGAAGCGCCGCGCCCAGCTGTGTGCATCGGCCATGCCACCGGCGCCTCACACCGCCCGCTCCATCCGTCGCGCACGATAGGCTTGCGGTGACATCAGTGTCAGCTTGCGGAAAGCCTTTGCGAAAGCTGCTCTCATCCTCATAGCCGGCAGCGCGCGCAATGGTCTTGATCGCCTGCGTCGCCGATTCCAGCAGCGTGCGCGCGTGCTCGACACGGCGACGCATGATGAAGGATTGCGGCGGCTCGTGCGTGAGCTCTTGGAATTTTCGGCTCAGCGTACGTTCGCTGAGGCCGAGCGCGTCGGCAATCCTGCATGGGCATTCCCATTGCGTTGCACAATCGCAACGTTGATCTCCACGCGCAGCATTGAGGTTCATGAGAAGAGTACCATATGCTCTGCAAGGGAGCCCTTGCCGTGCAGACCATGAAGGCGGCCCTCGTTGCGGCGATCACCGTCGTGGCTTTGATCTGCTGCCTCCTTCCCAGCTCAGCGGAGGAGAGCGGACGTGTAGCCCTCGTTGTTTCGATCGACGGGGCGATTGGCCCGGCGTCAGCCAGCTACGTGCGGGAGGCTTTGGCCACGGCGAGCGAACGGCGCGCCGAGGTCGTGCTTCTGAGGATGAACACGCCCGGCGGCCTCAATTCCAGCATGCGCGAGATCATCGCGGATGTGCTCGCCTCGCCCATCCCTGTCATTGGCTACGTCGCTCCCTCCGGCGCCCACGCGGCGAGTGCGGGGACCTATATCCTTTATGCGACCCACATCGCGGCGATGGCACCAGGCACCAACATCGGTGCGGCGACGCCGGTCCAGATTGGCGGGCCGCTTCCGGGCCTGCCGAGCGGCACACCCGACAAGGATGGCAAAGACAAGAAGGATGGGCCGAAGGACGCGATGACGGCGAAGGCCACGAACGATGCCGTCGCCTTCATCCGAAGCCTCGCCGAGCTGCGCAACCGCAATGTGGACTGGGCAGAGAAGGCGGTCCGCGAGGCTGCAACACTCTCTGCCAACGGCGCGCTGGAGGCACATGCCATTGATCTCGTCGCGCGCGATCAGGCTGAATTGCTGCGGCAGGCTGATGGCCGTGTGGTGGAGCTCGCAGGCGGCAGGACGCAACGCCTCGCAACAAAGGACGCCGTTGTCGAAGCCATCGAGCCCGGACGGGTATCCCGGTTCCTGGCGGTCATCACCGACCCGAACGTGGCGTTCATTCTCCTGATGGTCGGCATCTACGGCCTGCTCTTCGAGTTCATGTCTCCCGGAGCCGTCGCCCCGGGAGTCGTCGGCGCGATCTGCCTGCTGATCGGCCTCTATGCGCTCAATTTGCTGCCGATCAACTATGCCGGCCTCGCCCTGATGCTGGTGGGACTCGTGCTTCTCACGGTCGAAGCCTTCAACCCGACCGTGGTGGTCGGCTTCGGCGGGATCATCGCTTTCGTGCTCGGAGCAATGATGCTTTTCAGGAGCGAGGCGCCTGGGTACCAATTGTCGTGGTGGGTGATCGGCACGACTGCGGTCGTGTTCAGCGGCTTTGCTCTGATCGTGCTTGGTTCGCTTCGGCGCGTCCGCAAAGCTCCTGCGCTGGTCGGCGCACAGGCCATGCGCGGCTTGCCCGCCGAGGTTCTCGACTGGAACGGGAACGAAGGTCATGTCTTCGCCCATGGTGAGCGCTGGCAGGCGCGGGGCGCCGAAACCTTCAAGCCCGGAGAGACGGTGGAGGTCGCCAATGTCGTCGACCTGACGCTGCTGATACGCCGCACACCCGCCCGGACAGGCGAGGGAGGTACATCATGATGCTGGAATATCTGACGTATGCGGCGCTTGCGCTGCTTGTCATCGTGTTTCTATCCCAGGCTATTCGAATCCTGCGCGAATACGAGCGCGGCGTCGTCTTCACGCTCGGCCGCTTTACCGGTGTGAAGGGCCCGGGCCTCATCCTCCTCATCCCGATCGTGCAGCAACTCGTCAAGGTCGATCTGCGGGTGATGGTGCAGGTAGTGCCGCCGCAGGACGTGATTTCGCGGGACAACGTCTCCGTCAAGGTCAACGCCGTCCTGTACTTCCGCATCGTCGACCCCGAGCGCGCCATCATCAAGGTCGGCGACTACATGGCGGCGACCAGCCAGCTCGCCCAGACCACGCTGCGTTCGGTGCTCGGCAAGCATGAGCTCGACGAGATGCTTGCCGAGCGCGACAGGTTGAACGCCGATATCCAGGAGATACTCGACAAGCAGACTGACGTCTGGGGCATCAAGGTCACCGGCATAGAGATCAAGGACGTCGATATCAACGAAACCATGGTTCGCGCGATCGCCAAACAGGCTGAGGCGGAGCGCTTGCGGCGGGCCAAGGTGATCAATGCGATGGGCGAGCAGCAGGCCGCCGAAAAGCTCGTCGAAGCCGGCCGGATCCTGGCGCAGGAGCCTCAGGCAATGCAGCTGCGTTACTTCGCGGCTCTGCACGACATCGCCGGCGAGCGCTCGTCGACCGTGGTGTTTCCGCTTCCCACCGGCCTGCTCGACCATTTGATGCCACGACCTAACAACCCGTAACAGAAAGCGGCGAGGTGCTGATCGCGAGCGGTGTCACGGCTCCGGCCGAGCTGCAGCGGGCGTTCACGGCGACGTGGTAGCGGTCGAGACTCCTCAAACGAAAAGGCGCCTCCTTTCCGGAAGCGCCTTTTGCCTATCTCGTCCTGTGCGGGCCGATCAGCCCGAATAGTACATGTCGAACTCGACCGGGTGCGGGGTCATCTCGAAGCGCTCGACCTCGGTCATCTTCAGCTCGATATAGGCATCGATGAAGTCGTCGTCGAACACGCCGCCGGCCTTGAGGAAGCCGCGGTCCTTGTCGAGGTTTTCGAGCGCCTCGCGAAGCGAGCCGCACACGGTCGGGATCTGCTTCAGCTCTTCCTTCGGCAAATCGTAGAGGTCCTTGTCCATCGCCGGACCCGGATCGATCTTGTTCTTGATACCGTCGAGGCCGGCCATCAGCATCGCGGCGAAGCCGAGATAGGGATTGGCGAGCGGATCGGGGAAGCGCACCTCGACGCGCTTGGCCTTCGGCGAAGCGGTGTAGGGGATGCGGCAGGAGGCCGAGCGGTTGCGCGCGGAATAGGCGAGCAGCACGGGGGCCTCATAGCCCGGGACCAGACGCTTGTAGGAGTTGGTCGACGGGTTGGTGAAGGCGTTGATCGCCTTGGCATGCTTGATGATGCCGCCGATATAGTGGAGGCAGGTCTCCGACAGGTCGGCGTACTTGTTGCCGGCGAACACCGGCTTGCCGTCCTTCCAGATCGACTGGTGCACGTGCATGCCCGAGCCGTTGTCGCCGTAGACCGGCTTCGGCATGAAGGTGGCGGTCTTGCCGTAGATGTGCGCGACCTGGTGGATGCAGTACTTGTAGATCTGGATGTGGTCGGCCATCAGCGTCAGCGTGTCGAACTTCATGCCGAGCTCGTGCTGGGCGGAAGCGACCTCGTGGTGATGCTTCTCGACCTTGACGCCCATCTTGGCCATGGCGCCCAGCATCTCCGAGCGCATGTCCTGCACGGAGTCCTGCGGCGGAACCGGGAAATAGCCGCCCTTGGTTCGGACGCGGTGGCCGAGATTGCCGCCTTCATATTCGGTGTCGGAGTTGGTCGGCAGCTCCGAGGAGTCGAGGCGGAAACCGGTGTTGTAGGGGGTGGAGGAGAAGCGCACGTCGTCGAACACGAAGAACTCGGCCTCGGGGCCGACGAACACGCTGTCGCCCACGCCCATCGACTTCACCATGGCTTCCGCCTTCTTGGCGATGCCGCGGGGGTCGCGATTGTAGGGCTCGCCGGTGGTCGGCTCGAGCACGTCGCAGGTGATGACCATGGTGGTCTCGGCGAAGAACGGGTCGATCGTCGCGGTCACCGGATCGGGCATCAGGCACATGTCGGACTCGTTGATCGCCTTCCAGCCGGCGATCGAGGAGCCGTCGAACATCGTCCCTTCGGCGAAGATGTCTTCATCGATCATGCTGACGTCGAACGTGACGTGCTGCCACTTGCCGCGCGGATCGGTGAAGCGCAGGTCGACGTACTTCACGTCGTTGTCCTTGATCGATTTCAGGACGTCTTTGGCGGTCTTCATGCATACCCCTTATGGCTCTGCGGGTCGGTTTCCAGGTGAGCAAGATTGTTCTCGCTTTTGGCGAGTTCGCGCGCGACCGCACAAACGAAATCAGGCCGCCGAAGCAGCCTTATTTCTTGTCGGAGTGTCGCAAAATGCGGGATAGCACCCGGCTCAGATAGCGTCCAGCCCGGATTCGCCAGTTCGGATGCGGATCGCCTCTTCGATGTTTGAGACGAAAATCTTGCCGTCGCCGATGCGGCCGGTCTGCGCGGCGCGGCGGATCGCGTCGATGGCGCGCTCGACCAGATCGTCGCCGATCACGATCTCGATTTTGACCTTCGGCAGGAAGTCGACGATGTATTCTGCGCCGCGGTAAAGTTCGGCATGACCCTTCTGCCGGCCAAAGCCCTTGGCCTCGGTGACGGTGATGCCCTGGAGACCGACTTCCTGAAGCGCTTCCTTCACCTCGTCGAGCTTGAATGGCTTGATGATGGCTTCGATTTTCTTCACTGCGCGACTCCCGGCCTTTCGATCCAATAGCAACGTCTTCGTCAGACGCGCATTTCTCAACGCACGATCTTGTCTTCTCTATGCCGGGATCCCTGACCAGTCCGGCACCAACGGCCGGCCACACCCTAAAGATGCCAGTGAGCACGACGAACCGAAGCGGCTTCCTCGAAAGCAGGGTCTATGCCAAGTTGCAAATGCCCTGATTATCGGAGCGTTATCAGCCTTTTAATGAGCTCTCTGAGTGATGGTGCCGACCTGCACAAAATACCGAAGGCTACCAAATAGGCAAACGGTTCAATATGTGTGCAGATCGACGTTCCCGCCGCCGGATCGGCGCCAAGGATGCCTGTTCAAGAGGCGTTTGTACTAGGAAGTGGCATGGAAGTTCTGACCAACGCCGAAATGCAGCGCGCCGACCAGCTCGCCATCGCGGCCGGCACGCCCGGTTTCAAGCTGATGCTCAGCGCCGGCCAGGCGGTCGCCGAGGCCGCCCAGGGCTTGGTGGAGGAGGGGCCGATCCTGATCGTGGCCGGCCCCGGCAATAATGGCGGGGACGGTTTCGTCGCCGCCGCCGAGCTCGCCGCGCAGGGGCGCGAGGTCTCGGTGATCCTGATGTGCGAGCGCGACCAGCTCCAGGGCGATGCCGCCTCCGCCGCGCGCGGCTGGAAGCACCCGGTGCTGCCGTTCAACCCGCAGGCGATCGGCAGACCGGCGCTGATCATCGACGCGCTGTTCGGCGCCGGCCTCAGCCGTTCCATCGAGGGCGAGGCGCGCGCCATGATCGAGGCGATCAACGCCAACGGTGCCCCGGTGCTGGCGGTCGATTTGCCGAGCGGCATCAACGGCACCAGCGCGGCAGTCATGGGGGCGGCGGTGAATGCCACCGAGACCATCACCTTCTTCCGCAAGAAGCCGGCGCATCTGCTGCTGCCCGGGCGCATGCATTGCGGCCGCGTGCGCGTCGCCGACATCGGCATCGATGCGCAGGTGCTGGACGAGATCGCGCCGCACACGTTCGAAAACGATCCCGATGTCTGGGGCGCGGCGTTCCCGGTCCCGCGCATCGACGGCCACAAATACGCGCGAGGGCACGTGCTGGCGGTCTCCGGCGATGCGGCCGCGACCGGCGCGGCGCGGCTCGCCGCGCGCGGCGCGTTACGGGCCGGCGCCGGGCTGGTGACGCTCGCGACACCGCGCGATGCGCTCGCGATCAATGCGAGCGCGCTCGCCGCGGTGATGGTTCGCCCCGTCGACAGCGCGATCGAGTTCGGCGAACTGCTCGGCGACAAGCGCTATAACACCTGCATCATCGGCCCCGGTGCTGGCGTCGGCGAACGCACCTGCGACATGGTCCACACAGCGCTGAACGCGCAGCGGCATCTGGTGCTCGATGCGGATGCGCTGACCAGCTTTGCCGCAATCCCCGAGCGCCTGTTCGAGTCGATCAAGTCCTCGCAGGACAATGCGGTGGTGCTGACCCCGCACGAAGGCGAGTTTCCGCGCCTGTTCTCCGACCTCAGCAACAAGCATCCCGGCCGCTCCAAGCTCGAGCGCGTCCGCGCCGCCGCCGAGCGCTCCGGCGCCGTCGTGCTGCTGAAGGGCCCGGACACCACAATCGCCGCCCCCGATGGCCGCGCCACCATCGCCGCCAACGCACCACCCTGGCTCGCCACGGCCGGCGCCGGCGACGTCCTGTCCGGGATCATCGCCGGGCTCCTGGCGCAGGGCGTGCCGGCGTTCGAGGCCGCCAGCATCGGCGTCTGGATGCATGGCGAGGCGGCAAGCGAGGCCGGGCCGGGCCTCATCGCGGAGGATCTGACCGAGACTCTGCCGGCCGTGCACCGGCGGATCTATGATGCGCTGGGGATGGAGTACTGAAGCTGTTCGCTAAGGCGGGTAGGATGGGTAGAGCGCAGCGAAACCCATCATCTCAAACCTCCGCGCGGGAACGATGGGTCTCGCTGCGCTCTACCCATCCTACAAAACTTCACTCCACCCCATACCAGCGCACCAGGCGCGGCGCGGCCCAGTCGGTCACGACGGATTCGATCAGCCAGCGTCCGGGTGAGGTTGCGGCGAATGCGATGCGCTGGGTCTGGCCGGGCTCGATGGCGAGCGTGTCGAGCCAATAGGGCTTCCAGCCGTCGTCGAGCTTGTCGAGCAAACGGAACGGGTGGCCGTGCAGGTGAAACACGGTCGTAGCGGGCGCGGGGTTCTGCAGGGCCAGCACCACCGTGCGGCCGGTCTTGGCGCGGAAGGCGGGGGCGGAGGCGGTGGAGAAGGTCGCGGGCCGTGCCCAGCCGGAATCGGCAGCGCCGAGCGCGACATCGAACCGCAGGGCGCCTCTCAGATCGAGCTTTTCGGGGAGATCGTTCGACGGGAGGGGCTGCGGCTCGAAGAGCGGCACACGTCGCTCCAATTGGCCTGATATCTTGAGGCTGCCCACCGGGCGCGCCTCCTTGCCGTCATGCAGCAGGAATGCGGCCGATCTGGCCGCATCCACGAAGGCGTCGGCCCGCGCACCCGGGGCCAGCACCAACGCGCCGTTGCGCGCGGGGAACGGCTCGGCCGGCTGACCGTCCAAAGCCATCACGCGAACCTCGTGGCTCTCCAATTTGATCGCCAGAACAGTGCGTTGGGAGCCATTGATGAAGCGCAGCCGCAGCCGCTCATTGCCCAAGGCTGAGAGTTCGAATGAAGTCTGGCCATTGATCGTGTAGAGCGGCGTCGTGTCTTTCGGGTCCTGGCCCGGAGGGACTGCAGTGCCATCCGGCCGCAGCCGCCATTCCTCGATCACCAGGACCTCGTCACGGTCGACAGCAACGTGGCTGAGCTCCGTCGCAATGATCGGGAGCGGGCGCGCGGGCTGCTTCAGGCTGCCCTCGAAGAGGCGGAAGTCCGCCAGCAGGGTTCCCGCGCTTGCTATTGAAATATTTGATATTTCTGTCGTAGCCGGCGCCGCCGGCGCTCGCCCCCGGAGGGGATCGGAAGCGGCCGGGCCGTGGAGGCCGTACCAGACCGGCGCAAGCGGCACAGGCAGGTCGTTCCGGAACACCACCTCGCAGCGGTCAAAGCGCTTGAGACGGACGTCCCTGAGATGGCTTACGGCGGCAAGCTCCCAGATCGGTGTAGCCGGCTGACCCGATTTCAGGGCCAGCGTTGCCGGCCTGGCCTGCAGCGCGAGCTGAGCCGTCACGGACGGGCCCGCGCCGCCCACGATCAGCCCGGCGGCCGAGGCTCCGAGGCCTGCCAAAACCTCGCGCCGATGTGGGGCAAAGATCCGCGTTGTCATGGCACGATCCGGACCACGCCGTGCTGGATAAGTCCAGCCATCGTGCCTATTTGAAGCTTGCCTCCATCAGGCCATTTTTTTGCTGCGAACAGTCAGGCGCATGCTATAAGCCCGGCCGCCCGCGGCATCGCGGCCGGTCTTGATGCAAATTCACGCGGGCGTGGCGGAACTGGTAGACGCGCCGGATTTAGGTTCCGGTGACGAAAGTTGTGGGGGTTCGAGTCCCTCCGCCCGCACCAAGCGCTTATCGCGTTTGCACGGATTACGAGGCCTGCTTCCGCGCGGATGATCGTCCGCCTGGAGCGGGTCCGATGAACCACCGGCGTGGAGGCGTTTGCCTCGCGCCGGATCGATTAACGACAGCGTCCCGACGCGCGACGTGCCGGGGCCGAACGAAAAGAAGATTGGACGCCATGCAGGTCACAGAAACCCTCTCGGAAGGTTTGAAGCACGAGTTCAAGATCAGCGTTCCCGCGTCTGATCTCGACGCCAAGGCCGGTGCCAAGCTCGTCGACCTCAAGGACAAGGTCCGCATCAACGGCTTCCGTCCGGGCAAGGTGCCGGTCTCGCACCTGAAGAAGGTCTATGGCCGCTCGGTCATGGCCGAAACCATCGACCAGACCATCCGCGACACCAACACGCAGCTGTTCTCCGAGCGCGGCTTCCGTCTGGCGACCGAGCCGAAGATCACCATGCCGACGGAGCAGAAGGACGTCGAGGAGCTGTTGAGCGGCAAGACGGATCTGACCTACACGGTCGCGATCGAGGTGGTGCCGGCGATCGCGCTCGCCGACTTCAAGACCTTCCAGGTCGAGAAGCCCGTTGCAGAGGTCACCGACGCCGACGTCGACGAGGCGATCAAGCGCATCGCCGATTCCAACCGCACCTATGCCGCCAAGGGCGAGGGCACCAAGGCCGAGTCCGGCGACCGCATCACCATCAATTTCAAGGGCACCATCAACGGCGAAGTCTTCGAGGGCGGCACCGGCGAGGGCATCCAGGTCGTCATCGGCTCCAATACCTTCATTCCCGGCTTCGAGGAGCAGCTGATCGGCATCGGCGCGGGTGAGACGCGCACGCTGAAAGTGTCGTTCCCGAAGAACTACATGAACGACAAGCTCGCAGGCCAGCCGGCGGAGTTCGAGACCACCGCGACGCTGATCGAGGCGCCGCAGGACCTCGCGATCGACGACGAGTTCGCCAAGTCGCTCGGCCTGGAATCGCTGGACAAGCTGAAGGAGGCCGCACGCGATCGGCTGACCGCCGAGTTCGCCACGGCTACGCGCCAGCGCGTCAAGCGCGCGCTGCTCGACCGCCTCGACGAGGCGCATCGCTTCGAGGCGCCGCCCTCGCTGGTCGACGAGGAGTTCAATCTGATGTGGAACTCGGTGAAGGCCGAGATGGACTCTGCCGGCAAGACCTTTGCCGACGAGGACACCACCGAGGACAAGGCGAAGGAGGAGTATCGCAAGATCGCCGATCGCCGCGTGCGGCTTGGCCTTGTGCTCTCCGAGATCGGCGAGAAGAACAAGATCACCGTGACCGACGACGAGGTCGGCCGCGCCGTGATCGAGCGCGCGCGCTCGATGCCCGGCCGCGAGAAGGAGGTCTGGGACTTTTACCGCAACAACGCCCAGGCGTTGGCTCAGCTTCGTGCACCGATCTATGAGGACAAGGTGGTCGACTTCATCCTGGAGCTCGCCAACGTGACCGAGAAAAAGGTCTCGCGCGAGGACCTCTACAAGGATGACGAGGCGGAAAAGACCGCAGCCTGAAGGCGCTAGAGCGTTTTCGAGCGAAGTGGATACCGGTTCGCGAAAACGCGTCGAGAACAGAAGCTGGCGCTCCCTTCAGATTCCGCGGAACGGGGTTCTAGGGCAGCCATCTATTAATGATGATCAGCGAAGAGGCCCAGCTAGCCGGATGGCCGGCTGGGCCTCTTTGTCCGAATCAGCTTCAACTGCCCCTCGGATTAAGCCTTAATGCGCTCCGCACTTGTCAGAAGCGAATTGGGCTATATCTGTCGGTACGCCTTCTACTTCTTACCCAAGTTCCTGCATCACAGGACGTCCATTCGCCTTCCGGCAAATCCAGGCCAAACTGGCAAGTCGGCCCGGCGATGTCCGTCTCCGAAACCCTAGGTGACTCATGCGCGATCCGGTTGAAACCTACATGAACCTCGTGCCCATGGTGGTCGAGCAGACCAACCGTGGCGAGCGCGCCTACGACATTTTCTCGCGCCTGTTGAAGGAGCGCATCATCTTCGTGACCGGTCCGGTCGAGGACGGCATGTCGACGCTGATCGTCGCGCAGCTGTTGTTCCTCGAAGCGGAAAATCCGAAGAAGGAAATCTCGATGTACATCAACTCGCCGGGCGGCGTGGTGACGTCGGGCCTTGCGATCTACGACACCATGCAGTTCATCCGCCCGCCGGTCTCGACCCTGTGCACCGGTCAGGCGGCTTCGATGGGCTCGCTGCTGCTCGCCGCCGGCGAGAAGGACATGCGCTTCTCGCTGCCGAACGCGCGCATCATGGTGCACCAGCCCTCCGGCGGCTTCCAGGGCCAGGCCACCGACATCATGCTGCACGCCCAGGAAATCCTGAACCTGAAGAAGCGGCTCAACGAGATCTACGTCAAGCACACCGGCCAGACCTACAAGTCGATCGAAGATGCGTTGGAACGCGACAAGTTCCTGACCGCGAACGACGCCAAGGAGTTCGGCCTGGTCGACAAGGTGATCGACAAGCGCGCCGAGGAGCCGGTGCCGGCGAAGGCCCCGTAGCACTACTGGGGCGTCACGACGATCCCTCCGGTCGGCGCGGGGGTGCGCGCGTCGCAAAACGTGGTTTTGCGCGCTGCGACAAGCAGAAAGTTCCGCTTTCGTGCTTGTTTTTCGTGGTAATCCCGCAACGCCGGGGTGATTTCGATCACTTTGGCCCGTGCCAAGTCCGGAAATCACGGTATTGTCACGGGTAGCCGGCGACCCCCGATTAGCGAATTCTTGATAGTCGGGTGACAGCATGGTTGGCTACGATTGATCGGCTATGATCGCGGAGAATCGAGCGACCGTGATTCGTACGGGATGTAGTAAAGCGTAGGCTCTTTTTTGGTACGGAATTTGCTCTACTTAAGCTTCATGCCGACCATCGTGTCGGAATGGAGCGATCGAGCGGAACGGGATCGAACCGCGGACGGAGACATGAATGAGTAAGGTCGGCACGAGCGACTCCAAGAACACGCTATATTGCTCGTTCTGCGGCAAGAGCCAGCACGAAGTCCGCAAACTGATCGCGGGTCCCACGGTCTTCATCTGCGACGAGTGCGTCGAGCTCTGCATGGACATCATCCGCGAGGAGAACAAATCCTCGCTGGTCAAGTCGCGCGACGGTATTCCGACGCCGAAGGAAATCTGCAAGGTGCTGGACGATTACGTCATCGGCCAGAGCCATGCGAAGAAGGTCCTCTCGGTCGCGGTGCACAATCACTACAAGCGCCTCAACCATCAGACCAAGCACAACGACGTCGAGCTCGCGAAGTCGAACATCCTGCTGATCGGTCCGACCGGCTCGGGCAAGACGCTGCTCGCGCAGACGCTCGCCCGCATCCTGGACGTGCCGTTCACGATGGCCGATGCGACCACGCTCACCGAAGCCGGCTATGTCGGCGAGGACGTCGAGAACATCATCCTGAAGCTGCTCCAGGCCGCCGACTACAACGTCGAGCGGGCCCAGCGCGGCATCGTCTACATCGACGAAATCGACAAGATCAGCCGCAAGTCGGACAACCCCTCGATCACGCGTGATGTGTCGGGTGAGGGCGTGCAGCAGGCGCTGCTCAAGATCATGGAAGGCACGGTGGCTTCGGTCCCGCCGCAGGGCGGCCGCAAACATCCGCAGCAGGAGTTCCTGCAGGTGGATACCACCAACATCCTGTTCATCTGCGGCGGCGCTTTCGCCGGCCTTGAGAAGATCATCTCGGCACGCGGTCGGTCGACCTCGATTGGCTTCGGCGCCCAGGTGCTCGCGCCGGAGGATCGCCGGACCGGTGAGATCTTCCGCCATGTCGAGCCTGAGGACCTCCTGAAGTACGGCCTCATCCCCGAGTTCGTCGGCCGTCTGCCGGTCGTGGCGACGCTCGAGGATCTCGATGAGACCTCGCTGAAGAAGATCCTCACCGAGCCGAAGAACGCGCTGGTGAAACAGTACCAGCGGCTGTTCGAGATGGAGAACATCGAGCTGACCTTCGCCGACGAGGCGCTTGGCGCGGTCGCCCGCAAGGCGATCGAGCGCAAGACCGGCGCGCGAGGCCTGCGCTCGATCCTCGAGGCGATCCTGCTCGAGACCATGTTCGACCTGCCGGGCCTGGAGGGTGTGGAAGAAGTCGTGATTTCCCGCGAGGTCGTGGAAGGAACGGCGCGTCCGCTCTACATCTACGCCGATCGGTCCGATCGCGCCGTCGAGAATGCCAGCGCCTGATCTGACGACGCTGGAACGCTCCAATTGTCTCCTCAAGGTGGGCTGCGGAACGGTATTTCCGCAGCCGGTGTGGCGTCGCTTATTGCGCGCGTAAGCGCCTGATGGCGCGCGTCTTTCAATGACTTGACACCCCCCGGGTCGATAGCCACCTAATGTCGGCGGCGAGCGAAAATTCTCTTCAAGATTCGCCTCAGTTCCGTTCCGGCGAGCCGGTCCAACTTGTAGGACCGACCGGTTCTGCGGATCACCTCGGCACCTTGTGGCGGTTGCGCATGATCAGCGGGCTGCGTGCAAGGGGGCAAAGCAAAAGGAAAAGGCCATGACCAATCCCAAACCCCGGCCAACCATCGTCCATGGCGAAGCGCACGCTTATCCCGTGCTGCCGCTGCGCGACATCGTCGTCTTCCCGCACATGATCGTTCCGCTCTTCGTCGGTCGCGAGAAGTCGATCCGCGCGCTCGAAGAGGTGATGAAGAACGACGCGCTGATCATGCTCGCGACGCAGAAGAACGCGTCCGACGATGATCCGGCGCCCGATGCCATTTACGAGACCGGGACGCTTGCCAGCGTGCTCCAGCTCTTGAAGCTCCCCGACGGTACCGTGAAGGTGCTGGTCGAAGGGCTCGAGCGTGCGCGCGTGGCGAAGTACACCGATCGCGCCGACTATTATGAGGCGACCGCCGTCGCGCTCGCCGACACCGATGCGAAATCGGTCGAGGCGGAAGCGCTGGCGCGCTCGGTCGTGTCCGACTTCGAGAGCTATGTGAAGCTCAACAAGAAGATCTCGGCCGAGGTCGTCGGCGTCGTGCAGGCGATCACCGATTTCGCCAAGCTTGCCGACACGGTTGCCTCGCATCTCGCCGTCAAGATCGCCGATCGCCAGGGCATCCTGGAGACGCTGTCCGTCACCACGCGCCTGGAGAAGGTGCTGGGCCTGATGGAAAGCGAGATCTCGGTGCTGCAGGTCGAGAAGCGGATTCGTTCTCGTGTCAAACGACAAATGGAGAAGACCCAGCGCGAGTATTATCTCAACGAGCAGATGAAGGCGATCCAGAAGGAACTCGGCGACGACGACGGTCGCGACGAGCTCGCCGATCTCGAAGAGAAGATCGCCAAGACCAAGCTCTCCAAGGAAGCGCGCGAGAAGGCGCAGCACGAATTGAAGAAGCTGCGCCAGATGTCGCCGATGTCCGCGGAAGCGACCGTCGTGCGCAACTATCTGGATTGGCTGCTGTCGATCCCCTGGAACAAGAAGTCCAAGGTGAAGAAGGACCTGGAGCAGGCGCAAGCCATCCTGGACTCCGATCACTACGGGCTTGAGAAGGTCAAGGAACGCATCGTCGAGTATCTCGCGGTGCAGTCGCGCGCCAACAAGCTGACCGGGCCGATCCTGTGCCTCGTCGGGCCTCCGGGCGTCGGCAAGACCTCGCTCGGCAAGTCGATCGCGAAGGCGACCGGACGTGAGTTCGTGCGCGTGTCGCTCGGCGGCGTGCGCGACGAGGCCGAGATCCGCGGTCACCGCCGCACCTATATCGGCTCGATGCCCGGCAAGATCATCCAGTCGATGCGCAAGGCCAAGTCGTCCAATCCGCTGTTCCTCTTGGACGAGATCGACAAGATGGGCGCCGATTTCCGCGGCGATCCGTCCTCCGCGCTGCTCGAGGTTCTCGATCCCGAGCAGAACGGGACCTTCAACGACCATTATCTCGAGGTCGACTACGATCTGTCCAACGTGATGTTCATCACCACCGCGAATACGCTCAATATTCCGGGACCGCTGATGGACCGCATGGAGATCATCCGGATCGCGGGCTACACCGAGAACGAGAAGGTCGAGATCTCGCGCAAGCACCTGATCCCGAACGCGGTGTCCAAGCACGGCCTGGACTCCAAGGAGTTCTCGATCGACGACGAGGCGCTGCTGCTTCTGATCCGCCGCTACACCCGCGAAGCGGGCGTGCGCAACCTGGAGCGTGAGCTCTCCACACTGGCCCGCAAGGCGGTGAAGGAGCTGATGATCTCCAAGAAGAAGTCGGTCAAGGTCACCGAGAAGACTCTGGAAGAGCTGCTCGGAGTGCCGAAATACCGCTTCGGCGAGATCGAGAGCGAGCCGCAGGTCGGTATCGTCACCGGCCTGGCTTGGACCGATGTCGGCGGCGAGCTGCTGACGATCGAAGGCGTCATGATGCCCGGCAAGGGCAAGATGACGGTCACGGGCAATCTGCGCGACGTCATGAAGGAGTCGATCTCCGCGGCGGCGTCCTACGTTCGCTCGCGCGCGATCAACTACGGCGTCGAGCCGCCGCTGTTCGACAAGCGCGACATCCACGTGCACGTGCCGGAGGGTGCGACGCCGAAGGACGGTCCGTCCGCGGGCGTTGCGATGGCCACCGCGATCATCTCGGTCATGACCGGCATCCCGGTCCGCCATGATGTCGCGATGACCGGCGAGATCACGCTGCGCGGCCGCGTGCTGCCGATCGGGGGCTTGAAGGAGAAGCTGCTGGCTGCGGCCCGCGGCGGCATCAAGACGGTGCTGATCCCCGAGGACAACGCCAAGGATCTCACGGAGATTTCCGATGCGATCAAGGGCGGCATGGAGATCATCCCGGTCTCGCGCCTGGACGACGTCGTCGCCAAGGCGTTGGTGAAGAAGCCGGTGCCGATCGTCTGGGAAGAGGACACCAAGGTGACGGTGAAGCCGGACGGGGACGAAGCCGCCGGCGGCCTGACCGCTCACTGAGATCGCAGCTCGGAATGATGATAAAACGGCGCCTTCGGGCGTCGTTTTTGTTGGGGGACAGGGGAGGAGGCAATGCACGTCGACGGGCAATGCCATTGCGGCAAGATCACCTTCGAGGCCGAGGTCGACCCGGAGGCAGTCTCGGTCTGTCACTGCACCGATTGCCAGACGTTGACCGGCTCGCCGTTCCGCGTGACGGCCATCTGCACCGAGGCCGATGTCCGCCTGACCCGCGGCACGCCCAAAATCTACGGCAAGCGCGGTGACAACGGCCGGATGCGCTTCCAGCATTTTTGCGGCGACTGCGGTTCCCCGCTGTTCACCAGCGGCGAGGGCGATCAGGCCGACGATTGGGGCATCCGTTGGGGCTCGATCCGCCAGCGCGATGCGCTGCGGCCCACGCGACAGATCTGGTGCCAGTCGGCGGCGGTGTGGATCGACGCCGTGCCCCTGCTGCCGGGGCGGCCGCAGGATTGAGAGCGGGCTTGCCTAGCCGTAGCTCGCTGCGAAAAGCCCGCCTTCGCCCCTTGGGCTTCGGCCTGGCAGCCTTCGCTGGCTTCGCGCTCATGACCTGCTGTGCTGGCCTGCCGAGCCGTAGCTCGCGAAGCGAGCGAAGGCTGGTGGGCGGTCACGGATTCGAACCGCGGACCCTCTCGGTGTAAACGAGATGCTCTAACCAGCTGAGCTAACCGCCCCACGGCGCCCTCTTTAGCCCTCCGGCGGGGGGAGGAGCAAGGGGCGGCAACAGCGCAGATCCGGCTCATTTGACCGCTTGACCGGCCTCCAATATCACCGCCAGTCAAAGTGACTGAGGAACCCGATGCAACCACCGAGCGGGCACGAGCAGAATGCCGACCAGATCGCCTATTGGAACGGCCCCAGCGGGCAGCGCTGGGCCGATCGCCACGCGGTCCAGGAGAAGCTGCTCGGGCCCATCGCCGATGTGCTGATCGACCGCGCCGGACCAAGACCGGGCGAGCGCGTGATCGACGTCGGCTGCGGCTCCGGCGCGACGACATTGGCGTTCGCCAAGGCGGTGGCGCCTGATGGCTTTGCGCTCGGCCTCGACGTCTCCGAGCCGATGCTGTCGCAGGCGCGCGCGCTTGCGCCAAAGGGTCTGCCGCTCGATTTCGTGCTGGCGGACGCGACGGTCTATCCGTTCGAGCCGGCGAGCTTCGATGTGCTCGCTTCACGCTTCGGCGTGATGTTCTTCGCCGATCCGATCGCGTCCTTCGCCAATCTGCGCCGGGCGCTGAAGCCGACCGGCCGGCTCGCCTTCGCCTGCTGGCGCGAGCCGAAGGAAAACCCGTGGATGATGGCGCCGCTGATGGCGGTCTACAAGCACGTGCCGAAGATGCCGCCGGTCGGGCCGGAGGAGCCGGGCCCGTTTGCCTTCGCCTCGGAGGAGCGCGTGATGCGCATCCTCAAAGGCGCGGGCTTCGTCGACGTGGCAATGGAGCCGCACAATCTGGCGATGGATATCGCGATCGGCGGCGGCCTCGATGCGGCCGTGGACGGCTCGCTGCAGATCGGCCCGGCCAGCCGCGCGCTCCAGGGCCATCCGCCGGAGACGTACGAGGCCGCCAAGGCCTCGATCCGCGAAACGCTCGCGCCGTTCCTGAAGGGGCAAAGCGTGGCGCTGCAGGGCGCGATCTGGATCGTGACGGCGAAGGCTGCGTAGGCGCTGTCCTACACCACATCATCCGGCGCGAGCGCGCAGCCATTGTCGGGATGCGTCTCGACCTGAAGCGTGGTGTGGCCGATGCGGAATGTCGTCCTCAGCAGCTGCGTCGTCTGCATCAGGAATGCGTCGTCGCTGCCTGCCGGCATCACGAGATGGCAGGTCAGCGCCGTCTCGGTGGTCGAGATCGGCCAGACATGGAGATCGTGAATCCCTGAGACGCCCGGCCGCGCCAGCAGGAACGCCCTGATTGCGGCAAGGTCGGTGCCCTTGGGCGCAGCCGCCATCGACATGTCGATGGAGCTGCGCAAGAGGCTGGTCGTGCTCCAGAGGATCGTGGCGCAGATGACGAGGCTGGTGAGGGGATCGAGCCAGAGCCAGCCGGTCCAGATGATCAGCGCCGCAGACACTACGACGCCGAGCGAGACCGCGGCGTCGGCCGCCATGTGCAGATACGCGCCTTCGATGTTGATGTCGTCCTTGCGGCCGCTCGCAAACAGCAGGGCGGTAAAACCGTTGATGAGGATGCCGATGCCGGCGACCACCATCACCGTGATGCCGGCGACCGGCTCGGGCTGTTGCAAGCGCAGGATCGCTTCCCAGCCGATGGCGCCGGTTGCGACCAGCAGGAACACCGCATTGGCCAGCGCCGCCAGGATGGTGGAGGCGCGAAAACCGTAGGTGAAGCGGCCGCTGGGCGCGCGGCGGGCTGCGATCGAGGCGCCCCAGGCAATGACGAGGCCGAGCACGTCGGACAGGTTATGGCCGGCATCGGCGAGCAGGGCGGTAGAGTTGCCGATATAGCCGTAAACCGCCTCGGCCACGACGAGCGCGGTGTTGAGCGTAATGCCGAGCGCGAACGCCTTGCCGAAATTGGCGGGCGCGTGGACATGGCCGTGCCCATGACCATGATCGTGCCCGTGACCATGATCGTGGCCATGCGCATGCGAGTGGCCCGCATGATCATGGTCGTGATGACAGTGGTGGTCGTGGCCGCCCAATTCTAGCGCTCCGCGGACGTCGCCAAATCAGGCGCCATTGTAGGCGTTTCGTTTGCCACGTCACGGCGGAACAGCACGTAGAGCGCCGGCAGCACCAGCAGCGTCAGCACCGTCGAGGAGAGAATGCCGCCGATGACCACGGTCGCGAGCGGCCGCTGCACCTCGGCGCCGGCGCCTGTGGCGAGCGCCATCGGCACGAAGCCGAGCGAGGCGACAAGGGCCGTCATCAGCACCGGGCGCAGCCGCGTCAGCGCGCCTTCGCGCACGGCCTCCGCGACCGAGCGTCCCTCGCTGCGCAGACGCTCGATGAAGGCGATGATGACGAGGCCATTGAGCACGGCGACGCCCGACAGCGCGATGAAGCCGACGCCGGCACTGATGGACAAAGGAATGTCGCGCAGGAGCAGCGCGGCGACGCCACCGGTCAGCGCCAGCGGCACGCCGGAGAACACCAGGGCCGCATCGACCGCCGATCCCATGCCCATGAACAGCAGCAGGAACACGAGCAGCAGCGCCACCGGCACCACGATCGTCAGCCGCTTGGTCGCCGAGACCAGCTGCTCGAACTGGCCGCCCCAGCCGATCCAGTAACCCGGCGGCAGCTTCACCTTCTCGGCCACCGCCGCCTCGGCCACCGCGACGAAGGAGCCGAGGTCGCGCGCGCGGACATTGGCGGTGACGACGATGCGCCGCTTGCCGTTCTCCCGGCTGATCTGGTTCGGCCCGGGCGTCGCATCGACGGTGGCGACCGACAACAGCGGCACATAGCGCATCTGGGCGAGCGGCGAGGCCGGCAGCGCGGTGCGAACGGCCGACCCGGTGCCGGATTCCTCTCCGGGCGGTAGAGGAATTGGAATGGCCCGGATCGCCTCGAGATTGCCGCGCAGGTGCTCCGGCAGGCGCACGACGATGTCGAAACGGCGGTCGCCCTCGAACAGCTTGCCCGCCGACTTGCCGCCGACCGCGATCTCGACGATGCCCTGCACATCGGCGACGCTGAGGCCGTAGCGGGCGAGCGCCTGGCGGTCGAGGCGGACGGTGAGGATCGGCAGGCCCGCGACCTGTTCGATCTTGACGTCGCTGGCGCCGCGGATGCCGCGGATCGCGGCCTCCACCTGCTTGGCGGCGCCTTGCAGGATGTCGAGATCGTCGCCGAAGATCTTGACGCCGACGTCGGTGCGCACGCCGGAGATCAGCTCGTTGACGCGGAACTGGATCGGCTGGGAGGTTTCATAGGCGCTGCCGGGAATCTCGTCTGCAGCATGCTCGATGGCCTCGACCACGTCCGATTTCGACTTGCCCGGGTCGGGCCATTCGGCACGCGGCTTCAGCATGATGTAGCCATCGGTCTGCGCCGGCGACATCGGATCGGTGGCGATCTCGGCGGTGCCTATGCGGGTGAAGAACTCCTTGACCTCGGGGATCTGCTTGATGCGCTTTTCCAGCGCCTTCTGCAGGTCCAGCGACTGCGTGAGGCTGGTGCCGGGAATCCGGATCGAGGCCAGCGCGACGTCGCCTTCGTCCAGGCTCGGAATGAACTCGCCACCCATCCGCGCGGCGGCGATGCCGCTCGCGGTCACGATGAGCACGGCCATGATCGCGACCGCGGCCCGATTGTCGATGGCAAAATTGAGCAGGGGGAGGTAGGCACGCTTCGCCATCCGCATGAACAGGTTTTCGTGCTCCGACACCTTGCCCTTGACGAAGATGGCGACGGCCGCCGGCACGAAGGTGATGGAGAACAGCACGGCTGCGCCGAGTGCCATCAGCACCGTCAGCGCCATCGGCGTGAACATCTTGCCCTCGACGCCGGTCAGCGTCAGCACGGGCAGATAGACCACGGCGATGATCAGCGTTCCGAACAGGCTCGGCTTGATCACCTCGCTCGACCCGCGCAGGATCGCGCGCAGCCGCTCCGGGGTCGTCAGCAGGCCGCCTTTCTCGCGCTGGGCCGCCGCCAGGATGCGCAGGCAATTCTCGACGATGATGACGGCACCGTCGACGATGATGCCGAAGTCGATTGCGCCGAGCGACATCAGGTTGGCGCTGACCTTGGTCTCGACCATGCCGGTGATGGTCATCGCCATCGACAGCGGAATAACGCAGGCCGTGACCAGCGCCGCGCGGATGTTGCCGAGGATCAGGAACAGCACGGCCACCACAAGCGCCGCGCCTTCCAGCAGGTTGTTCTTGACCGTGCCGATGGTGGCTTCGACCAGGTCGGTGCGGTCGTAGACGGTCCGCGTCACGACGCCCTCGGGCAGCGATTTTGCAATCTCCTCGAGACGGGCCGCGACGCGGCGGGCGACGCTGCGGCTGTTCTCGCCGATCAGCAGCATGGCGGTGCCGAGCACGGTCTCCTCGCCATTGCGTGTCGCGGCTCCCGTGCGCAAATCGCGCCCCTCGGTGACAGCAGCGACATCCCTGATCCTGACGGGATTGCCGCCGCGCGAGCCGATCACGATGTCCTGGATTTCGCTGATATTGCCGACCTGGCCCGGCGAGCGAACCAGGTATTGCTCGCCGTTGCGCTCGATATAGCCGGCTCCGACATTGGCGTTGTTGGCCGCGAGCGCGGTCATCACGTCGCGAAAGCCGAGCCGGTAGGCCATCAGCTTGCCGGGGTCGGGCAGCACGTGGAATTGCCGCTCGAAGCCGCCGATCGTGTTGACCTCGATCACACCAGGCACGTTGCGAAGCTGCGGCCGGATGATCCAGTCCTGCACGGTGCGCAAGTCGGTCAGCGAATAGTCGTGGCCTTGCGTCTTCGCGCCCGCCTTGTCGTCGGTCTTGTCGTCCGCCTTGTCGTTCGCCTTGTCGTCCGTCTTGGCCTCGACGGTGTACATGAAGATTTCGCCGAGGCCGGTCGAGACTGGACCCATCGCGACCTCGACGCCCGCCGGCAGCTGGTCCTTCACCTGCTGGATGCGCTCGCCGACGAGCTGGCGGGCGAAATAGATGTCGGTGCCGTCCTTGAAGACGATTGTCACCTGGCTGAGACCGTAGCGCGACAGCGAGCGGGTGTAGTCGAGCTTGGGCAGGCCGCCCATCGCGGTCTCGACCGGGAAGGTGATGCGCTGCTCGGTCTCCAGCGGCGAATAGCCGGGTGCGCGGGTGTTGATCTGGACCTGGACGTTGGTGATGTCGGGCACCGCGTCGATCGGCAGGCGCTGGAAATTCCAGGCGCCGAAGGCGACGGCGCCGAGCGCAAGCAGGAGGACCAGCCAGCGCTGCTGCAGCGAGAGGGCGATGAGACGCTCAATCATGCTCGGCCTCGCCCTTGCCCATCTCCGCCTTCACGACGAAGCTGTTCTCGGCGACGTAACGCTCGCCGGCCGAAAGGCCCGCCTTGATCTCGACGTGGCGCGGATCGGAATCGCCGGTTTCCACGGGCCGCGCCTCGATCTTGTCGCCGTCCTCGCGCACGAACACGATGGTCTTGTTCTTCAGCGTCTGGATCGCGCTCCGCCGCACGGCGACCGCGACATTGCGCGCCGCCAGGATCAGCCGCGCCGTGACGAACAGGCCGGGCCGCAGCCGTCCGTTCGGATTGGGCAGCACAACGCGCGCCAGCGCGGTCTGGGTCTCGCTGCTGCCGATCGGCGCCATGTAGGAGATCGTGCCCTTGATCTCGCCGTGGCCGTCGTCAGGATCGACCAGCACTTCGTCGTTGAGGCGGACGCGGCGGAGATCCTGCCGGTAGATCGACAAGTCGACCCAGATGGACGAGAGGTCGGCGACGACGAAGGCCGGCTTCTGCTCGGAGGTGTATTCGCCGAGCGAGATCTGCCGCTCGATGATGGTGCCGGCAATCGGCGCTTTCAACTCGTAGACGGTGAGGCTCTGATTGCTTTCGATCGCGGCAAGCAGGTCGTCCTTGGCGACCTTGTCGCCGATCCGCTTCTGGATGGATTTGGCGACGCCGGGAAAGCGCGGCGTCACCTGCACCACGGCTTCCTGGTTGGCGCGCAGAATGCCGTTGAAGGCGAGCGTGTCGGTCAGTGTGGCGCCGGCGGCTTCCGCCAGGGTGACGCCCGCGGCGGCCAGCTTGACGTCGGAGATGCGGATGCGGTCGGCGCCGTGCTCGTCCTGCTCGACATGGTCGTTCGGCTTCTTCTGTACGGTATGCTCGGCATGCTCGCTGTGCACAGCCTTCGTTGCCGCGAGCAGGGAATAGCCGTAAGCGCCGAGCGCAGCGGCAATGATGGCTATCAGGATGGTCGAGGACGTTTTCATCTTCATCGTGCGCTCTCCCGCGCCAGCGTGAAGGGATTGCCGACGAGGCCTTCGATGGTCGCGACACCCGCGTGGAAATTCTGCAACGCCTCCTGCTCGCGCAGCCGCGCCTGGGTCACGCTGGCCTGGGCGTCGAGCACTTCGAGCAGGGTGAAGCGGCCCTGGCCGTAGCCTTGCGAGATCGCCTCGGACGCCTCGACGGCCTTGGGGATCGCAGTCTCGCGCAGCACCGCGAGTTCGCGCAGCGAGCCTTGCAGCGAGTCATAGGCGCGGCCGGCGATCACGATCAGTGCGTTGCGGTTGGCCTCGCGCTCGGCGCGGGTCTTGGCGAGGCTTTCCTGGGCCGAGAGGATGTTGCCCTGGTTCTGGTCGAACACCGGGATCGGCACGGAGACGGTCAGCCGCGCCGCATCATCGCCCGTTTCGTTGAAGTGGCGCCAGCCTGCCGCGATCCGCACGTCCGGATAGGGCCTCAGCCGTGCCAGCAGCAGCTCGGCATTGCGCTGGGCGTAGACCGCGGTCCAGCGCACCAGCTGCGGATTGGCATCGATGGCGGCAATCACCGCCTGGAACGCCGGCGGGCGTCCGGTGGTGTCGAGCCGGCCGGACACCTCGCCGAATTTGGCGGCGGGATCGCCCATCAGCACTGCAAGCTCGCGCCGGGCGCTCGCCAGCGCCGCCTTGAAGCGCTCGCGGTCGGCCTTCACCAGGGCGGAGGCGACCTCGGCGCGGCCCGTCTCGGCCGGCGAGGAAGCGCCGGCCTCGACCCGGCGGCGCAAGAGCGGCGTGAGACGGTCGATGGCGGCAATCTGCTCGTCGAGGATCTGGATGCGCCGCTGCGCGCCGAGCACGCTGAGAAAGGCGATCGCGGTCTCCGACAGCACCTCGAGCCTGATAGCCTTGCGTTGGATCGCGGCGACCTCGACGCCGGCTGCGCCTGCGGCGATCCGCGCCTCGCGCTTGCCGAACAGCTCGAAGGCCTGGCTGATCTGGAGCGTGGTCTCGGCCGAGCGCGTGCCGCGATATCTGCCGGAGCCGAATGAATCGTCCTGTTCGTAGGACAGTTCCGGATTGAGCGGGGCGCCCGCCTGGATGCGCTGGCCGGTGGCGATGCCGACGTCGCGCTCCGCTGCCGTCAGCCGCGGGCTCGCCGCCAGCGCGCGCGACAGCGCGCTCCGCATCGTCAAAGTCTGGGCGTGCGATGGTGCAAGCGCCGATGCTGCAATCAGACACGCTGCCGCGCACGCGAGGCGCGCGGCCATTCCCCTGCGAAACATGAAATCGACCTGTGAAGGATGAAGCTAATGGGCGCGGAGCGCCCGACCAATCCATTCAGGCAAGAGCTCTGGGAGGGGGAGAGTCGGTATCGGGAACAATTCCGGCGAGTCGGGGGGTCCGTTGCGGGCTCGGTGCCGACACGAGCGCGATCGCCGCGGTCGATGGCACCGGCTGTGCCACGGTCAGCGAGAAGCAGCCGTGGCAATGGTGTCCGCCGATGGCCTTGTGGTCGCCATGGCCGCTGGCGCCATCGAGGACCGCGGCGAGCTCCGAGCCGCCGCCGGGCGTGGTGACGTCGATGTCGTTTGCGCCGTGCAGCGCGCCCGCGATCAGATAGAAAGCCGCGATCAGCACGGACAGCAGCCCGCGCCGGGAGCGCGAGCGGCAGGATCCTGAGGGCTGGCGGTTTGCGAGCACGACGTCACTCTGGTTGCGGTCTGTGCTCGGCCTAGCATGGGCGCGGAACCAGTGTCGACCCGCAACATTGTTACGTCCCTGGAACAATTGCCGCAGCAGCGCATGCGCTGCCAGTACCTCTCACTGGCGGACAATGGCGCGCCGAAGTGGCGCCATGGCTTCGATCGTGGAGACCGGAGCCTCGCCGCCATCGTCACCTTCCATGGTGACGGCGGCGTGGCAGCTCGCTTCCATTGCCCGTTCCAGCCACTTGATAGCCTCGTCGATCCATTGGTCGTGGTGCTCGGGATCGGCGAGGGCCTTCTCCCGGAATGCATTCGCCTGATGCAGGCACGCCGTTCTGCGGTCCACGCGCCTCTCCTGATCCGGAGGTCCGCCCTGATCGCATCATTGATGATCCCGGCCCCGGCGTCGTTAACATACGACAGGAGGAGACGCGCCGGCCGCAACGCGGAAAGGCCCCAGCCGGACGAGCCAGCTGAGGCCTGATGTGCTCACAATCTCGATCCTTGGGACTTGGGCAGGTAACCCGCATCTTCCAAGTTCGTTCCATCGGGTCTGTCCAATTAGGAACGTTCCTCATAGCTCGCGATTAGCGATCAGAAGAACTGAGGAGGACGGACAATGGACGGACTGATTTATCTGATCGGCTTGATCGTCGTCATCATGGCGATCCTGTCGTTCTTCGGCCTGCGCTGAGAGCGCGGCAATGACCGTCGAAACTCTCATGCGGGAAGAGGTCATGGAAGGCGGCCTGGCAGGCGAGGCGCCTCGAACTATCCAGTGGAGCTCGGTGTTCGCGGGCGCGCTTGCTGCGAGCGCAATGTCGTTCATCCTGATCGGTTTTGGTGTCGCGGTCGGCCTCGGTGTCAGTTCGGCCTCGCCGACCTGGCGCGATGCATCGGCGGCGCTGGCGCTGCTTTCCGGGCTGTATCTGATCATCCAGGCGATCGTCAGCTTCGGCTTCGGCGGCTACGTCGCCGGCCGAACGACCCGGTCCGAGCCCGCGCTCACAACCATCGAGGATGACGGCGAGCGGCGGGACGGGCTTCACGGGTTGACCGCCTGGGCGCTGGCGGTCCTGGCCGGCGCAGCGCTGCTGGCGCTTCTCGGCGCTGCCGCGATCGACCGTTCGCCGATGCGCAGTTCGGCGAGCAACACCTCGGCGGCCGAGCCCTTGTTGAGCTATGAGCTCGACAAGCTGTTCCGCGCGCCGCGCCGCGCTCCGAACACCGACCTGAGGGAAGCGCGCGCCGAAGCCGGACGCATCCTGATGACCTCGTCCAGCCACAGCGGCGTCAGCACCGATGACCGGGCCTACCTCGTGCAACAGGTCGCCGCCGTCACGGGACTGGCAGCCCCCGATGCCGAGCGGCGGGTTGATGCGCTGATCGCAGACTCGAAGACGGCCATCAACCGCGCGCGACGCAACTCGATCATCGTGGCGTTCTCGGTCGCAGCCGCGACCCTGATCGGCGCCGCGGTGGCCTGGGCTGCAGCCGTCGCCGGCGGCCGGCACCGTGATGGCGCACCGTTGCCGAACTGGATGGCGAGCGCCAACCGCTTCCATCGCAGCCCGCGCGCGATGCCGGTGCCGTAGGCCAATCGGGGGTGGACCTATCTGTCCGCCCCCGCATGTCGCTGAGCGAACTCGGCAACGAGAGCTGTGATCTCCGCCGGGCGCTCCAGGCTGGGAAGATGGGCCGCACCACGCACCTCGCGGCCTTCCGCGCCCGGAATTGCCGCGACGAGATGGCGGCAGCGGTCCTGCACATAGGGCAGATCGAGGTCACCCCATATGATGAGGGTCGGCACCGCGATCTCATGAAGCCGGTTGAAGAAGGGTCTGATGTCGACGTCCGATCCGAACGGTGGGGATCGGAGTGCGATGCCGTTCATATCGAGGAACAGGTCGCGAGCCGGACCGCCGACGCGACCTTCGGCAGCCCGTGGTCCGTCCAGCAAGAGGCGCGCCTTCATCGCGTTCATCCGGTCAAGATCGCCTGACGCTTCGATCTCCTTCGATCGCATCATCAGTGTCTCGATGTCGGCCGGATAGACCGGATCGGGTGCACCCGCGACATTGGGGGCGATCAGAACCAGCGCGCGAACGCGCGAGGGATGCCGGACGGCGGCATCAAGCGCGATCCGCCCGCCGAGAGAGCAGCCGACGAGGATGGCAGGCTCGCCACCTGCGGTCGCCTCCAGCACCGCGAGGAGATCGGCGAGCGCGGAAAAGTCTTCGGGCTCGGCGCGGGTTTCGCCGAACCCGCGTCGGTCATATCCGACCGCCCTGTGCGTGGCGCTCAATTCGTCGAATTGAGCGCGCCACATGCGCCGGTCGCACACATTCGCATGAAGAAAGACAATGGCAGGGCCGTCCCCTGCGACTTCTGTCGCAAGGCTGGCACGGCCGGATGCGACGTAACGCATCGAAGCGCGGTGATTTTTCATTGCAGTCTCGTCGCGCTTCAGGCCTTCTCTTCCCAGATCATCGCCAGATGCACGATGGTCTCCACCGCCTTTTCCATATCCTGCCGGCTGACCCATTCGAGCCGCGAATGAAACGCGTGCTCGCCGGCAAAGATGTTGGGGCAGGGCAGGCCCATGAAGGACAGGCGGGAGCCGTCGGTGCCGCCGCGGATCGCGGTGCGCATCGGGCGCAGGCCGGCACGGCGGATCGCCTCGATGGCGTATTCGAGCACGTGCGGGTGACGGTCGATCACCTGCTTCATGTTACGGTACTGCTCCTTGACCTCGAACGTGTAGCTCGAGCGCGGATAGTCCTTCATCACGTCCTTGACGATGCCCTCGAGCAGCGCCTCCTTTTCCTTCAGCCCTTCCTCGGTGAAGTCGCGGACGATGAAGGAGAGCGTCGCCTGTTCCAGCGCGCCGTCGATGGCGATCGGATGCAGAAAACCCTGCTTGCCTGAGGTGGTCTCGGGCGAGCAGCCCTCCTTCGGCAGACGCTCGACGATGGCGGCGGCGATCTTGATCGCGTGCTCCATCTTGCCCTTGGCGTAGCCGGGATGGGCGCTGACGCCGTTGATGGTGATGGTGGCGCCGTCGGCCGAGAAGGTCTCGTCCTCGACACAGCCGGCGCTCTCGCCGTCCATGGTGTAGCCGAAATCGGCCCCCAGCTTCTTCAGGTCGACATTGTCGACGCCGCGGCCGATCTCCTCGTCCGGCGTGAACAGGATCTTGATGGTGCCGTGCTTCACGTCGGGATTGTTGAGGAAGAAATGCGCGGCATCCATGATCTCGGCAACACCGGCCTTGTTGTCGGCCCCCAATAGCGTGGTGCCGTCGGTGGTGATGATGTCGTTGCCGATCTGGTGCTTCAGCGCCGGATGCTCGTTGATGCGGATCACCTGGCTGGTATCGCCGGGCAGGATGATGTCGCCGCCGCGATAGTTCTTCACGACTTGCGGCTTGACGTCCTTGCCGGTCACGTCGGGCGAGGTGTCCATGTGCGAGCAGAAGCAGATCACCGGCACCTTCTTGTCGGTGTTGGCCGGGATCGTTCCGTAGACGTAGCCGTAATCGTCGAGATGCGCGTCCGCAACGCCCATCGCCTTCAGCTCGGCAGCGAGCACGCGGCCGAGATCCTTCTGCTTCTCGGTCGACGGCGAGTGAGGCGATGCCGGATCGGACTGGGTGTCGATGGTGACGTAGCGCAGGAAGCGCTCGGTCACGGTATGCGAAAAAGAGAGGGAGGACATTTCTGGTCAAACCGCCGAATGTTCGGGAAGCAGGCGGTATATCAGAAAAGCGGGCCGTGAAGCGGCCGGGCCAGACTTAAGTGACATCAAATCGCCTCCTTCAGTTCCTTCACCGGGCGGAACGCGACCTTCCTGCTGGCCTTGATGTGGATCGCTTCGCCGGTGGAAGGATTGCGGCCGGTGCGGGCGGCGCGCTTGCGGACCTGGAGGATGCCAAGGCCGACGATGCGGACCCGGTCGCCCTTCTTGAGGTGCTTGGCGATCAAATCGACCATGTCGGTCAGGACGGCCTCGGCATGCTTTTTGGAGACATCCTGGCGCTCGGCAATGTCCGCGGCGAGGTGCTTGAGCGTGATGGTGGCGGGCGCGGCTGCCTTCTTCGCCGAATCCTTCTTAGCCGGATCCTTCTTAGCCATGTCTGGCCTCCTCATCGTCCAATGACAGGGAGTCCCGAAAAAAGCCGAGAATGAGTGGGTCCCTCTAAGCCCTTCTAGGCGTAGACGATTCGGACGCGGGCTGACTATGCCGAGAGTTCCCGGCGGCCGCCTGAAATTGCGCGCAGAGCCGCGAAAAGCGTCGAGAAGTTCGGGCTAAGATGATGAGGAGATTGCCAAAAATGGCGCGAGAGACGGGGCTCGAACCCGCGACCTCCGGCGTGACAGGCCGGCGCTCTAACCAACTGAGCTACTCCCGCGTGGTTCGCTGAACGCGCGCGGAACGAGGGGGGACTTAAAGGGGGGACATGGTGAAGTCAAGGACGTTGCGCTTCCCCAGGGCGTCCCCGCTAAGCATTGCTCTGGAAAACGAAAAAGGCCGCCCGGCGGCGGCCAATCGTCAGCCCAAAAGGGCAGGTCTCAGCGAATCTCGGACGTGCCGGCGCTGGTCACCACCACCGGCTTGCCGGCCTTGATGACGTGGGTGGACTGGGCAGTCTGGCTGTAATCGGCATGGGTGCGGGCCGCGATCCCGAAGCCGGCCACGGCAATGCCGGCCACCAGCGCCACCACCACGATCTTCAGGTGGGTCGCACGATCAGCAGAATGAATTGAATGGTTCATCTGAGCCTCCCGACGGGCTTTGCCGCCGTCTATGGGCTCATCTTCTAAGGGCCATCTGTTTCCGGATGGTTTCGCGGGTTCCGCAAAATGGTTTCATCAGCCGCTTGGTGGGTCCGGGGTGGGGAGGCGGCCGCCCTTCCCAAGCCTGGCATGTCCATCCGGAGTGGGGACGCTCCGGAGGCGGCGGAAGCTAAGCTCATCTCAAACGGCCAAAGTGTTGCAGTGCTTCTAAGAGCCTTTCTAAGAAGCTTTCAATTAGGGAAATCGCGCGCCCTCACCTAAGCGTCACCACAAGCGCATGCCGTTCCGGGACAGGCGGCATGACGCATCGAACATGCATCTTTGGGGTGGCGCGTTGAACAGTCTTGGAATGCTGCGGTCGGCCATGTTGGCGACCGCATCCGCTTGGGTCTTGATGCCTCAGGCATCGCTTGCACAATCTTCCGCGCAGAGTGGCGCGCAAAATCTGCCCTCGGTGACCGTCACCGCGCCGGAAGCACGGAGACGTGCTGCCGCGGCCCCACAGCGCCGCCCGGCGCAATCGTCGGTGCAGACCGCCGAGCGAAACAAGCCGCAGCCGCGGCGCGAGGTGGGCTTCGTCGAGACGCCGCGCGGTCCGGTGAACGGCTACGTCGCCGGCCGCAGCTCGTCGGGCACCAAGACCAACACGCCGATCATGGAGACGCCGCAGGCGATCTCGGTGGTCGGTGCGGAACAGATTCGCGACCAGAAGCCGAACAAGCTCGACGAAGTCCTGCGCTACACCGCCGGCGTGCGGGCAGGGACCTTCGGTGCGGATACCCGCAACGATTGGTGGCTGATCCGCGGCTTCAAGTCCGACGACATCGGACTGTTCCTCGACGGCATGCAGCTGTTCTACACGTCGTATGCGAGCTGGCGTCTGCCGCCGTCCAACATGGAACGCGTCGAGGTGCTGCGCGGTCCGTCCGCGGTGCTCTATGGCGGCTCGAGCCTGAGCGGCATCGTCAACGTCATCAGCAAGATGCCGCCTGCAGAGCCGATCCGCTACATCGAGACCGGCGTCAACAACTTCGGCAACGCCTATGTCGGCTTCGATTTCGGCGGGCCGGTCGCGACGCAGCCCCAGGACGGAAAGCTGTTCTACCGAGTCGTCGGCGAGGTCAGGAACGGTGGCACACAGGTCGACTTTACGCCTGACAACAACTACTTCATCGCACCGTCATTCACCTGGAAGCCTGATGCCGACACGACTTTCACAGTGCTCGCATCGGCGTCGAAGACGGACACCCGCGGCATCAACTTCCTGCCCTACCAAGGCACGGTGACCAACGCGCCGTTCGGCAAGATTCCAACCAGCTTTTTCGTCGGCGATCCCAGTGTCGACAAGTTCACGCGCGAGCAGGAGATGCTCGGCTATCAGTTCGAGCGCAATCTCACTGACGATGTGACGTTCCGGCAGAACGCCCGGTTTGCGCATATCGACCTGACTTATCGCGGTTACATCGGCAACGGTTGGGATAACATCAATACGGCGACGATGGGGCGATATAACTGGTACGCGAAGAATACCGCCAACCAGGCCAATCTCGACAACCAGCTGGAGTATCGCTTCAACACCGGGCCGGTGCGACACACCATGCTGTTCGGGGTCGACCTGAAAGGCTATCAGATCGACGACTATCAGAACTTCAATTTCGGCACCGTCCCTTCGATCAATGTCTTCAATCCTGTCTACGGCATCAACATCCCGCTGACGGGCGCACCGTTCCGCAACTTCCTGATCACCCAGAAGCAGGCGGGCACCTACCTTCAGGATCAGATGAAGCTCGGCAACTTCACGCTGGTGCTGAGCGGCCGCAACGACTGGGTCGAGACGTCCCAGGACGCGCGCGACACCGGGGCCGCGATCGCCAGCCGCAACGACAGCAAGTTCAGCGGGCGGGCCGGGCTGATCTACAATTTCGACAACGGCATCGCGCCCTATATTTCCTACGCGACCAGCTACAATCCGGTCATCGGCCTGAACGCCAGCAATCAGCTTTTCCTGCCGGAGACCGGGCAGCAGACCGAGATCGGCGTAAAGGTCGCGCCGAAGGGGTTCGACGGCTACTTCACGGCTTCGGTGTTCGACCTGAAGCGTCAGAACGTGGCTACGACCGCAGGCACGCCGATCTTGCTGAACCAGACTGGCGAGGTGACCTCTCGCGGCATCGAGCTCGAAGCGGTTGCCAATGCCACGAAGGAACTGAAGCTGATCGGCGCCTTCACTGCCTACCACCTCTTCAACAGCAGGGATCTCGATCCGTCGCTGGTGGGCAAGACGCCGACCAACACGCCTCAGCTTCTGGTCTCGGGGTGGGCGGATTACACCTTCAAGGATGGTCCGCTCGAAGGTTTTGGTTTCGGCGGCGGCGTACGTTACGTCGGCTCCTCCTGGGCTGACCCCGCCAACACGCTCGAAGTTCCCGCGGTGGTCCTTGGCGATCTCGCCCTTCATTACGAATGGCAGAACTGGCGCACGGCACTGAACGTGATCAACGTAACCGACAAGATCTACGTCGCGAGCTGTTCGTTCCCGACGTCCTGCTTCTACGGCGACCGTCGGCGCGTCACCGCCAGCGTCTCCTACAAATGGTGAGGACAGGCGAGGGCAGGGCCGGAAGGCTCCGAGGCTCGGAGCAATTGATCGTGATGTTCGTTCGACCGCGCCTGGACGACCGCTGATCCGCCGTCACGATGAGCTCGCGGGCCATGCCCCCCGGCCCGAAGCTCATCCGAGCGCGGCGCGCGCGACCAGCAAGTCGCCGCCGCCGCGCTCGCGGCCGGCTTGGAGCCCATTGCGGGCACATTCGCCGGACGAGCCCCGGTCCCGTGATGGCGCATGGCTCGTCTGATTGCTCAGAGCTGTGGACAGGTCTTTCCTGCACCTGAGGCGGCGGCACCGGCATTGGTCTCCTGCCCGCAGCGGCTTGGAGGGAGACCGGCCAACTATCTCGCCGCGACAACGGGGGGAAGTTACCGCTGCGGCGGTGATCGCCGGGGCCGGGTGCGCAGCTGCGTCAAAACCCGAGCATTTTGGACGGTCAGCGGGCAGCAAATAGCTGGCGCGGCCCGAGCGCCGCAATCTCCGAACGGCTGACCTGCGAGGCCGTGGCGGCCCTTGCTGGCCATGGCGATCTGCTCCATACCAGCCGCGGGGTGATTCCGGGATTTTCACTGCTCTGGGGGCGGCAAAGGGCCTGAAAACAGCGTGTCTTGCGCCCATTGGTGCACTGCGCTAAGGCTCAGAATAATTCCAAATCGGACGAATCCGCGGCTGTCCCGAGGCTGCGGGAAAAAGGGCTCGCCAATGAGCGGCATTCTGCAGAACTATCTTCCACTCGTCGTCTTTATAGGGGTCGCGGGCCTCATCGGCCTCGTGCTGCTGATCGCGCCCTTCATCGTGGCGTTCCAGCAGCCTGACCCCGAAAAGCTGTCGGCCTACGAGTGCGGTTTCAACGCCTTCGACGATGCCCGCATGAAGTTCGACGTCCGCTTCTATCTGGTCGCCATCCTCTTCATCATCTTCGACCTCGAGGTGGCGTTTCTGTTTCCCTGGGCGGTGGCGTTCGGCAAACTTGGCGCGACCGGCTTCTGGTCCATGGTGGTGTTCCTCGCCGTGCTGACGGTCGGGTTCGCCTATGAATGGAAGAAGGGAGCTCTGGAATGGGATTGAACCCTGCATCGTCCACGGGTCCGGTCGTCGCGCCGGCCGCCAAGGGCATTCTGGACCCGTCGACCGGCAAGCCGGTCGGGGCCAATGATCCGTTCTTCCTCGAGGTCAATTCCGAGCTGTCCGACAAGGGCTTCTTCGTCGCCGCGACCGACGACCTCATCACCTGGGCGCGCACCGGCTCCTTGATGTGGATGACCTTCGGTCTCGCCTGCTGCGCGGTCGAGATGATGCAGGTCTCGATGCCGCGCTACGACGTCGAGCGCTTCGGCTTCGCCCCGCGTGCCTCGCCGCGCCAGTCCGACGTGATGATCGTCGCGGGAACCCTGACCAACAAGATGGCGCCCGCGCTGCGCAAGGTCTACGACCAGATGCCCGAGCCCCGCTACGTCATCTCGATGGGCTCCTGCGCCAATGGCGGCGGCTATTATCACTATTCCTACTCGGTCGTGCGCGGCTGCGACCGCATCGTGCCGATCGACATCTACGTGCCGGGCTGCCCGCCCACGGCGGAAGCGCTGCTCTACGGCGTGCTGCTGCTGCAGAAGAAGATCCGGCGCACCGGCACCATCGAACGCTAAGGTTTTACGTCATGGACGACGCCAAGCTCGACGCCCTGGGGCAGACGATCGTTAGCGCGCTTCCGGGCGCCGCGACCGGTCACTCGGTGGCCCTCAACCAGCTCACCGTGGACGTCGAGGCCGCCAGGATCGTCGAGGTGGTCAAGTACCTCCGCGATGACCCCAACTGCCGTTTCGTCAACATCACCGACATCACGGCGGTGGACTACCCGGATCGCGAGAAGCGCTTCGACGTGATCTATCATTTCCTGTCGCCGACCCTGAACGCGCGCATCCGGCTCAAGGCGCAAGCCGACGAAACCACGCAGGTGCCGTCGCTGATCGACGTCTTCCCTGGCGCGGACTGGTTCGAGCGCGAGGCCTACGACCTCTACGGCGTGTTCTTCGTCGGCCATCCCGACATGCGCCGCATCCTCACGGATTACGGCTTCGAGGGTCATCCGCTGCGCAAGGATTTCCCGCTCACCGGCTTCGTCGAGGTTCGCTACGACGACCAGGAGAAGCGGGTGGTGTACGAGCCGGTCCGGCTCAACCAGGAATTCCGCAAGTTCGATTTCCTCTCGCCATGGGAAGGCGCGGACTATCCGCTTCCCGGTGACGAGAAGGCGAAGCAGTGAGTAGCGAGCGGCGTCATGAATGAACAAAGCGAAAGCCTTCGCAACTTCACGATCAATTTCGGACCGCAGCATCCGGCGGCGCACGGCGTGCTCCGTCTCGTGCTGGAGCTCGACGGCGAAGTGGTCGAGCGCGTCGATCCGCATATCGGCCTGCTTCATCGCGGCACCGAGAAGCTGATCGAGCAGAAGACCTATCTGCAGGCGATCCCTTATTTCGACCGGCTCGACTACGTCGCGCCGATGAACCAGGAGCATGCCTTTTGCCTCGCCGCCGAAAAGCTGCTCGGCATCGAGGTGCCGCGCCGCGGCCAGCTGATCCGCGTGCTCTATTGCGAGATCGGCCGCATCCTGTCGCATCTGCTCAACGTCACCACGCAGGCGATGGACGTCGGCGCGCTGACCCCGCCGCTGTGGGGCTTCGAAGAGCGCGAGAAGCTGATGGTGTTCTACGAGCGCGCCTCGGGCAGCCGCATGCACGCGGCTTTCTTCCGCGTCGGCGGCGTGCACCAGGACCTGCCGCAGAAGCTGGTCGACGACATCGAGGCCTGGTGCGATCCGTTCCTCAAAGTGGTCGACGATCTCGACCGTCTGCTCACCGCCAACCGCATCTTCAAGCAGCGCAACGTCGACATTGGCGTGGTGCCGCTGAAGGAAGCGTGGGAGTGGGGTTTTTCGGGCGTCATGGTGCGCGGCTCGGGCGCGGCCTGGGATCTGCGCAAGTCGCAGCCCTATGAATGCTACGCCGAGATGGATTTCGACATTCCGATCGGCAAGAACGGCGACTGCTACGACCGCTATCTGATCCGCATGGAAGAGATGCGCCAGTCCGTGCGTATCATGAAGCAGTGCATCCAGAAACTGAACGCGCCCGACGGCAAGGGCCCCGTCGTCGTCGCCGACAACAAAGTCGCACCGCCGCGTCGCGGCGAGATGAAGCGCTCGATGGAAGCCTTGATCCACCACTTCAAGCTCTACACCGAAGGCGTTCACGTGCCGGCCGGCGAGGTCTATGCCGCGGTCGAGGCGCCCAAGGGCGAGTTCGGCGTCTATCTCGTCGCCGACGGCACCAACAAGCCCTACAAGTGCAAGATCCGCGCGCCGGGCTTTGCGCATCTGCAGGCCATGGATCACATCTGCCGCGGCCATCTGCTGGCCGACGTCTCGGCGATCCTCGGCTCGCTCGACATCGTGTTCGGAGAGGTCGATCGGTGATGGCGCAGGCGCCAATCCAGTTTGACCGTGCCTCGGGGGCCCTTGAAGGGGCCAACCTGTGGGAGCGGACGGCTGCCTTGGCGCTGGTGACGGGATCGAAGATCTCCTCGCACTTCTCGCATATGGGCTACATCGCCTGCGCGAATTTGCTGCGCAAGACGCTGCCCGAGCGCAACATCGCGATCAGGCTCAATCCGGACGCGGTGTTCGAGTTCCCCTACGGCGACGGCTATTGGAGCAAGCTGCTCAACCGCTCCTACATTTACGAGGACGAGCTCGAGCTCTTGTTCGCCAACTCCATCGACGTCGACTACACGCTGCTCGATTGCGGCGCCAATTACGGCTATTGGTCGGTGCTGGTGTCGAGCAAGCCGTTCGGCGCGCACAAGGCGATCGCGATCGAGCCGTCGGGCCAGAATTACCCGAAGCTCGCCAACAATGCCCGCATCAACGGCAACCGCTTCGAGACCATGAAATGCGCCATCGGCGCGGCGCGCGGCACCGCGCGTCTGTCGGGCACCAAGCACGAGGCCTTCAGCATCGCCGGCGATCAGTCGGCGGGCGGCGAGGAGGTGCCGGTGATCGCGCTCGACAATTTGATCGAGGACGGCAAGGTCGCGGCCACCGGCAAGTACCTGATCAAGCTCGACGTCGAGGGCGTCGAGATCGAGGCGATCAAGGGCGGGGCACGACTGCTGCAGGCCGACAGCGTCATCATGTGCGAGGAGCACGGCAGCGACCGCTCGCACGCCGTGTCGCGCTTCATCCTCGAACAGACCCCGCTGAAGCTGATCGTGTTCGATCCGCGCAGCAACCGCATGGAAACCGTGACCGAGCTGTCGATCCTCGACCGCATCAAGGTCTCGACCCACGTCGGCTACAACGTTTTCGGCACCGCAAGCGCATTCTGGCAGGACAGGATCGAAGCCCTCAACGCCAAGAACCTGAATGCCAAAAATCTGAATGCCAAAAATCTGAACGCCAAGTCCGCGCGCCGCATGCAGTGAGAGATTGAGCTATGTCCGTTCGCCGATTAGCACCGAAGGAAGTCCAGCCCGCGAGCTTTGCGTTCACGGAGGAGAACCTCGCATTCGCTCGGCAGCAGATCGCGAAGTATCCGGCCGGACGTCAGGCCTCCGCGGTCATCGCCATCCTCTGGCGCGCGCAGGAGCAGAACGAGGGATGGGTGTCGGAAGCCGCGATCCGCGTTATCGCCGACATGCTCGACATGCCCTATATCCGCGTGCTGGAAGTCGCGACCTTCTACACCATGTTCCAGCTCGCCCCTGTGGGCAAGAAGGCTCACATCCAGGTCTGCGGCACCACGCCGTGCCGGCTGCGCGGCGCCGAGGATCTGATCCACGTCTGCGAGCACCGCATCCACCACGAGCCCTTCCATCTCTCCAAGGACGGCAATTTCAGCTGGGAAGAGGTGGAGTGCCTGGGCGCCTGCGTGAACGCGCCGATGGTGCTGATCGGCAAGGACACCTATGAGGACCTGACCAAGGAAAGCTTCGGCAAGGTGCTCGACGGCTTCGCTTCGGGCAACCCGCCCAAGCCCGGTCCGCAGAACGGCCGCCAGTTCTCGGCGCCGATCACCGGGCCGACCACGCTGAAGGAGACCACCTGATGCGTGATCTCTCGCAGCCTTCGGTGCAGGGGAGCGGTGCCATGAAGAAGTGGGGCTTCATCGCGGTGCACGCCACCGTTGCGGCCGTCTTCATCTTCCTGCTGCAGCGCTTCAGCCTGAACGCGTCGCTGGAATCCAGTCTGCTCTGGGCGCTGACCTTCGCCGTCTGCGCCGCCGGACTTGCCTACAAGCAGTCCAATCGTTGATCGGAAAGCACTGATATGCTCGAGGACAAGGACCGCATCTTCAAGAACCTCTACGGCCTCCACGATTGGGGGCTCGAGGGTGCGCGGCGCCGCGGCGCCTGGGACGGCACCAAGAACATCATCGACAAGGGCCGCGACTGGATCATCAACGAGATGAAGGCGTCGGGTCTGCGCGGCCGCGGCGGCGCCGGCTTTCCGACCGGTCTGAAGTGGTCCTTCATGCCGAAGGAATCGACCGACGGCCGGCCGAGCTATCTCGTCGTCAACGCCGACGAGTCCGAGCCCGGCACCTGCAAGGACCGCGAGATCAT
This sequence comes from Bradyrhizobium sp. CB1015, assembly GCF_025200925.1. GTDB lineage: Bacteria > Pseudomonadota > Alphaproteobacteria > Rhizobiales > Xanthobacteraceae > Bradyrhizobium. The sequence continues at coordinate 5,314,766 of NZ_CP104174.1, read as the reverse complement.
GCGGCATGATCCGCATCTGTTGGTCGAGGGCTGCCTGATCGCGAGCTTCGCGATGAACGCGCATGCCTGCTATATCTATGTCCGCGGCGAGTTCATCCGCGAGCGCGAGCGCCTCCAGGCCGCGATCGACCAGGCCTACGAGGCCAAGCTGATCGGCAAGGACAACGTCAACGGCTGGCCGTTCGACCTCTACGTCGCCCACGGCGCCGGCGCGTATATCTGCGGCGAGGAAACTGCGCTGCTCGAGAGCCTCGAAGGCAAGAAGGGCCAGCCGCGCCTGAAGCCGCCGTTCCCGGCCAATGTCGGCCTGTTCGGCTGCCCGACCACCGTCAACAACGTCGAGTCGATCGCCGTTGCGCCGGACATCCTGCGCCGCGGCGCGGCCTGGTTCGCCGGCATCGGCCGTCCGAACAATGTCGGCACCAAGCTCTTCTGCATCTCCGGCCATGTCGAGCGGCCCTGCAACGTCGAGGAGGCCATGGGCATCCCGTTCCGCGAGCTGATCGACAAGCATTGCGGCGGCATCCGCGGCGGCTGGGACAACCTCAAGGCCGTGATCCCCGGCGGCTCGTCGGTCCGCATGGTGCCGGCCGAGCAGATCATCGACACGCCGATGGATTTCGACTCCCTGAGCAAGCTGCGCTCGGGCCTCGGCACCGCGGCCGTGATCGTGATGGACAAGTCGACCGACCTGATCCGCGCCATCGCCCGCATCTCCTACTTCTACAAGCATGAGAGCTGCGGCCAGTGCACGCCGTGCCGCGAGGGCACGGGCTGGATGTGGCGCGTGCTCACCCGCATGGCCGAAGGCCGCGCCCACAAGCGCGAAATCGACATGCTGCTGGAGGTGACGAAGCAGGTCGAAGGCCACACCATCTGCGCGCTCGGCGACGCCGCGGCCTGGCCGATCCAGGGCCTGATCACGCACTTCCGTCACGAGATCGAAGCGCGCATCGACCAGTATTCGCACAAGGCCGATGTCGACGACATCGGCGTCCGCGATCCCGTGAACATGGTCGCGGCGGAGTAAGAGACATGACCAAGCTCATCATCGACGGCAAAGAGATCGATGTCCCCGCCGAGTACACGCTGCTTCAGGCGTGCGAGGCGGCCGGCGCCGAGATTCCGCGCTTCTGCTATCACGAGCGGCTGTCGATCGCCGGCAATTGCCGGATGTGCCTCGTCGAGGTGAAGGGCGGCCCGAAGCCGGTCGCCAGCTGCGCCTGGGGCGTGCGCGACTGCCGTCCGGGCCCCAAGGGCGAGCCGCCGGAGATCTCCACGCGTTCGCCGATGGTGAAGAAGGCGCGCGAAGGCGTGATGGAATTCCTTCTGATCAACCATCCCTTGGACTGCCCGATCTGCGACCAGGGCGGCGAGTGCGACCTTCAGGACCAGGCGATGGGCTATGGTGTCGACACCAGCCGTTTCGCCGAGAACAAGCGCGCGGTCGAGGACAAATATCTCGGCGCGCTGGTCAAGACCTCGATGAACCGCTGCATCCAGTGCACGCGCTGCGTCCGCTTCTCGGCGGAAGTCGCCGGCGCGCCCGAGATGGGCGCCACCGGCCGCGGCGAGGACATGGAGATCACGACCTATCTCGAGCACGCCCTGACGTCGGAACTACAGGGCAACCTCGTCGACATCTGCCCGGTCGGCGCGCTGACCTCGAAGCCCTATGCGTTCGCGGCGCGCCCGTGGGAGCTTGGCAAGACCCAGTCGATCGACGTCATGGACGGCGTCGGCTCCGCGATCCGCGTCGACACCCGCGGCCGTGAGGTGATGCGCATCCTGCCGCGCATCAACGAGGCCGTGAACGAGGAGTGGATCTCGGACAAGACCCGGCACGTCGTCGACGGCCTGCGGACCCAACGTCTCGACCGGCCCTATATCCGCGAGGCGGGCAAGCTGCGCGCGGCAAGCTGGACCGAGGCCTTTGCCGCGATCGCCGCCAAGGCGGCGCGCACTGACGGCAAGCGCATCGGCGCGATCGCCGGCGATCTTGCCGGCGTCGAGGAAATGTTCGCGCTGAAGGACCTGCTCGCCAAGTACGGCTCGGGCAATCTGGCGGTGCAGGGCGGCGACGCCTTCGATCCCGCGCTCGGCCGCGGCTCCTACATCTTCAACCCGACGCTTGCAGGCGTCGAGCAGGCCGATGCGCTGCTCATCATCGGTGCGAACCCGCGCAAGGAGGCGGCCGTGTTCAACGCCCGCATCCGCAAGCGCTGGCGCGCCGGCGGCTTCAAGGTCGGCGTGATCGGCGCCAAGGCCGACCTGACCTATGATTACGATCATCTCGGCGCGGGCACCGAGACGCTGGGTGAGCTCGCGGCCGGCAAGCACTCCTTCATGGACGCGCTGAAGAACGCCAAGCACCCGATCATCCTGGTCGGTGCGGGCGCGGCCGCCCGTCACGACGGCGCCGCCATTCTCGCAGCTAGCGCCAAGCTCGCGCTCGATGTCGGCGCGGTCAAGGACGGCTGGAACGGCTTCGGCGTGCTGCACGAGACCGCCTCGCGCGTCGGCGCGCTCGACATCGGCTTCGCCGCAACCAGCGGCGGCCTGAATGCGGCACAGATGACGACCTTCGGCACGCTCGACTTGCTGTTCCTGCTCGGGGCCGACGAGATCAAGGCGCCGGATGGCACCTTCGTGGTCTATATCGGTACCCATGGTGATCGCGGTGCGCACCGCGCCGACGTCATCCTGCCGGCGGCCGCCTACACCGAGAAGTCCGCGATCTACGTCAACACCGAGGGCCGCGTGCAGATGACCGGCCGCGCCGCGTTCCCGCCGGGCGAAGCCCGCGAGGACTGGGCGATCATCCGCGCGCTGTCGGAAGCGCTCGGCAAGAAGCTCGGCTATGACTCGCTTGCTGCTCTGCGCCAGGCGGTGTTCAAGGCCGTGCCGCATCTGATCCGTCTCGACCAGATCGAGGCCGGCTCCGCCGACCAGGTCAAGAAGCTGGCGGGGAAGGGCGGCGCGCCCGAGAAGGCGCCGTTCAAGCCCCTGGTCGAGGACTTCTATTTGACCAACCCAATCGCGCGTGCGTCCGCCGTGATGGCGGAATGCTCGCGCCTCGCCTCCGGGCGCATGCTGACCGCAGCAGAGTGAGCGTGATCTGATGGAATTCTTCGAAAGCGCATTCTGGACCGGGTTCCTCTGGCCGCTGATCATCATGGTCGCCGAGAGCGTCCTGGTGCTCGTCGTCCTGCTGGTGGCGATCGCCTACATCCTGCTCGCCGACCGCAAGATCTGGGCGGCGGTGCAGATCCGCCGCGGCCCGAACGTGGTCGGACCCTGGGGCCTGCTGCAATCCTTCGCCGACCTTCTGAAATTCGTGCTGAAGGAGCCGATCATCCCGGCCGGCGCCAACAAGGGCGTGTTCCTGCTGGCGCCGCTGGTGTCCTGCGTGCTTGCGCTCGCGGCCTGGGCGGTGATTCCGACCAATCTCGGCTGGGTGATCTCCGACATCAACGTCGGCATTCTCTTCATCTTCGCGATCTCGTCGCTGTCGATCTACGGCATCATCATGGCCGGCTGGTCGTCGAACTCGAAGTACCCGTTCCTGGCCGCGCTGCGCTCGGCGGCGCAGATGGTGTCCTACGAAGTCTCGATCGGCTTCGTCATCATCACCGTGCTGCTCTGCGCCGGCACGCTGAACCTCTCGGCGGTGGTCGAGGCCCAGCATGCGCGCGGCCTTGCCAGCCTGATCGGGTTGCCGCAGTTGACGATCCTGAATTGGTATGTCTGGCCGCTGTTCCCGATGTTCGTGGTGTTCTACGTCTCGGCACTGGCGGAAACCAATCGTCCGCCGTTCGACCTCGTCGAAGCCGAATCCGAGCTCGTCGCCGGCTTCATGGTGGAATACGGCTCGACTCCATACCTCCTGTTCATGCTCGGCGAGTATGTCGCGATCGTCACGATGTGCGCGATGGCGACCATCCTGTTCCTCGGGGGCTGGCTGCCGCCGGTTGACCTGCCGCCCTTCAACTGGGTGCCGGGGATCATCTGGTTCTCGCTGAAACTGTTCTTCATGTTCTTCCTGTTCGCGATGGCGAAGGCGATCGTGCCGCGCTACCGCTACGATCAACTGATGCGTCTCGGCTGGAAGGTGTTCCTGCCGCTGTCGCTGGCGATGGTGATCGTGGTGGCCGGCGTGCTGCATTTCGCCGGCATCGCGCCGAAGTGAGGGCCGTCATGGGTATCAACGTCAACGCCACTGCACGCTCGCTTCTGCTGTCGGAATTCGTCTCGGCGTTCTTCCTCGCCATGCGTTATTTCTTCCAGCCGAAGCCGACGCTGAACTATCCGTTCGAGAAGGGCCCGATCTCGCCCCGATTCCGCGGCGAGCATGCGCTGCGCCGCTATCCGAACGGCGAGGAACGCTGCATCGCCTGCAAGCTGTGCGAGGCGGTCTGCCCGGCGCAGGCCATCACCATCGAGGCCGGCCCGCGCCGCAACGACGGCACCCGCCGCACCGTGCGCTACGACATCGACATGGTGAAGTGCATCTATTGCGGCCTCTGCCAGGAGGCCTGTCCGGTCGATGCCATCGTCGAAGGCCCGAACTTCGAGTTCGCGACCGAGACCCGCGAGGAACTCTATTATGACAAGGCCAAGCTGCTCGCCAACGGCGACCGCTGGGAACGCGAGATCGCGAAGGCGATCGAGCTCGATGCGCCGTACCGGTGAGGTGAGGGCATGATCCTTCCCGCCATCCTCTCGTCATTCCGGGGCGCGCGAAGCGCGAACCCGGAATCTCGCGCCGTAACCTCTGGATTCCGGGCTCGCGCTGGCGCGCGCCCCGGAATGACGGGGAATGCCCGATGATCCTTCCCGCGCTGTTCTTCTATCTCTTCGCCGGCATCTGCGTCGCCTCGGCGGTGATGGTGATTGTCTCGCGCAATCCCGTGCACTCCGTGCTCTACCTGATCCTGGCCTTCGTCAACGCTTCCGGCCTGTTCGTGCTGATGGGCGCCGAGTTCCTCGGCATGATGCTGATCGTCGTCTATGTCGGCGCCGTCGCGGTGCTGTTCCTGTTCGTGATCATGATGCTCGACGTCGACTTCCTCGAGCTGCGCGAGGGCTTCATCGAGTATCTGCCGGTGGGCCTCGTGATCGGCGGCATCTTCATGTTCGAGCTGCTGCTCACTGTCGGCTTCTGGGTCATCAACCCCGGCGTCGCCAAGACGATCACGGCGGCGATCCCGGCCAACGTCTCGAACACGGAGGCGCTCGGCCTCGTGCTCTATACGAAGTACATCCACTACTTCCAGCTCGCGGGCATGGTGCTGCTGGTCGCCATGATCGGCGCCATCGTGCTGACGCTGCGTCATAAGGCGAAGGTCAAGCGGCAGGACATCAATGTTCAGAATGCGCGCACGCCCGACATGGCGATGGCGATGCGCAAGGTGGCGCCCGGGCAGGGGCTCTCGGACGCCGATGCTGCGGAGTGGGTGAAATGACGATCGGGCTCGGACATTATCTGGCGGTCGGCGCGATCCTGTTCACGCTCGGCATTCTCGGCATCTTCCTGAACCGCAAGAACATCATCGTCATCCTGATGTCGATCGAGCTGATCCTGCTCTCGGTCAACATCAACCTCGTCGCGTTCTCGACCTTCCTCGGCGACATCGTCGGGCAAGTCTTCGCGCTGCTGGTGCTGACGGTCGCGGCTGCGGAAGCCGCGATCGGTCTCGCCATCCTGGTGGTCTATTTCCGCAACCGTGGCTCGATCGCGGTTGAGGACGTCAATCTGATGAAGGGCTGAGCTCTCAAATGGTTCAGGCAATCGTTTTCCTGCCCCTGTTGGGCGCCATTCTGGCCGGGCTCATCTCCCTGGTCGGCGCGCATGCCCGCAACCCCTCGGGCGACGAGGTTGAGCATCACGGCGCTCACGGCCACGGTGCGCATGCGCATGCGTCGGACACGATCACCGAGGATGCCTCCGTCATCCACGAGAGCCATCACGATGACGCCCACGACGACCACGGCCACGGTCCGGTCGAGCCGCCCGCGGCGGGCTCGCGCCCTGCCGAGCTGATCACCACCGGGCTGCTGTTCGTCGCGGCGGCGCTGTCCTGGATGACGCTGGTCGATGTCGGCTTCATGCACCACGACGCCCGCATCCAGCTGCTGCCTTTCATCTTCTCCGGCGACCTGCAGGTCTGGTGGACGCTGCGCGTCGACACGCTCACCGCGGTGATGCTGGTGGTGGTGACGACCGTGTCCTCGCTCGTGCACCTCTATTCAATCGGCTACATGGACGAGGATCCGTACCGGCCGCGCTTCTTCGGCTATCTCTCGCTGTTCACCTTCGCCATGCTGATGCTGGTGACCGCGGACAACCTCGTGCAGCTGTTCTTCGGCTGGGAAGGCGTGGGTCTGGCCAGCTACCTGCTGATCGGCTTCTGGTACCAGAAGCCCTCGGCGAACGCCGCCGCCATCAAGGCATTCGTGGTCAACCGCGTCGGCGATTTCGGTTTTGCCCTCGGCATCTTCGCGATCTTCATGCTGGTCGGCTCGACCGATTTCGAGACCATCTTCCACGCCGCGCCTGGCCTGACCGGCAAGACCATCAACTTCCTCGGCTGGCATGCCGACGCCCTGACCCTGACCTGCCTGCTGCTGTTCATGGGCGCGATGGGCAAGTCGGCGCAATTCCTGCTGCACACCTGGTTGCCGGACGCGATGGAAGGCCCCACCCCGGTGTCGGCGCTGATCCACGCCGCGACCATGGTCACCGCGGGCGTGTTCATGGTGGCGCGCCTGTCGCCGCTGTTCGAGCTCGCCCCGACCGCCCAGGCCGTCGTGATGTTCTTCGGCGCGACCACTGCGTTCTTCGCCGCCACGATCGGTCTCGTCCAGAACGACATCAAGCGCATCGTCGCCTACTCGACCTGTTCGCAGCTCGGCTACATGTTCGTGGCGATGGGAGCAGGGGCCTATTCGGTCGGCATGTTCCACCTGTTCACCCACGCCTTCTTCAAGGCGCTGCTGTTCCTGGGCTCCGGCTCGGTGATCTACGCGATGCACCACGAGCAGGACATCCGCAACATGGGCGGCCTCTGGCGCAAGATCCCCTACACCTATGCGGTGATGGTGGTCGGCACGCTGGCGCTGACCGGCTTCCCGCTCACGGCCGGCTACTTCTCCAAGGACGCGATCATCGAGTCCGCCTACGCCTCGCACAATCCGTTCGGGGTGTACGGCTTCCTGATGACGGTCATCGCCGCCGGCCTGACCTCGTTCTACTCCTGGCGCCTGATTTTCAAGACCTTCCACGGCGAGCCGCATGACGAGCATCACTACGAAGCCGCACATGAGGCCCCGCTCTGGATCCTGATCCCGATCGGCGTGCTCGCGGTCGGCTCGTTCGTCGCGGGACTTCCGTTCAAGGAGCTGTTCGCCGGTCACGGCGTCGAGGAATTCTTCCGCGAGTCCGTGAAGATGAACCCGCACATCATCGAGGAGATGCACCACATCCCGCAGACCATCGCCTTCCTGCCGACGGTGATGATGGTGCTGGGCTTCCTCGTCTCGTACCTGTTCTACATCCGCCGGCCCTACATCCCCGTTCGGCTCGCAAAAGAGCAGCCGATGCTGTACCAGTTCCTGCTCAACAAATGGTACTTCGACGAGCTCTACGACCTCATCTTCGTCCGTCCGGCGAAGTGGATCGGCTATCAGCTCTGGAAGAAGGGCGACGGCTTCATCATCGACGGCTTCGGGCCCGACGGTGTCTCCGCCCGCGTGCTGGACGTCACCCGCAACGTCGTGAAGATCCAGACCGGCTATCTCTATCACTACGCATTCGCCATGCTGATCGGCGCCGCCGGCCTGATCACCTGGTTCATGTTCGGCTTTGGAGGCCAGTAAATGACAACCTGGCCCATTCTTTCGGTCACGACGTTCCTGCCGGTGGTCGGCGCGCTGATCGTCTATCTCAGCCGCGGCGATGACGAGGCGGCCAAGCGCAATTCACGCTGGATCGCGCTTTGGACCACGCTGATCACCTTCGCGGTGTCGGTGATCCTGGTCATGCGCTTCGATCCCAACAGCGCCGACTTCCAGTTCGTCGAGAAGGCGAACTGGCTCGCCACCGGCATCACCTACCACATGGGCGTCGACGGCATCTCGCTGCCGCTCGTGATCCTCACCACCGCCGTGATGCCGTTCTGCATCATCGCGAGCTGGAAGGCGATCACGAGCCGCGTCCGCGAATACATGATGGCGTTCCTGATCCTGGAAACGCTGATGATCGGCACCTTCTCGGCGCTCGATCTCGTGCTGTTCTACCTGTTCTTCGAGGGCGGGCTGATTCCGATGTTCTTGATCATCGGCGTCTGGGGTGGTCCGCGCCGGGTCTATGCCTCGTTCAAGTTCTTCCTCTACACGCTGCTCGGCTCGGTCCTGATGCTGCTGGCCATCATGGCGCTGTACTGGAACGGCGGCACCACCGACATCCCGACCCTGATGCACACCGCCGTGCCGCGGTCGTTGCAGACCTGGGCGTGGCTCGCCTTCTTCGCCTCCTTCGCGGTGAAGATGCCGATGTGGCCGGTGCACACCTGGCTGCCCGACGCGCACGTCGAGGCGCCGACCGCGGGCTCCGTGGTCCTTGCCGCGATCCTGCTGAAGATGGGCGGCTACGGCTTCCTGCGCTTCTCGCTGCCGATGTTCCCGCTGGCCTCGCACGATTTCGCGCCGCTGATCTTCACGCTCTCGGTCATCGCCATCATCTACACCTCCCTGGTGGCCCTGATGCAGGAGGACATGAAGAAGCTGATCGCGTACTCGTCGGTCGCGCATATGGGCTTCGTCACCATGGGCATCTTCGCCGGCACCATGCAAGGCGTCGCCGGCGGCATGTTCCAGATGATCTCGCACGGCATCGTCTCCGGCGCGCTGTTCCTCTGCGTCGGCGTCGTCTACGACCGCCTGCACACCCGCGAGATCGCGGCGTATGGCGGACTCGTCAACCGGATGCCGCTCTACGCGATGACCTTCATGGTCTTCACCATGGCCAATGTCGGTCTGCCCGGCACGAGCGGCTTCGTCGGCGAGTTCATGACGTTGCTCGGTACCTTCAAGGTTTCGATCCCGACCGCGTTCTTCGCCACCTTCGGTGTGATCCTCTCGGCGGCCTACGCGCTGTGGCTCTACCGCAAGGTCGTGTTCGGGGCGCTGGTCAAGCCGTCGCTGATGAGCATGAAGGATCTCACTTTCCGGGAGTGCCTGACGCTGTTCCCGATGATCGCGCTGACGATCCTGTTCGGCGTCTATCCGAAGCCGGTGCTCGACATGTCGGCCGCCTCGGTCCAGCAACTCGTCAACAATTACAACACCGCCGTGACGGCCGTGAAGGCCGCCGCACTGCTCCAGTGATCGGGCAGGTCAGGATATCGCCATGAGCTTTTCGACTGCAGGTTATCAACTGGCGCCGGTGCTGCCCGAGCTCGTGCTCGCGGTCGGTGCCATGGCGCTTCTGATGCTCGGGGCCTATCGCGGGCAGGAGACGACCAGGACCGTCACGTCGCTGGCGGTGGTGCTCCTGATCGTGGTCGGTGCGCTCGTCTACATGGAGCCCGCGGGCAAGCAGGTGACGTTCGGCGGCAGCTTCATCGTCGACGACTTCGCCCGCTTCATGAAGATCCTGGCCCTGATCGGCTCGGCGGTGACGCTGATCCTGTCGACCGAGTTCCTGTCCGATCCCTCGCGCCGGATCTTCGAATACGCCATCCTGGTGCTGCTCTCGACTCTCGGCATGATGGTGCTGATCTCGGCCGGCGACCTGATCTCGCTCTATCTCGGTCTGGAATTGATGTCGCTGGCGCTCTACGTCGTGGCGGCCTCGAACCGCGACAACGCCAAGTCGACTGAGGCCGGACTGAAGTACTTCGTGCTCGGCGCGCTGTCCTCGGGCATGCTGCTGTACGGGGCCTCGCTGGTCTATGGCTTTACCGGCACCGTGAGCTTCACCGGCATCGCCTCGGCCGCGACGGTCTCGAATATCGGCCTGGTGTTCGGCCTCGTCTTCCTGCTCGTCGGCCTCTGCTTCAAGGTTTCGGCCGTGCCGTTCCACATGTGGACGCCGGACGTTTACGAGGGCGCGCCGACCCCGGTCACCGCCTTCTTCGCCTCGGCGCCGAAGGTCGCCGCGCTTGCCGTCTTCACCCGCGTCACGCTGACTGCATTCCCCGGCATCGTCTCGCAATGGCAGCAGATCCTGGTGTTCGTGTCGATCGCCTCGATGGCGCTGGGCTCCTTCGCCGCGATCGGCCAGAGCAACATCAAGCGCCTGATGGCCTATTCCTCGATCGGCCATATGGGCTTTGCGCTGGTCGGCCTTGCCTCCGGCACGGTCGAGGGCGCGCAGGGCGTTTTGATGTACATCGTGATCTACGTCGCGATGACGCTCGGCTCGTTCTCCATCATCCTCGCCATGAAGCGCAACGGCCAGGCCGTCGAGCAGATCAGCGATTTCGCCGGCCTGTCGCGCACCAATCCGCTGCTCGCCTTCATGTTCGCGATGCTGCTGTTCTCGCTCGCCGGCATCCCGCCGCTCGCCGGCTTCTTCGCCAAATGGTACGTCTTCGTCGCCGCGATCAAGGCGAACCTGTTCACGCTCGCCGTGATCGGCGTGCTGACCAGCGTCGTCGGCGCCTACTATTATCTCGTCATCGTCAAGACGATGTATTTCGACGAGCCCGCCGGCCGGGTCGATCCGGTGCGCATCGAGGTGCGGGCGGTGCTGGCGGTTGCGGGCCTGTTCAACCTGCTGTTTGCGCTGTTCGCGGGGCCCGTGGTGAGCGTCGCCTCCGCCGCGGCAAAGTCGCTGTTCTAGGATGGCCTTCGCGCTCGGTCCTCGCGCATCGGCCGCGGGCTACAAGCTCGCGGCGTTCGAACGGACCGGCTCGACCAACACCGAGGCGATCGAGCACGCCCGCGCCGGCGAGCGCGGTCCGATGTGGTTCGTCACCTCCGAGCAGACCGCCGGCCGCGGCCGCCGCCAGCGCGCCTGGATCGCGCCGCGCGGCAATCTCGCCGCCAGCATCCTCGAAGTGATGGACGTCGCCCCCGCCGTCGCCGCCACGCTCGGCTTTGCCGCAGGGCTGGCCGAGGAGGCGGCGCTGGAGAAGGTGAGCCTCGAGGCCGCGCTCCGTCTCGGCGAAGGCCGGCCGCGCTACGCCCTGAAATGGCCGAATGATGTGCTCGCCGGCGGCAGGAAGCTGGTCGGCATTGGCCTCGAGGCCGAGGCCGTCGGTGGCGGCCTCGCCGTCGTCGTCGGCATTGGCACCAACGTGGTCGCCGCGCCCGAGGGCACCCCGACGCCCGCGGTGTCGCTGGCGGGCCTCGGCGTCCAGATCAGCGCCGAGGAGTTGTTCACGGCCCTGTCCGACGCCTGGGTCGAATTCCGCGGCATCTGGGACTATGGCCGCGGCTTTGCCGAGATCCGCAAGCTCTGGCTGGAGCGCGCCGCCGGCCTCGGCGAGAAGGTTGCGATCCACACGGGAGCCACGACGCTGGAAGGCATTTTCGACACCATCGACGACACCGGCTGCCTGATCGTCCGCACCGAGGACGGCCGCCTTGTGCCGGTGGCGGCGGGCGAGGTGTTCTTCGGCCCCGTCGCCTCGGTGGGAGCTGCGTGATGGCAAGGCCCGACGAATTGGTATTTGCGCCGCTCGGCGGCGTCGGCGAGATCGGCATGAACCTGTCGATCTACGGCCTCGGCAACCGCCACCAGCGCGCCTGGCTCGCCGTCGATCTCGGCGTCTCCTTCGGCGACGAGGAGCATCTGCCGGGCATCGACCTGATCATGCCCGACATTTCCTTCCTGGAGAAGGAACGCAAGAACCTGATGGGCCTGGTGCTGACCCACGCCCATGAGGATCATTTCGGCGCCATCATCGACCTCTGGCCGAAGCTGAAATGCCCGATCTACGCCACCAAGTTCAGCGCCGCGCTGTTCGAGGCCAAATGCGCCGCCGAGCGCAACGCGCCCGAGATTCCGGTCACCGTGGTGCCCTCAGGCGGCCGGGTCGATATCGGCCCGTTCAACGTCGAGTTCATTCCCGTCGCGCATTCGATTCCGGAAGCGCATGCGCTCGCGATCCATACCGAAGCCGGCATCGTGCTGCACACCGGCGACTGGAAGATCGACCCGACCCCGACGCTGGGCGCGCCGACCGACGAGAAGCGGCTGCGCGAATTGGGCGAGCAGGGCGTGCTCGCTCTGATCGGCGATTCCACCAATGCCGTGCGCGACGGCCGTTCGCCCTCGGAGGCCGAGGTCGCCAGAACCATCATCGACCTCGTGAAATCCGCCAAGGGCCGCGTCGCGGTGACGACTTTTGCCTCCAACGTCGCCCGCGTCAAAGCTGTTGCCGAAGCCGCCAAGGCTGCCGACCGCGAGGTCGTCGTGGTCGGCCGGGCCATGGAGCGCGTGGTGCAGGTCGCGCGCGAGACCGGCTATCTCGAGGGCGTGCAGAACTTCCGCTCCCCCGAGGTCTACGGCCACCTGCCGCAGGACAAGGTGCTGGCGCTGTGCACGGGAAGCCAGGGCGAGCCGCGCGCCGCGCTGTCGCGCATCGCCAATGACGACCATCCTGAAATCACGCTGAACCGCGGCGACAGCGTCATCTTCTCCTCGCGCACCATCCCCGGCAACGAGAAGGCCGTGGGCTCGATCATCAACAATCTGGTGCTCCAGGGCGTCGAGGTCATCACCGACCGCGATGCGCTGGTCCACGTCTCCGGCCATCCCCGCCGCGACGAGCTGCGCGATTTGATCTCCTGGGTGAAGCCGCAGCTCCTGATCCCCGTCCACGGCGAGGCCCTGCACCTGCACGAGCACGCCAAGCTCGCCCGCGCCGCCGGCGTGCCGCGCGTGCTGGTCTGCCGCAACGGCGACCTCGTCAAGCTCGGTCCCGGCGATCCCGGCATCGTCGGCGAGGTGCCCTCGGGGCGTCTCTACAAGGACGGCACGATCCTGGAGGATTCCAAGTCCCGTGCCGTGATCGAGCGGCGGCGCATGGCCTTCTCCGGCTGCGCCTTCGTCGCGATAGCCATGACCGCCCAGGGGGAGCTGGTCGACGAACCCGAGGTCGATCTGGTCGGCATCCCCGAGAAGAACAGGGCCGGCGAGACCTTCGACGACATCGTCTTTGATGCCGTGATGTCGACCATCGAAGGCCTGCCGCGGGCGCGCCGACGCGATCCGGACGCTCTGGCCGAGTCGGTGCGACGCGCTGTCCGGGCCGTGATCAACGAACATTGGGGCAAAAAGCCCCCCTGTCTGGTACATGTACTGACGGTATAGGGAGGGGAACATGTTGGGCCGGCTCAACCATGTCGCGATCGCGACCAAGGACGCCGTCAAGGCCGCGAAGATCTACGGTGCGGCCTTCGGCGCCCAGATCTCGGAGGCCGTGCCGCTGCCCGAGCACGGCGTCATTACCGTGTTCGCGACCCTGCCCAACACCAAGATCGAGTTCATCGAGCCGCTCGGCGAGGCCTCGCCGATCGCGAAGTTCATCGAGCGTAATCCCGATGGCGGCATTCACCACGTCTGCTACGAGGTCGTCGACATCATCGCCTCGCGCGACACGCTGGTGAAGGAGGGCGCCAGGGTGCTCGGCGACGGCGTGCCCAAGATCGGCGCCCACGGCAAGCCGGTGCTGTTCCTGCACCCCAAGGATTTCTCCGGCGCCCTGGTCGAGATCGAGCAGGCGTAGGGCCGCGTCATGGCCATCCAGATCTCCACCGCGCTTGCGATCTACTTCGTCATCTGGTGGGTCGCGCTGTTCCTGACGCTGCCGTTCGGCGTGCGCAGCCAGCACGAGGACGGCGTCGGCGCCCCCGGCACCGACCCCGGCGCGCCGATCATGACGCGGATGGGCCGCAAGCTGATCTGGACCACGATCATTTCGGCCGTGATCTACGGCGCCGGCATTGCGGCCTATCACGCCGGCTATCTCTCGATCGAGCGCCTGTCGAAATTGATGGGAATGCCGTTTTAAGTTTCTTGGTGAGACCCATCCTTCGAGACGCCCGCTCTTAGCGGGCTCCTCAGGATGAGGACAGAGTGCGCGGCGACAGTTTCCACGGACACCGATGTCCGTTAGCCTCATCCTGAGGAGACCGCGAAGCGGTCGTCTCGAAGGACGAGGCGTGCGCGAGAGTCTCGCCAGTATTTGTACTTGCTTCATTGTTGGGGGAACGAATGACTTTTCAGCGTGTCGTCATCGCGCTTCTGATACTGATCGTCGCAGGGCTCGGTGCCATCGGCTATTTCGAATGGAAAATGGCCGTGCAAGTGCGCACGCTGAAGGCCTTCGTCGAGGGCTACGTCTTCAACGAAGCCGTGCTGGCCTGCGAGCAGGCCAAGAGCTCGACGCCGTTCAAATGGAACGGCGGCAAGAGCACCTCGGTGATCGGCCTGAACTCGGTCAAGCTGGACAAATACACGGTCAGCGCCAGCTACACGCTGGTGGCGGACAGCGTCTATTGTGATTACGATCCCATCAAAAGAAAGGCCGAGATCGGCTCGAGCTTCCTGGAGCGGGAGTAACGATCCGGCCCACAGAGATGGGGTGGATCGTCATGGCGCAGGGGCAGGGGGACTACCGGATTCTGCATGAGGCCGACTTGCGGGATCATCTCGCAGGCCTGCCGGACCTGAAGGGACTGCTCGGCGGCGAGCCGTCCTCGTGGGCGATCACCGAGGTCGGCGACGGCAACCTCAACCTCGTCTTCATCGTCAGGGGCGCGCGCGGCGGCATCGCCGTGAAGCAGGCGCTGCCTTACGTCCGCCTCGTCGGCGAAAGCTGGCCCTTGCCGTTGTCGCGCGCCCATTACGAGTATCTCGCGCTGTCTCGCCAGGCCCAGCTCGCGCCCGGTCTCGTGCCGGCCGTGCTGCATCACAACGAAGGCCTGGCGCTGACCGTGATGGAGCTGCTCGAGCCCCACATCATCATGCGCAAGGGGCTGGTCGCGGGAACGCGCTATCCACGCTTCGTGGACGATATCACGACCTTCATGGCGCGGACGCTGTTCTTCACCTCCGACCTCGCGCTATCGGCGGCCGAGAAGAAGGAGGCCATCGCCGCGTTTGCCGGCAACCACGCACTCTGCAAGATCACAGAGGACCTGATCTTCACCGATCCCTACCGCATCGCCGAGCAGAACCGCTGGACCGCGCCCTATCTCGACGGCCTCGCCGCGAGCTTGCGCGACGACATGGACCTGCACGTCGCCATCTCCCGGCTGAAGCTGAAATTCATGGCGAGCCCGGAAGCGCTGATCCATGGCGACCTCCACACCGGCTCGATCATGGTCACGGACAGCCAGACGCGGGTGATCGACCCGGAATTCGCATTCTACGGTCCGATGGGCTTCGACGTCGGCGCTGTGCTCGCCAATCTCCTGATGGCCTATTTCGCCTCCGCCGGCCACGAGCGCGCGCCGGGCGAACGAGCGGCCTTCGAGGCCTGGGTGCTGGAGACGGTCGAGCAGGTCTGGAACCAGTTTGCCCGAAAATTCCTCGATCTCTGGCGCGCCGGCGCGGCCGGTGATGCCTATCCGCCCTCGCTCTTTCGCGGCGAAAAGGGAGCCGCGCGGCTGGAAGCCGAGCGGCAGGCCTACATGCAGCGGCTGTTCACAGATGTGGTCGGGTTCGCCGCCGCGAAAATCATCCGCCGCATCTTCGGTCTCGCCCACAACATCGACTTCGAGCTGATCGAGCCTCCCAAGCGGCGGGCGGTCAGCGAGGCCCGCGCCGTGCGACTGGCGCGCGCGATGATGGTGGAGACGGCGTCGTTCCGGACCATCGCGGATGTGACGGGTGCCGCGCGAAAATTGCGGGATTGGATGCCGGAATTGTCGGGCTGACGAAGCTTCTTGCGAGGAGGAGCGCGCTCTACGCTGCGTCATTGCCCGCCCGATGACGCACCGCGTCAATGCCTCCCGCCGAAGGACTGCCTTAGGAACCGGCATCATTTGCCGTCAAAACGAAGCTTGCCTTCGGCAGCCGACGAGTGATCAAATCTGGTGTCGGAATACGCCTGCGTTGCCCGGGGGACACATGATGTTCAAGACCATCGCGATCGTTGCCGGTTTGGGACTGGCGCTTGCCGGATCAGCGGAGGCGCAGACGCCCCGCAAGGGCGGAACCATCCGCATGACGGCGCCCTACGGCTCGAGTTTCACCAGCCTCGACATTCACACCACGCAGCGCGCCCAGGACGAGATTTACGCCAAGGCCCTGCACCGCTCGCTCTACATCTGGAATTCGGCGGAAGGCAAGCCGGTGCTGGAGCTCGCCAAGGAGGATGTGGTCTCCGGCGGAGGCCTCGTTCACACTTTCAAGCTGCGCGACGATGCCTATTTCCACAGCGGGCGCAAGATGACGGCCGACGACGTCATCTGGTCCTACAACCGCATCATGGACGGCAGCAAAGCCTATCCCGGCGCGCGTTACGTCCGTGTGATCGAGGGCGCGGCCGCAGTCGAAAAGGGCCAGGCCAAGGACATCTCCGGCCTGAAGAAGATCGACGACTTCACCATCGAGATGAAGCTGACCGAGAAGGTCGATCCGGGCTTCTACTTCTTCACCGCGCTGACCTCGATCTATCCTGCCGACGAGGCGGCCAAGGAAAGCTTCATCCAGAAGCCGATCGGTCTCGGGCCGTTCAAGTTCGTCGAGCACGTGCCGGGATCGCGCATCGTCCTGGAGCGCTGGGACCGGTTCTACAAGCCCGGCAAGCCCTATGCCGACAAGATCGTCGTGTCGGTCATGGGCGAGGCCGCGGCGCGCGACGTCGCCTTCCGCAACAAGGAGATCGACACCTCGGTGCTGGGACCCGCGCAATACGTCGCCTACCAGTCCGACACCGACCTCAAGGGCACCATCGTCGAGGTCGCCGAGGTGTTTACGCGCTACATGGGCATGAATCCCGCGTTCAAGCCGTTCTCGGACAAGCGCGTGAGGCAGGCGATCAACTACGCCATCGACACCGATTTGATCATCAACAAGCTGGTCAAGGGCAAGGCCTATCGCGCCACCAGCTGGCTGCCGCTGACCTCGCCGGCCTACGACAAGGCGATGAAGCCTTACCCCTACGATCCCGCCAAGGCCAAGCAATTGCTCACCGAGGCCGGCTACGCATCCGGCTTCGAGTTCGAATGGACCACGAGCCAGAATGAAAGCTGGGGCCTGCCGATCGTTTCGGCTGTCATCCCGATGCTGGACAAGGTCGGCATCAAGGCCAAGGTCAAGCAGGTCGAAACCGCGGTGCTGGCGGAGGTGGTTCGCACCGGCGACTACCAGGCTTTCGTCTATTCCCAGGCAAGCGGCCCGGATCCGCAAGGCGCGCTGAAATGCTTCCATTCGGCGACGCCGCAGTCGGCCTGCAACTACACGACCTTCAAGAATGCCGAGTTCGACAAGATCCTCGACGAGGCCGGCCAGGCCGACGATCCCGCAAAGCGCATCCAGCTGCTGCAGAAGGCCAATGCGCTGCTCTACGAGGAGGCGCCGGTCTGGTTCTTCAACTACAACAAGGCCGTCATGGCGGTGCAGCCCTGGCTCAAGGGGGTTCAGTTGAACGCGACGGAGCTGACCCACCAGAACGTCGAGGACCTCTGGGTCGACGAGACCTCGCCCGCGAAGTGACACGCGCGCTCCCGCCTAGCGCGACCGGCGAGGGCGGGAGCGGAGAAAAGTTGAGATGCTCTCGTTCCTGATCCGCCGCGTCCTGCAGACCATTCCGACCGTGCTCGCCGTCGTGCTGCTGGTGTTCGTGCTGTTCAGCGTCGTTCCCGGCAGCATCGCCTCGACCATGAGCGACGACAGCGATCCGCAGATCGAGCTGCGCTTGAAGAAGCAGCTCGGCCTCGATCAGCCCGTCTACCTGCGCTTCGGCACCTACATCGCCCAGCTCGCGACCGGCGATTTCGGAACCTCGTTCCGCACCCGCGAGCCTGTCACGACCATGATCGCCAAGCGGGCATGGCCGACGCTGCAGCTGATCTTCGCGTCCATGGCGTTTGCGGTCGTGGTCGGCGTTCCCCTCGGCTTCGTCGCTGCTCTGCGGCCCGGCGGCCTCGTCGACACGCTCGCAATGATCGTCGCGGTGTCGGGCCTTTCGATCGCCAAGTTCTGGCTCGGACTGCTCTTGATGTACCTGTTCGCGTTGAAGCTCGGCTGGCTGCCGAGCTTCGGCTATGGCGACGGGGGATTGAAATATCTGGTCCTGCCGGCCCTGGCCCTCGGTGTTTCGCCGATGGCGCTGCTGGCGCGGACGACGCGCGCGGCGGTGCTCGAGATCATGACCGCCGACTTCGTCCGCACCGCGCGCTCGAAGGGCATGAGCGAGACCCGGGTCGTCAAGTGGCACGTGATGCGCAACGCGCTCGTCCTCATCCTCACGACCATGGGCCTGCAATTCGGCGCGCTGATGGGGCAGGCGGTCGTGGTCGAGAAACTGTTCTCCTGGCCTGGCATCGGCTCGCTGCTGGTGGACAGCGTGCTCCAGCGCGACATTCCAGCCGTCCAGGGCTCCATCCTCGTCGTGGTGCTGTTCTTTCTCGTGATCAATCTCTTGATCGACGTGCTCTACGGCGTGATCGATCCCAGGATCAGATACGCATGAAGCTCCGCGCCAATCTCGTCATCGGGGGAGCGTTGTTCGCGCTGGCGATCGCCGTCGGCCTGCTCGCGCCGTGGCTGGCGCACACCGATCCCGTCATGGACGCCAACCTCATGAATGCGGAGGAGCCCCCGAGCTGGACCTGGTGGTTCGGCACCGACGCGCAGGGCCGCGACATCTATTCCCGCGTCCTCTACGGCGCGCGCGTCTCGCTGACGGTCGGCATCGTTTCCCAGCTCATCAACAGCGTCATTGGCGTCGCGCTCGGCCTCAGCGCCGGCTATTTCGGCGGCTGGTGGGACGATGTCGTCAACGGCCTGACCAATCTCATGCTCGCGATCCCCTCGTTGATTTTCGCGCTCGCCATCATGGCGGTGCTCGGTCCCGGCCTGACCAGCCTCTTGATCGCCCTCGGGCTGACCAACTGGTCGTTCACCTGCCGCCTCGCACGGGCCTCGGCGCTGTCGCTGCGGAGCCAGGGCTATGTGCAGGCGGCCACCGTGCTCGGCTATGGTGATGTGCGCATCATGATCACGCAGCTCCTGCCGAACATGCTGGGGCCGATCGTCGTCATCGGCACGCTGGGCATGGGCAGCGCGGTCCTGTCCGAAGCCGCATTGTCGTTCCTGGGTCTCGGCGTCCGTCCGCCGTTTCCGAGCTGGGGCAGCATGTTGTCGGAAGCCCGGGAGCAGATCACGACGGCGCCGTGGCTATCGATTTTCCCGGGCCTTGCCATCTTCCTGACCGTGCTCGGCCTCAATCTGCTCGGCGATGGCCTGCGCGACATTCTCGATCCGCAATCCCGGAGCCGGCGCACATGACAGGCAGCCCGCTGCTCGTGGTCGAGGATCTCCGCATCGATCTCGATGACGGATTAAGGCGCGTTGCGGCGGCCGAAGGCGTTTCGTTCCGCATCGATCGCGGCGAGACGTTCGGCCTCGTCGGCGAGTCCGGTTGCGGCAAGAGCATCACGGCGCTCGCCCTGATCGGCCTGCTGCGACCGCCCTTGTCGATCGCCGGCGGCGTCATCCGGTTCGAAGACCAGGAGATCCAGCACTTGTCCGCCGCAAGGCAACGCGAGCTGCGCGGCAATCGCATCGCCATGATCTTCCAGGAGCCGATGACGGCGCTGAACCCGGTCTCGCCGGTGGGGCGGCAGATCGCCGAGATGTTCGTGCTGCACAAGGGCAAGAGCTGGCGGGAGGCCAACCAGCTGGCGGTCGAGGCGCTCGCGAGCGTTCGCGTCCCCGCGCCCGAGCGGCGCGTGAGGGACTATCCGCATCAGCTCTCCGGCGGGATGCGCCAGCGCGTGATGATCGCCATTGCGCTGGCCTGCGGTCCGGACCTCTTGATCGCCGACGAGCCGACCACCGCGCTCGACGTCACCGTGCAGGCGGAGATCATCGAGCTGATGCGCAATCTGTGCGCCGAGCGCGGAACGGCGATCCTGATGATCAGCCACGATCTCGGCCTCGTCGCCAATGTCTGCCGTCGTGTTGCCGTCATGTATGCCGGCCGCATCGTCGAGGAGCGCGGCTCGGCCGACATCTTCCGCGCGCCCTCCCATCCCTATACGCAGGGCCTCGTGGATTCGCTGCCGCGGCTGGGCAGCCGCGCTGCGCTCGGCCGCAGCAGGCTGAAGGAGATCGCGGGCGTCGTGCCGGCGATCACGCGTTTCCCGGACGGCTGCCGGTTCAATCCGCGTTGCGCGCAGGCAACGGAGATTTGCCGAACCACCGCGCCGCAGACGGATGGGTTGGAGGCGGGCGGTTTCGTCCGGTGTCACCACCATGCATGAACCGCAGGGCCGAGCGGACGACGACGTGATCCTCAGCGTGGAGGATCTCGCCGTTCATTTTCCGCTTGGAGGCGGCCTGCTGGGCCGCGGCCGTCGGCTGCTCCGCGCCGTCGACGGCGTCGACCTCAGGCTGAAGCGCGGTGAATGCCTCGGCCTCGTCGGCGAATCCGGCTCGGGCAAGTCGACGGTCGCGCTCTCGATCCTCGGCCTGCTCACGCCGACGCGCGGCCGCATCGTGCTGGACGGGCAGGTCGTCACGAACCGGCAATCCGGCGACCGCAAGGCGCTCGCCCGCATCGTGCAGATCGTGTTCCAGGATCCCTACGCCTCGCTCAATCCGCGCCAGACCGTTCGCCGCACGTTAGAGGATCCCCTGCGTGTGCACGGCGTGACCGCGAAGAGCGAGATCGAGGACCGCGTTGCGACGATGCTGAAGCATGTCGGCCTGCGCCCCGAGCAGGCCGACCGCTATCCGCATGAATTCTCCGGCGGCCAGCGCCAGCGCATCGGCATCGCCCGTGCGCTGATCCTCAACCCGAAGATCGTCATCTGCGACGAGCCGGTCTCGGCGCTCGACGTCTCGATCCGCGCCCAGATCATCAACCTGCTGCTGGAGCTGAAGGACACGCTCGGCCTGTCCTACATCATGATCAGCCATGATCTCGGCGTCGTCGAGCACATGAGCGACCGCGTCGCGGTGATGTATCTCGGCCGTATCGTGGAGAACGGCGACTGGCGCGAGATCTTCGAACGCCCGGCGCACCCCTACACGCAGGCCCTGATCGCCGCCATCCCCGATCCCCTGCGCCATGCCCCGCTGGCGACCACAGGCGGCGACTTGCCCAATCCGCTCAACCCGCCGAACGGCTGCGCGTTCAGCCCGCGGTGCCGCTACGCGGAGGCGGTGTGCCGGAGCGAGCCAGGGCCGGCGCTGGAGACGCGGGCGGATGGGCACGCGGTGCGGTGCTGGCGGAGTGAGGAGATTGCGGGGCGGGTGGCGTTAGTCTCGACCGAGGGCTGATGCGCCGAAAGGGGGAGGCGCATCTATACCACCAGGCGGTCAACCCTAAACAGGGAACGGCCCAGAGGGGCCGGTCCTTAAAGAAGGCGGCCCGCCGGTTCAGAGCCCCCACCCTGTAACTACGATCGAACGGCCGTGACTTCGACCTCGATCAGCGCGTCGGGCCGAGCCAACGCGGCAACGACGAGGACGGTCACCGCTGGGGGCGTCTCCGAGGCCCAGCGCCCGCGGCGCCCCTGGCCAAGTGATGGGAGATCAGTGGCTTGGGTCAGAAAAAATGTCGCCTTGACCACGTCGGAAAGGGCCATTCCCGCGGCACCCAGCAAGGCTTCCACGTTATCCATCGCCTGCTCGAGCTGTTCAGGGAACTCGGCGTGCATTTGTCCGTCTGGCGCAACGCCGAGCTGACCTGAGACGTAGAGGGTGCGGCCCGCAGGGGCTTCGACAGCGTGGCTGTAGATCGTCCGGAACGGCTCGGGCACGGCCCAGACGGTAGATGGGTTCAGTGTCTTCATCGTTGTTCGCCTTGGTTGAACCCCGGCCCCGAGTGATCGGGCTTCACTGCGCAGGGCAGGTGACGTTTCTTCTCCAAGCGGCTTTGGCTCCGCGCTTATGCCTCCATGACCTAGACGGTCATCGCGAGCTCCTCTGTACGGGCAAGGGTGAGTTGAGTTGAACGGAAGCGTCTGCGCGCAACCCTGGGCCTGCTAACTTCCGAAGCCGCCGACCAGATGCGGGCGGCGATTTGCGAGCGGTTTCGCCGCGGGCAGCGCGCGTAGCCACGCGCGAAAACTCACGATCTCCGGACAATCTGCGGTGCCTTCCGGCGCAACCAGCCAATCACCCGGGCCTGCTCCCTCATTGATCCGCTCGCAGCGATAGCCGGGATGGTGGCTCACGCCGCGGGCGATCAGTAGGTCCACCTTGCCCTCGACGAGCTCGTGCAGGCCGGCGGGCTGCAGCACGCGCACACCGATCTCCGCATGCTCGTTGCGAAACGCCGCAAGTTCGAGGCGGCGCAGGTCGTAACTGCCGTGGACGCCCACTTGCAGCAGCACCGTGCCTGACGGCTTCAACCGCGAGGTTGCCTCGGCAATGTGGCGGAAGCCTTCGGAGATCCCGGGCAGATAGGCCTGGCCGGCCTCGGTCAGGATGAGCTGCTTGTGCAGCCGCTCGAACAGCTGCACGCCGAGGCGCGCTTCCAGAGCTTTTACCTGCTGTCCCACGGCCGCTGGCGTCACGTGCAGTTCGTGCGCGGCCAGCTTGAAGCTGAGGTGCCGGGCGGCGGCCTCGAAGGCGCGGAGCGCGTTGAGTGGGGGGAGGGCGTAGGTCATCGCCACCGCACTTTGACACCGATAGGCCGCGTCCCTGCAATAGATTTTCTTGCGCTGAACCGCAGCAATGATGCTTTGCGCAGCCCTGAGGCCGCCGGATACGCTTGACGCGCAAATCCGGAGAAACGTCATGTCCCCAGCTCACATCGTCAGCCACAATCCCGCAACGGTTCACCCGCCCGCCGGCGGCTACTGCATGGGCCTGGAGCTGAAGCAGCATCGCCGCCTGCTGTTCATCAGCGGCCAGGTGCCTCAAAATTCCGACGGCACCGTGCCTGACGGCTTCGAGCCGCAATGCGAGCAGGCCTGGCGCAATGTCAGGGAAGTGCTCGCCGCGGCAGATCTTGGCGTCGAGCACCTGGTCAAGGTCACCACGTTCCTGACCGACCGCAGTCAAGTCGTCGCCAACCGCGTCATTCGCCGCGCCATGCTCGGCGAGCACCAGCCGGCACTGAGCGTCGTGGTTGTGGAGACCGTCGACAGCAAATGGCTGCTGGAGATCGAGGCCATCGCCGCGGAATGAGGCAGCGTCGTCGATGTTGCAATGAGCCAATCATATCGGGTGTCCAATGGCTGAGATTCATCCGTTCTACCAGACGCACCGGCAGGCCATGGAAGCTGCCATGCGCGAGCGACTAGACCTTGCCGAAGCGATGCTCCGCGAGCGCGCGCATCTCTCCGATATCGACGCGATCAGGCGGGAGGTGATGGACGAATTCGAGATCGTCCTCACCCAGATGCCCTATGTCGGCGGCCCGGCAAGCCGCATGAGCGATTTCTTCATGCGCCTGACCGGCTTCATGGCGATCAGTCGGGTGCTGCGTCGCCACGGCGTGCCGGTGCCCGTGATCGGGGAGATCGAGCGGGAAACCTACAAGGCGCAGTTGCTGACGATCCCCGAAGCCGAGCGTCTAGGCGCGGGGCGTCAGTTCATGTCGCCGGAGAACCAGGCCTTGATGCGCGAACAGGCAGCACGGAGCGTTACAAAAGCTCACCAAACGGAGTTTCCGGAAGATTTCGTCTACGATTTCGTCGAGCCGGGTCCCGAGGACACTTTCGAATTCGGCATCGACTACAAGGCCTGCGGCTTCTGCAAGTTCGCGGCGCGCCATGGCGACACGGAGATCCTGCCGAACATCTGCGGCCTCGACTTCGACGCCTACGCCACGCGCGGCATCCGCCTGGAGCGGACCCAGACGCTGGCCGGCGGCGCCACCCACTGCAATTTCCGATTTTCGCGATTGGATCGCGCTCACAATGACGAGATCGGTGCAGCGAGCTTCGCTTTATCGCCATCACCCTGAGGTGGCCGCTTCTTCAGCGGCCCTCGAAGGGCGACGGCCCGGCTGGCAGCGTGGCCGTTCATCCTTCGAGGCTCGGCCTGGAACGCGTTGCGTTCCAGGCCTCGCACCTCAGGATGACGGGTCGTCGTTTGCGCGGAACTTCAGAGTTTTTTGGGGAAGCGCTGCCAGGGATGCGCCGGCTGCCGATGATGACATCATACCCCTGTTTTGCCCGACGGAGCAAATCGGCTTCGCCAAATCCGCAATTTTAAGACACCCGCCGGCAAGTCATTGATTCCGCTGGCCCCGGCTACTGTGCATGGGGTTGTTTTCGCACTTTTGTTTTAGCGGCCGTCTATTCCGCCGCTTTCTCCCTCAAGCGCTGCGCATAGACGTTGATGACCAGCGCCGCCAGGAGGATGAGGCCGCGGATCAGGATCTTCAGGAAGCTGTCGATGTTGACGTGGTCGAGGCCGTTATTCAGGACACCGAGAACAAAGAGCCCGACGATGGTGTTGCCGATGCCGCCGCGGCCGCCGAACAGGCTGGTGCCGCCGACGACGACGGCGGCGATGGAGTCGAGGAGGTAAGTGTCGAACTCGTTCTGCTGCGCGCTGCCGAAATGGGCAACGCCGAGCATGCCGCCGATCCCTGAGCACACCGCCGAGATCACCATCACCGCGCCGAGGATCAGCTTGACGTTGAGGCCCGAATATTCGGCCGCCTCGCGATTGCCCCCGACCATGTAGACGTAGCGGCCGAAGCGCGTGTAGGTCAGCACCAGATGGCCGGCGAGCAGCATGATGGCGGCGACGATGACGATCCAGGGGATGCCGCCGACCGAGCCGGAGCCGAGCGTCGTGATCAGGCTCGGTACCTTGTAGGCGATCTGGCCGCGCACCAGGAGTGCGGAGATGCCGGCGGCGATCTGCATCATTGCCAGGGTCATGATGAAGGAGGGGATGCCGATCACGGTCAGCCCCAGCGCGTTGACGAGACCGAGCAGGGCGCAGAGCAGGAGCGACAGGATGATCGCGACCGCGCCGGGCAGGGGAATGTTGGCGATGTTGACGTAGGATTCCTGCAGCGTGAAGTAGGCGACCGCAATGCCCGTGACGTTGGCGATGCTGGCGATCGACAGGTCGATCTCGGCGCAGAGGATCACGAAGGTGAGGCCGACGGCGATGATGCCCGTCACCGACACCTGCGTCAGGATGTTGCCGAGATTGTCGAGCGTCGCGAAGGAGGGGCTGGCGAAGGCGAAGAAGGCGGAGAGGAAGATCAGCGTCAGGAACGGGGCGATGTTGCGCATCTGCGAGCGCAGGAAGGGCGCAAGGCCCCGCGCCCGTTGTCCTGTCGCCAAAGCCGTCTCGCTGCTCATGTGCTTCTCCGTCACGCTGCTTCCAGCAGGCGGTCCTTGCTGACCGGCTCGTTCGAAAATTCCCGCACCAACGCGCCGCGCTTGAGCACCAGGATGCGGTCGGCCAGCGATAGCACCGTTTCCGGCTCGGTCGACAGCACGATGATCGCGAGCCCCTTTGTTCTGAGGTCGCGGACGATGTTGATGACGTCGTTCTTGGCGCCGACATCCATGCCGCGGGTCGGCTCGCACAGTACCAGCAGCTTGGGCGGATAGGTCAGCCATTTCGCCAGCGCGACCTTCTGCTGGTTGCCGCCCGAGAGCATGCCGAGATCGAGGCCGACCACGGGCGGCCGGATCTGCAGCTGCTCGACCTGCCGTTTGGCGATGTCGCGCTCCTGCGCCGGCTTGAGCAGCAGCGAGGAGATGCGGTCGAGGATGCTGATCGAGATGTTCTTGTACACCGGCTCCTGGTGAAACAGCATGTCGCGCCGGCTCTCCGGCACCAGCGCCACGCCGGCGCGCCGCGCCGCAGCCGTGCTGGCGAAACTTTTCGGCACGCCTTCGACGGCAAGCGTTCCGCTGTCCGGCTTCAGCTTGCCGAACAGGATGCGCGACAGCTCCTGCTGGCCGCAACCCATGAAGCCGTAGATGCCGAGCACCTCGCCGGCGCGGGCCTCGAACGAGACGTCCTGAAGGCTGCGGGACAGCGACAGCTGGTCGACCCTGAGAATGACGTTGCTACCGCTCGGCTGCGGCAGCATCAGGTCGTCGGTATAGCTATGCTCGAGCGCCTCGCCGCCGCGGCCGATCATGGCCTCGATCAGCGCGCCCTTGCTGGTCGCGGCGCTCGCCGTCTCCGCGACCTTCCGGCCATTGCGGAACACGGTCACCGTGTCGGACACCAGCAGGATGTCCTCGATGAAATGCGAGATGAAGACGATGGCAGTGCCTTCCTCGCGCAGCCGCCTGAGCGTTGTGAACAGCCGCTCGACCTCGGGCGGGGAGAGGGCGGAGGTCGGCTCGTCCAGGATGACGATGCGCGCGCCGGAGAACAGCACGCGCGCGATCTCGATCAGCTGCTGCAGCCCGATCGGAAGATCGCCGAGCCGCGCCATCGGGTCGACGTCGATGCCGAAGCGGGCGAGCTGCTCGCCCGCCTCGCGCGCCATCCGCCGCCATTGCACGAGACCAAGGGCGTTGGTCGGCTGATTGCCGAGGAAGACGTTCTCCGCGACGGTCAGGTCGGGCGCGACGCTGAGCTCCTGGTGCACCATGGCGATACCGGCGGCATGCGCATCGCGCGCCGAGCGAAAATGCATCTCCCGGCCGTCGACCAGGAAGCGGCCGGAGAACTCGGTGTGCACGCCGGCGATGATCTTCATCAGCGTGCTTTTGCCGGCGCCGTTCTCGCCGACGAGGCCGTGGATCTCGCCGGGATAAAGCGCGAAGTCGACACCACGAAGCGCTTCGACGCCGCCGAAGCTCTTCGTGATGCCCTGGAGTTCCAGGATGGGCTGTTGTCCCACGCTCATGAAAGTTCAGATCTGGAGGCTCAGATCAGGAAGTGATCCTGCATCCACTGCATCCCGGCCGCATTGGCCTTGGTCACGACCGGGCCGTCGGTAACGACGTTCTTCGGAATGCCCTGTCCGCTCTTCTCGCCGCCGACCACGGCCGCAACGCCCGCGACGATGGCGCCGCCATGGATGCGGCAGGAGGGATTGCGGACGGTCGCGAACATGCGGCCTTCGCTCACCGCCTGGATTGCCGGCGGCATGGCGTCGACCCCGCCGATCAGGATGTTGGTGCGATTGCGCGCCTTCATGATGTTGGCGGCGGCCAGCGCCATGTCGTCATTGTGGAAGAAGGCCGCGTCGATCTGCGGGTACTTCGTGAGGTAGGTTTCCCAGAGGCGGGCGGTCTTCGATACGTCCCAATCGGCCGGCTGAGTGTCGAGCACCTCGATGCCGGGGAATTGCTTGACGACCGAATTGAAGCCCTTGGCTCGTCCTTGCGCACCTGTATGTCCGAGCGCGCCCTGCGTCATGATGATCTTGCCCTTGCCGCCCATGGCGTTGCACAGCGCCTGCGTCACCGAAGCGCCCATGAACTCGTTGTCGGGGGCGAGGAAGGAGTGGACGTTGATCTGATCCAGCGGCGCGATCAGCGTGTCCATGTCGATCACGGGCGTGCCGGCATCGATCATCTTCTGCACCGGCTGGGTGAGGGTGCCGATGCCGAAGGCCTGGATTGCGACGAAGTCCCATTTCTGCGAGGCCATGTTGTCGATCGCCGCGCGCTGCTTCACTGCATCGAGCTGGCCGTCGAACCAGGTGACTTCGACATTGAACAGCTTGCCCCAGAATTCCGCGGCCTGCTTGCCTTGCGCGCACCAGGTCGCCTGAAGGCCCGCATTGGAGAAGGCCGCCTTCAGCGGCTTTTCGCTGCGTCCGACTTCGGCTGCCAGTGCGGGGTTTATGCCCATGCTGCCGAGGATGGCAGTTGCGGCGCCGGCGGTCGCTGCCGCCTGAAGAAGATCGCGCCTCGTCGTCGAGAAATCTTTCGTCCCGGACATCGCTCGCTCCCATATATTTGTCGTCGGCGCGTCATTGCTTGCGCGACCGATGTCCGAAAGTCTCTCACAAGAGTTGTTCCCACTCAATCTGCAATCAGGTGCGGGACAGGCGTCGCTTCAGCCGGGAGCGTCCGCTGAGCGTCACGCGAGGTCGAGCATCGCCTGTCAGCGCGGGGCATCGACCCTTGCGCGAGTGCGATGCGTCGTGCGCGCAATGCTTGGCTAAAATGACTACTCGATGTGGCCGGAAGAAGCGTTCATCGGCGGCATCGGCCACGCACGCAAAAAAAGAGCGGGGCCCTGGCCCCGCTCAAAAATTGTGTCGACCCTATTATCCCCGATCTTAAGATTTGATCTTGATTGACGGGGCGACGCTGCGTTTTGCGCGCCAGGGGCTCCTCCCGAGACTTGGACCACCAGGCCTCGACCTCGCGGTCAGCGCCTGAGCAAGAGGGATGCTAGATCAACTTTTCTCACTTGTCATCATTTTCAGCAACGAATGTTCAAAATAACAGCAGCTGACGAAATGATCGGGCTTTTAGCCATCTAAATATATGACAAACATAAGAAATTTGTGGATGGCCGGGGCGGGCTTCCTTGCCTTAGATGCCGCCTGCCGCGGGGTGGGGCGGTCCGGCCACAGCTGTCGCGCAATTTGCGCTGGACCAAGCGGGCGGCGGAACTGACCTCGACTCGGGTGCCGGGGCGGTGTTTAGTTAGCGCACGAACGAATGGTCCGGCGGATGCGCGCACGCCTGCAAAAATTTCTGCCTCTGGTCCTGCTCGCCCTGGTGATGCAGGTGCTGGCGCCGATTGCCGCCTGTCTCGCGGCGGGCCAGGCCGTTGCCGATCCGCTCTCTGCCGCCATCATCTGCCATAGTGCGAGCGACCAGGATGGCGGCCTGAACGATCGGACCGGCTCGCCGACGGCGCATGCCGGTGCCTGTGCACTCTGCTGTCTGGCGCAGGCCAGCGCATCGCTCGATTCGCCGCCGCAGTCGGCCTTGGCCATTCCCGTCCGCCATGCTGGACGCGTGGTGTGGCGCGCGGCGGACGTATCGACCATTTCCACCCGCAAGGGCTCTAGCGCCCAGGCGCGTGCACCTCCGCAACTTTCCTGACGACCCTCGCTGTCGCCGCGGCTCGTCCGCTGGCGATTGATGCTGTCGAACAGCCGGGAAGAAGGCCGGCGTCAGGAATGCCCTAATGTTACATTGTCATGCCCGCTGCGGCGTGAGCATCGTTGCCGTTCAGGCGGCGCTGCTTGCTTCGTCGAGCGGTGTGTTTGCCCAGAGCAGCGCAGTGCTGCCACCTGTCACCGTCGATGCGCCCGCGGCAGTGAAGCCCAAGCCGCGCAATCTGACGATGCGCCCGGTCGCGGCCACGACTCAAGCGGCAAGGCTTGCCAGCGTGCGGACCGCTCCTGCCGCGGCGGCCGAGCAGGGGGCGGGCAGCGCCCGGCCGTCACTGGAGCCGCCGGCTGCTGTGGCGCGCTATCAGTTGCCACAGCGCGCCTTCAGCATCACGGCGAAGGAGGTCGATGAGGCGATCAACCTCAAGGACCCCGAGGACGCCGTCAAATACATGCCGAGCCTGTTCGTGCGCAAGCGCAACGATGGCGACAACAATGCCGTGCTCGCGACGCGCAGCTGGGGCCTCAATTCGAGCTCGCGGACGCTGATCTATTACGACGATCTCCTGATCTCGGCGCTGATCGGCAACAACAACACCAATGCCTCGCCGAAGTGGAACCTGATCTCTCCGGAAGCGATCGGACGGGTCGACTATCTCAACGGTCCGTTCGCGGCCGCCTATCCCGGCAATTCGATCGGCGGCGTGCTGCTGATCTCGTCAAAGATGCCGGACAAGCCGTTTGCTATTGCCAAGGAAACGGTCTCGGTGATGCCGTGGAGCCAGTACGGCACGAGGGATACGTATGTGACGAGCCAGACCAGCGCCGCCGCAGGCAATCGCGATGGCAAGCTGTCATGGCTCGTCAGCGCCAACTATCTCGACAGCTATCAGCAGCCGCTCACCTACACGACGAGCGCAACAATCCCGGCCGGTACGACCGGTGCGTTTCCCGCACTGAACAAGCAGGGCGTTGCGGCCAATGTGGTCGGGGCGGGCATCCTCGCGCATTCGCAGCAGACCTCCGGGAACATCCGCCTGGCCTATGACGTCACGGCACAGGTGCACGCGACCTATTCGTTCGGAGTCTGGAATAATCATCAGGTCTCCGATCCGCAGAGCTATTTGAAGTCGGCCGCGAGCGGTGCGCCCACATTCGCAGGCCTGTCCGGATTTGCCACCGGCAAATATGTCTGGGACCAGACCCATGTCAGCAACGCCATCGCGCTCAAGAGCGACACCAAGGGCACCTACGATTTCGACCTGTCGGCTTCGAGCTACAACTATCTCCAGGACATCCAGCTCAATCCGTTTACGGTTACGCCCACAGGCGTCGGCTATTCCCAGAACGGGAAGATCACAAGGATGGACGGCACCAACTGGCAGAATGCCGATGCCAAGGGCATCTGGCGGCCGCTCGGTTACGATGGACCGCACGAGGTCAGCTTCGGCCTGCATGGTGATCGCTACCGCCTGGAAACCCCCATCTACGCGTCAGCGGTGTGGAACGCGACGGGCGACACCGGCACCGGCACGCTCTACTCGCAGAGCGAGGGGGAGACCCGGACCGGCGCGATCTGGATTCAGGATGCCTGGAAGATCATTCACAATCTGAAGCTCACGCTCGGCGGGCGGCTCGAAACCTGGCGTGCCCAGGATGGCTTCAATGTCAGTACGGCCACCACCGCCGCCGGCGCGATCACATCGATCGCTGCGGTTCAACAACCGCAGCTCTCCTCGACGAATTTCTCACCGAAAGCGTCGCTCTCATTCGATCCGACCGAGGACTGGAACATCACGGCAAACGTCGGGCAGGCCTATCGGTATCCGACCGTGATGGAGCTCTATCAGAACCTGACGGTCGGCGGCGTGGCGACGGTCGCCAATCCCAACCTGTTACCTGAGCAGGATCTGATCGGTGAGCTGAACATCGAGCGCAGATGGAGCGACGGCCGCGTCCGGCTGACGCTGTTCCGGGAGCACACCGATCATGCGATCATCTCCCAGACCAACCACGTCACCAATCCGGTGACGAAGGTGCAGACGCCGACGACGGTGATCAGCAATGTCGATGCGATCAGACTGCAGGGTATCGAGCTGTCGGCCGACAAGGACAACGTCCTCATTGGCGGTCTGCAGGTGTTCGGCAGCGTGACTTATGTCGATTCCCGTATCCTGGCCGATGCGAGCTGGGCCGGCATTGATCCCTTGACGAACCTGCCGACGACCGTCGTCGGCAAACGTGTGCCATATGTCCCGGACTGGCGCGCAAAATTCGGCGTGACCTACCGGCCGAACGATAGTTGGGCTTACACCATTGCCGCCCGCTACAGTGGCAAGCAGTACTCGACGCTGGACAACACGGATCGTGTTGCCCACGTCTATGGCGCGTTCGACAACTTCCTCGTTGTCGACGTGAAGATGGACTATAACGCGACGAAGAATTTCGCGTTCGACTTCGGCATCGATAATCTCT
This sequence comes from Bradyrhizobium sp. CB1015, assembly GCF_025200925.1. Taxonomy (GTDB): domain Bacteria; phylum Pseudomonadota; class Alphaproteobacteria; order Rhizobiales; family Xanthobacteraceae; genus Bradyrhizobium. The sequence continues at coordinate 5,283,132 of NZ_CP104174.1, read as the reverse complement.
TCAACGCGCAGTATTTCCTGTTCCATCCGTTTCCGGGGCGAACCTTCGTTCTCGCCGGCAAGTACACGTTCTGATGGCGACGTCTACGACAAGAAAGGTAAAATGACATGACCAAGCTCTCACGAATCCTCGCGCTCGCAGCGCTCTCCGCCGCAATGTTCGCCGCCCCCGTGCGCGCCGAGGATGTCAAGGCCGGCGATCTCGTCATCTCGCAGGCCTGGAGCCGGGCGACGCCGGGCGGCGCCAAGGTCGCCGGCGGCTACCTGACGATCGAAAACAAGGGCAACGCGGCCGACAGGCTGGTCAGCGTGTCCGCCGATATCGCAGGCAAGGCCGAGATTCACGAGATGGCGATGGACAACGGCGTGATGAAGATGCGCCCGCTCGACAAGGGACTGACGATCGATCCAGGCAAGAGTGTGAAGCTCGCGCCCGGCAGCAATCACTTGATGCTTCAGGAGCTGAAGGGACCCTTCAAGCAGGGCGACAAGGTGCCGGTGACGCTTCAGTTCGAGAAGGCCGGAAAGGTCGCTGTTGCCCTCGACGTCCAGGGCGTCGGCGCGCAGGCGCCGGGCGATGGCGGACACTCGGGTCATATGGACATGAAGAAAATGCCGGATCATTCGGGAATGAAGATGAAATGAGACTGTTCTGGACTCTCGGGAGACCGAATATGTCGAAACGATCCTGCCTGATCCTGATCGCCGCGCTCGCCGCATCACCAGCGGCCGCGCATGTCTCGCTCGAGACCAAGCAAGCCACAATCGGTGCGTCCTACAAGGCGGTCTTCACCGTGCCGCATGGCTGCGCGGGATCGCCGACGGTGAAGCTCCGCGTGCAGATTCCGGAAGGGGTGATCGCGGTGAAGCCGATGCCGAAGGCCGGCTGGAGCATCGATATCCTCGAGGGCAAATATGCCGGGGAATACGACTATCACGGCAACAAGCTATCGTCCGGCGTCAAGGAGGTGGCGTGGTCCGGCGGCAAGCTGCCGGACAAGAACTATGACGAGTTCATCATGCAGACGGTGCTGACCGACAAGCTTAAGCCGAACACGACCTTGTACTTCCCCGTGGTTCAGGAATGTGAGGCCGGCGTTAGCCGCTGGATCGAAATCCCAACCGAGGGGGCAGGGCATTCGCATGAGGGCAAGTCGCCGGCGCCTGGCGTGAAGCTCCTGCCGAAACCCTGATGCGCGTCCTCGCCGCGCTCGCGACGCTGCTCTTCGCTGCGGGCCTCGCGAGCGGTGCGCTCGCGCATGCGGCGCTGATCTCGGTCGAGCCGGCGAGCGGCAGCACGCTCGCGACCGCGCCCGAGGTGGTGGAGCTGCGGTTCAACGAGCCGGTGACGCCAGGCGCCATCCGGCTGATCGACGGGGCGGGCAGGGCGCGAGACGATCCGCGTGTCAGTGCGTCGGGCGAGACGATCTCGGTGGCGATGCCGGCGGATTTGCCTGAGGGGACCGCGGTCGTCAGTTATCGCGTGATCTCGCAGGATGGCCATCCGGTGGTGGGATCGGTGATGTTTTCGGTCGGCACGCCGTCGGAAACGAAGCCGCCCGCGAGCACTGGCAACTGGTTGGGCGTGCTGATCTGGCTGGCACGCGTTGGCCTCTACCTCGGGCTGTTCGTTGGCGTCGGCGGTGTGTTGTTCGCGCGCTGGATATCACGGTCGTTGACAGGCACGACCGTGCCGCGCGCGGCGCTCGTGGTCGGCCTTTCGAGCGCGGTGGTGTCCGTCGGTGCGCTCGGTCTCGATCTCCTCGGCCTGCCGCCCGCGGCGCTCGCGGCGGCCGCGCCTTGGAAGGTCGCGTTCACGACCAGTGCCGGCCGCGCGTTTCTTGTTGCCGCCGCGGCGATGCTGCTCGCTCTACTGGCGCTGCGCAGCGCGTGGTCTTCGCGCGCTCTTGCTTTGATTGCGGGGGTCGGTGTGGGCTTGTCGCTTGCCATGAGCGGGCACGCCGCAACAGCGCCGCCTCAGATGATGATGCGACCGGCGATGTTTCTTCACGGCCTGTGCGTTGCGCTGTGGATCGGCGCTCTTGCTCCGCTCGCGGCACTGCTCTCGAAGCCGACGCCAGCAACCCTTGTCGTCGTGAACCGCTTCTCGGGCATCGCCATGCCGGCCGTCGGCGTGCTGGCATTGACGGGTCTTGCCCTTGCAATTGTTCAGCTCGAAAAGGCTTCGGCGTTGGTCGAGACCCGCTATGGACTCATCCTCTCGATCAAGCTCGCGCTGGTTCTCATGCTGCTCGCACTTGCGGCGCTCAACCGCTTCCGCCTCGCTCCGGCGCTCGCACGTGATCGCGGATCCCAGGCTATGCTCAAGCGCTCGATCCTTCTCGAATGCGCTATCGCCCTCGCCATCTTCGCCGTCGTCGCTGGTTGGCGCTTCACGCCGCCGCCGCGAACGATTGTTCCGGAGACGGCTTTGGCAATCCACATCCACAGCGACAAGGCGATGTTCCAGGTGCTGGTGTCTCCTGGAAAGGTCGGCAAGGACGATTTCGTACTCCAGCTCATGACCGGCGAGGGGACGCCCCTGGGCGCCAAAGAGGTGACGTTGACGCTCAGCCTGCCCGAGCGCGGCATCGAGCCGATGGAACGGGGCGCCTCGCTCGGGCCGGATGGCTACTGGCACGTACGCAAGGTCGAGCTGCCCTTCGCCGGCCGCTGGCGTGTCCGGATCGAGGCGCTCGTGAGCGATTTCGAGAAGATCACCCTCGCGGATGAACTCGATGTGCCGCCGCCCTAGGCTCGCCGGCTTTGCATTCCACGCTGCTCCTCGAGTCAAACCTGAAGGCAACGGAAAAATGACAGGAATTTCGCCGCGTTAGCGGCTTTTCCTCATTCCCGGTCTTGTGTTTTCGCTCCCAATCCGGTTTCACTGCGGGCGATCACTGATTCCCAGAGTATTAGCATGCGGTTGTCGCGGTTCTTTCTGCCCATCCTGAAGGAAAATCCGAAAGAGGCGGAGATCGTCTCGCATCGGCTGATGCTGCGTGCCGGCATGATCCGGCAGGAGGCGGCCGGCATCTATGCCTGGCTGCCGCTCGGGTTTCGCGTGCTGAAGAAGATCGAGCAGATCGTGCGCGAGGAGCAGGACCGTTCGGGCGCGATCGAGGTGCTGATGCCGACGCTTCAGCTCGCCGATCTCTGGCGCGAGAGCGGCCGCTACGACGCCTATGGCCCGGAGATGCTGCGCATCGCCGACCGCCATAAGCGCGAGCTGCTGTACGGACCGACCAACGAGGAAATGATCACCGAGATCTTCCGCGCCTATGTGAAGTCCTACAAGAACCTGCCGCTGAATCTCTATCATATCCAATGGAAATTCCGCGACGAGCAGCGTCCGCGTTTCGGCGTGATGCGCGGCCGCGAGTTCCTGATGAAGGACGCCTATTCGTTCGACCTCAACGAGGCCGCGGCACGCGTCGCCTACAACAAGATGTTCGTCGCATACTTGCGCACCTTCGCACGGATGGGACTGAAGGCAATCCCGATGCGCGCCGAGACCGGCCCGATCGGCGGCGATCTCAGCCACGAGTTCATCGTGCTTGCCGAGACCGGCGAATCCGGCGTGTTCATCAATCGCGACGTGCTGGACCTGCCGGTACCCGGCGAGGACGTCGATTATGAGAGCGATCTGACGCCGATCATCAAGCAGTGGACCTCGCTCTATGCAGCGACCGAGGACGTCCACGACGCCGCGCGCTTCGAGCAGGAAGTGCCGGACGACAAGCGGGTGAACACCCGCGGCATCGAGGTCGGCCAGATCTTCTATTTCGGCACCAAATATTCCGAGCCGATGAAGGCGCTGGTGGCGGGGCCGGACGGCGTCGACGTGCCGATCCATGGCGGCTCGTACGGCGTCGGCGTCTCGCGCCTGCTTGGTGCCATCATCGAAGCCTGCCATGACGATGCCGGCATCAAATGGCCGGAGGCGGTGGCACCGTTCCGCGTCTCGATCCTCAACCTGAAGCAGGGTGATGCGGCCGTCGATGCGGCCTGCGAGAAGCTCTATGCCGAGCTCACCGCCAAGGGCGTCGACGTGCTCTACGACGACACCGACCAGCGTGCCGGCGCCAAATTCGCCGCTGCCGACCTGATCGGCATCCCCTGGCAGATCATGATCGGGCCGAAGGGGCTCGCCGACGGCAAGGTCGAGATCAAGCGGCGCAGCGACGGCGCGCGCGAGACCATGTCGCCTGCCGACGCGGTCGCAAGACTTGCGGGCTGATAAGGCTGATCGGCTGAATATTGTTCATCGCGCGATATCGCGGCCGCCAATCCGGCCACAATTGACCCCGAATCATGGGATTATCGAGCGATGGATGAGACCATGACCGAAACCGTGCAAACCGCGCCTTTCGCGCCATTCGAGTGGATGCTGTCGGCGCGCTATTTGCGGGCGCGCCGCAAGGAGGGATTCATCTCGGTCATCGCCGGGTTCTCCTTTCTCGGCATCATGCTCGGCGTCGCGACGCTGATCATCGTCATGGCCGTGATGAACGGCTTCCGCAAGGAGCTGCTCGACAAGATCCTGGGCCTCAACGGCCACATCCTGGTCCAGCCCCTGGAATCGCCGCTGACCGACTGGAAGGACGTTGCCGACCGCCTCAGCCAGGTCGAGGGCATCCGGCTCGCGGCGCCGGTGGTTGACGGTCAGGCGCTGGCGTCATCGCCATGGAACGCCTCGGGCGTCCTCGTGCGTGGCATCCGCTCCGACGATCTCAACAATCTCACCTCGATCGCCAAGAACATCAAGCAGGGCTCGCTCGAAGGCTTTGACGACGGGCAGGGCGTCGCGATCGGCCGCCGCCTCGCCGACCAGCTTTCGCTGCATGCCGGTGACAGCATCACGCTGGTGGCGCCGAAGGGCGCGGTCACGCCGATGGGCACGACGCCGCGGATCAAGCCGTACAAGATCGTCGCGGTGTTCGAGATCGGCATGTCCGAATACGATCTCGGCTTCGTGTTCATGCCGCTCGCCGAAGCGCAGGCCTATTTCAACCGCAGCAACGACGTCACCTCGATCGAGGTGTTCACGACCAACCCCGACAGGATCGACGCCTTCCGCAAGGCGGTGACGGAGGCGGCGGGCCGGCCGATATTCCTGGTGGATTGGCGGCAGCGCAACTCGACCTTCTTCAACGCGCTCCAGGTCGAGCGCAACGTGATGTTCCTGATCCTGACCATGATCGTGCTGGTCGCCGCGCTCAACATCGTCTCCGGCCTGATCATGCTGGTGAAGGACAAGGGCAGCGACATCGCGATCCTGCGCACCATGGGCGCCTCGCAGGGATCGATCATGCGGATCTTCCTGATCACGGGCGCTTCGATCGGGGTGGTCGGCACGCTGGTCGGCTTCTGCGTCGGCCTCGTGATCTGTCTCAACATCGAATCGATCCGGCAATTCCTGTCATGGCTGACCTCGACCGAGCTGTTCTCGCCGGAGCTCTACTTCCTGTCAAAACTGCCCGCCGAGATCGACGTCGGCGAGACCACGGCCGTCGTCATCATGGCGCTGACGCTGTCGTTCCTGGCGACGCTCTATCCGTCGTGGCGCGCCGCGCGCCTCGATCCCGTCGAAGCGCTCCGGTACGAGTGAGGGGCTGATGGAGCAGCAGCAGGGGGCGGAAGATGTACCGGTCATTTATCTCCACGAGATAAAGCGGCAGTACTTGCAGGGCGAGGTGCCGCTGACGATCCTCGACGGCGCCAAGCTGGCGCTGTGGGCCGGCCAGTCCGTCGCTCTGGTGGCGCCGTCGGGCTCGGGCAAGTCGACGCTGCTGCACATCGCGGGGCTGCTGGAAGCCCCCGATTCCGGCGAGGTCTATGTCTCGGGCGCGCCGACCTCGCAGCTGCCCGACATCGAGCGCACGCAGCTGCGCCGCACCGATATCGGCTTCGTCTATCAGTCGCATCGGCTGCTGCCGGAGTTCTCGGCCCTCGAGAACGTCATGCTGCCGCAGATGATCCGCGGCCTGAAGAAGTCCGAGAGCGTCAAGCGCGCCAAGGAGATCCTGGGTTATCTCGGCCTCGGCGACCGCATCACCCACCGCCCCGCGGAGCTGTCCGGCGGCGAGCAGCAGCGTGTCGCCATCGCCCGTGCAGTGGCCAATGCGCCGCGTGTGTTGTTTGCGGACGAGCCGACAGGCAATCTCGACCCTGGTACCGCCGAGCACGTGTTCCAGGCCCTGATGCAGCTGGTCAAGGCGACGCACGTGTCGATGCTGATCGCGACCCACAACATGGAGCTCGCCGGGCGCATGGACCGGCGGGTCTCGCTGTCGCACGGCCAGGTGGTCGAGCTCGATTAAAAGCCCTCGAAAACAACCCCATGCACAGTAGCCAAGTGCTTGGTGGGACTTCCGAAAAAAATCGGCGACGGCGCTCCGCCGCCGGCTCAGGGCTCAGGGCCTGATCACCGTCAATTTGAACGGTCCGCCATTGGCGGCGGCATGCGCCACGGCTTCGTTGGCGTGGTCGAGGTCGAAGGCCGTGGTCTCGTATGCGTCGAGCCGCAGCAATCCGGCGCGGACCAGCGCGATCAGGCGGCTCGCCGCATCCGGCGGATACATCCAGACGCCGTGGATGCTGATGCAGTTGCGCATGATCCAGGGGTAGGGCAGCTCGAGGCCTGCGCCGCCCGCCATGCCGACGCCGCCCATCAGCACGACGCGGCCGTAAGCGCGCACCGTCATGATGGCGGCCCGCACCACAATCGGGCTCACCGAGGGCGGCATGATGTCGAACACGCAGTCGATCGGCCCCGGCGCGGCGCGCTTCATCGCTTCGCGGTCGTCGTCCTCATGGCCGGTGAGCCTGACCGGCTTCACGCGGCCGCCGAAGCGGCGGACGAGGTCGGCGAGGATCTTCTCGTTGCGGCCCGGCGTGACCACGCAGGCTGCGCCCATCGCCAGCGCGACGGAGACGGCGGCGCTGCCGAAATTGCCGGTGGCGCCGCTCACCAGCACGGTCTCGCCCGGGCGAAGGTTTGCCGCGAGGAAGCCGCCATAGGGCACCAGCAGCGTGCCCAGCGCGCACCATTGCGTCGCCTGCTCGGATGTGATCGGGCCGAGGGGTTTGACGTTCTCGGTCGGCACGCGCATCTGCTCGGCGAAGGAGCCGTGGCGAAAGTGCCGTTGCAGGCGCATGCCGCCGGGACCGGCGGCGGTCAGGCCCTGCAGGGCGATATCGGGCGCTACGGCGTCATCGCGCGAGCGCACCGTCGGATCACAGAACACCCAATCGCCGACGGCGAGCTTGGTCGCGTCCGGGCCGATCGCGCGCACCCGGCCGATGCCGCCGGGGCCCGGGATGATCGGCAGGTCGAGCGCATAATTGCGCGTCCCGTCGAAGACCTCGTTCATGTAGGACAGCACGCGCGTGGCGACGACGTCGACGATGATTTCGCCGGTGCCGAGCACCGGTTCGGGGACATTCTCGATCGCCAGCGGCGAGCCGAAGGACTTGAGCACTGCAGCTTTCATGATGTTCACCTCGAGGTCGAGTGAAGTCCGTATGCGCCGCCTTGGCGGGGACAAGAAGGCCTGGTATTATCCTAGTATCCTATCGGCCCTCCATCGCAGGGACACTCGTCATGGCCGATCTCCGCCGCGTCGAATTCGGCGACTTTCTGAGGTCCCGCCGCGAAAAACTGTCGCCGAAGGCCGTTGGGCTGCCGATGGGCAGGCGCCGACGCACCGCGGGGCTGCGCCGCGAGGAGGTCGCACAGCTCGCCGGCATCGGCGTCGACTGGTACATCCGCCTCGAACAGGGCCGCACAGTCAGCCCGTCCGTCACCACGGTGGATGCGCTGGCCCTGGCCCTCCGTCTCAGCAAGGCCGAGCACGCGCACCTCATGGCGCTGGCGCGCGAGCGCGCAAGAAGCGCGTTCACGCGCGAGATCGTCCCTCCGCCCATTCGTCGGATGATCGAGAGCCTGCAGCAGCCGGCCTATGTCACGGGCCGGCGCTGGGACGTGCTGGCCTGGAACGATGCGGCCGAGGAGGTCTTCGGCTTCGGGCGATCGCCGGAGCAGGACCGCAACACGTTGCTTCTCATGATGACCAACAAGCAGACGCGAAAATCCTACGGCGCCGGCTGGACCGGCGTTGCCAAGGCCATGGTGGCGATGTTTCGCGCCAATCACGACGTCTGGGCCGGCGATCCCGCCTTCACGGAGTTGCTGACGCGACTGCGCGAGGGCAGTCCGGAATTCGTCGAATGGTGGGATGCACATGACGTCCGCAGCACCATCTCGGGCCGCAAGACCATGAACCATCCGACCAAGGGCGTGCTGCACTTCGAGCACACCAGCTTCCAGGCCAACGACGATCCCGCGCTGAAGCTCGTGATCTATACGCCGGTTGAGGGTGGAGACTGATGGACGCTGGCTTCAGCTTCTGAAGAGCGACGGGCAAGCCTCGTCGCTCGTCGCGCGCTCACGGCGCGGCTGTGGCAGAAGGTGCTGCGCCGGCGTTCGGGAGGGGACCTGCTGTCCAGGGCGTCGGCTGCAGAGGATTCGCTGGCCAGGCTTTTGCCGGGGCTGTCGTCGCCGATGTGCACGACGTCCCGAGCTGCGTCCACACCGAATGCAAACCGGTCAAGTCGAGGTTGAAGCGCGTGACGTCCGCCTTTCCCTCTGGTTCCGGAGTGGTTTCCCGGACCTGCAGGGAGTGCGAGGCCAGCACTGCGTTGATCATGTCGGGATCGACGGCGCCGTTCCAGACCTCGTACTTTCCGAACCGGACCGGAGGCCCTCCCGCTTGCTTGCTCAGGTCGGCACTGGCTGCCATCATGATCGTTCTCTGGCCGGTGGCGGCTGCGTCGATCTCGCCCGCGAACAGCAGCGGCACGCACTTCTTGTTTTCGCAATAGAGGCGCCATTCCATGGTCCGGAACGACGCGTCGCTTTCCTTCTTCACCGCGGCCATCTTGCTGATGAAGGGCCGTGCTCCTTTCTCCAGCCGCCACATCGTTTCGGCCAGGGGCCGCGTGTCGATACCGAAACCGTAGAGCTCGGATCGCGTCAGCACGTGCAGGCTTTCGAACTTGACCGTCCGGATGAGGGAATCGAGCTCGCGGCTAATTCCCATCGCCGCGATGAAAGCGGCGCGATCGCGATCGGCCGCCAAGAGCCGGCGGCGCCTGTATTCCGCGACGGCCGCCGGATCGGGCCGTCCGTCAAAGGCGAGCACCAGCCTGGAATTATGGACCGCCATTGCGGCGTCGGGGGCGACCTCGCGCGATGTCGCCCCGAGAAACAGGTATCCGCAGGCGGAGTTGCACATGGCACGGTAAGTGGTGAGCTCGGCCTCGACCTCGCCGCTCGCGTTCTTGAGCTTCAGGCACGCGGCGTCTACCTGCGTGCCCGCGGCGCAGGCGGTCGCGATCGTCCGGCCGACCCTGGCAATCGCCTTGCGGCTGCGCAGCAACCGCCCGATCGCATAGGACTGCTCGACGTTGCCGCCGGGCGAATGCAGGTAGATCGGACGCTGCAGGTCCTTGACGGCGGCGAGGAAGCGGCGAATGCGCAGCGCAGCCTCCCGATCGATCTCGCCCTCGATGGCAATCCAGCGATCGCAGCCCGGGCCGCATGCGTCGGGTGGCCCCTTGGCGAGATAAATCGTCAGCCTGGAGGCAAATCCGGCTTTCTCGGCCGGCGCTGCTTCGGCACGCAAAGTGGCCGGAAGCAAGAGCGAGGCCAGGAGCAGGATACGGGTGAGCATGGAAGGATCGACTGCGCGAAGGACGGCTTGGACGGACGCTATACGATGACCAGCTCGGTCACAACTTGCGGTCGCGTGCACCATGCGTATTTGTTTCGGACAGACGTCCGGTCCGCCAATGCCGTGTTGGAGAACGTGCCGGCGCCTCGCGGTTCGCACGTCGCTGCAGCGAACTCGATCACCCGCCGCTAGCCGCAGCGCGGCCCAGGCGGCGACGCGCGTGCAGATCGGATAGCGCGGATTAAAAGTTTGCGCGTGCGCAGCTCCGCTTGCCGGGAGCATGCCGGCGAGGGCGAGCATGAGTGCGGCGCGGCGATCTCAGCGCGCAGGTGTCGAACCTGCAATTGCTCAGTCTCGGCCATTCATCGCCCGTGAGGCGGAAGGGATGATCCTTGCCGAATGTGCGCGAGCGAGCTTGCGAGTGATGCGAGCACGAATGTGATGAATGCGAGCGAAAATATGGCGACAATGGGATGAGCAGCTCGACCGCGCTTTTCGACTCTCCTATCACGCGAATGTGCGCGCGACGACGTTACGCGCGCATGCAATTTATCTCCTCGCGCCGACGCTGGAACTGCTGAAAACCCCTTGTTCCAAAGGGTTCCCGCGCACGTGCGATTCATATTCGTTAATGAGTAAGGTCCTTTCAATCGCACTGTGGCGTTGCGGTTACAGCAATTCCGTCGATCGCTGTTATGACCACGCCACGGCCCGGGGGCCTCTGAAGAAACTGGAACGGGAATCAAATGAAGAAGAAGTTGTTGCTCGCCGCTGTCAGCCTTGTCGCGCTCAGCGCGGCTGCGCCGGCGCTGGCTGCCGATCTCGCGGCGAGGCCGTACACCAAGGCTCCGCCGGCGGCGATCGCCGCCGTTTACGACTGGAGCGGCTTCTACATCGGTCTCAACGGCGGCGGCGGTTCCTCGCACGCGACCTGGGACTTCGTTGGTCTCGGTCGTGAAGGTTCGCACGACGCGACCGGCGGCACGGTCGGCGGCCAGATCGGCTATCGCTGGCAGTCCGGGCAGTTCGTGTTCGGCGTGGAAGGTCAGGGCAACTGGGCTGACTTCTCGGGCGACAACACCAGCGCGCTGTTTGCCACGCGCAACCGCACCAAGATCGACGCGTTCGGCCTGATCACCGGCCAGGTCGGCTATGCCTGGAACAACGTGCTGCTCTACGTGAAGGGTGGTGCGGCTGTGGTCAGCGACAAGTACGAGATCTACGACCTCGGTGGTCCGCTGCTGGCGTCGACCAGCGACACCCGTTGGGGCGGAACTGTCGGTGCCGGCCTCGAGTACGGCTTCGCGCCGAACTGGTCGGTTGGCGTCGAGTACAACCACATCTTCCTGGCCGACAAGGACGTCACCTTCGCCGGCTTTGCCGGTACGGAGCGCATCCGTCAGGACGTCGACATGGGCCTCGTCCGCCTGAACTACAAGTTCGGCGGCCCGCTCCTCGGCCGTTACTGATACCGATCGCTCTCTGCGAGCGGTCATCGAAAGCCCCGGCGGTCGGCCGGGGCTTTTTTATTGTGTGCATTCAGCAAGTTAACCATTGCGCTGCGAGATCTCTGGTCAGGCTTGACTCTTGAGAACAAAATGAGAACAATGTTCTTCATACGTTCTAGCGAGGGAGCGAGACCATGTTCAGGATTTTCGTGGAAGAGGCGGCTGCACTGGCGTCCATCACGCTGTTCGTCGGGATGATCGCGATCTGGGCCCAGGTTATCCCGCAGCTTTGATCCTGCGGTTCCGGGGCTGGCCCGGTTGGGGAAAAGCGGGACGACGCGACGAAGCGGCCGCTCCGTCGTGGACTCTGAAGCTGTGAGACCCCACCATTGCAAGGCGAGTCGGCCGCGCGAGTGCATGATGCCTTGAGGAGCCGGCGACCGCTCCATCTCATCTGCAAGAGGCCGTCACGCGACCATGCCGAGCGCCGGATTTGTCCACCTTCACGTTCACTCGGCCTATTCGCTGCTCAAGGGCTCGATCAAGATCGCCAAGCTCGCCGAGCTTGCCAAGAAAGACCACCAGCCCGCGCTGGCGCTGACCGACACCGACAATCTGTTCGGCGCGCTGGAGTTCTCCGACAAGATGGCGGGCTCCGGGATCCAGCCGATCGTCGGCTGCGAGCTCGCCATCGATTTCGGCGATCAGGATCCCAACGCGCGCAACGCGATGGGGCCGTCGCGCGTGGTGCTGCTCGCCGCGCAGGAGCGCGGCTATCGCAGCCTGATGCGGCTGAACTCGCGCGCGTTCCTGGAATCGCCGGACAGCCATGCTCCGTTCATCAAGCTCGACTGGCTCGAGGGCGAGACCGAGGGCCTGATCGCGCTGACGGGCGGGCCGGACGGGCCGATCTCGCTGGCGCTCGCCGGTGGCATGGCCGAGCTCGCCGGGGCGCGATGCGAGCGTCTCGCTGCTCTGTTCGGCGACCGTCTCTACATCGAATTGCAGCGCCACAACGCGGAGAAGGAGCGGCGCGTCGAAGGTGGCTTGATCGACATCGCTTACGCCAAGGGGCTGCCGCTGGTTGCGACCAACGAGCCGTATTTCGCGGCCACCGACGATTACGAGGCGCATGATGCGCTGCTCTGCATCGCCGGCGGCCGGCTGATCGCCGAGACCGACCGCGTGCAGCTGACGCCGGATCATCGCTTCAAGACGCGTGCCGAGATGGCTGTGCTGTTCGCCGACATTCCGGAGGCGCTGGCCTCGACGGTGGAGATCGCCGAGCGCTGCTCGTTCCGGCCGATGACGCGCAAGCCCATCCTGCCGTTCTTCACCGTGGGCGCTGCGCAGAGCTCGGACGCCGCCGCGGTCGAGGCCGCCGAATTGAAGCGGCAGGCGGAGGAGGGGCTGGCCAAGCGCCTCAGCGTCCACGGCCTGTCGCAGGGCACGACGGAAGAGACCTACGCCAAGCGTCTCGCCTTCGAGCTCGACGTCATCACCCGCATGAAATACGCGGGCTACTTCCTGATCGTGTCCGACTTCATCAAATGGGCGAAGAGCCAGGGCATTCCCGTCGGACCGGGCCGCGGCTCCGGCGCGGGCTCGCTGGTGGCTTGGGCGCTGACCATCACCGACCTCGATCCGATCAAGTTCGGCCTGCTGTTCGAGCGCTTCCTCAATCCGGAACGCGTCTCGATGCCGGACTTCGACATCGACTTCTGCCAGGACCGCCGTGGCGAGGTGATCAGTTACGTCCAGCAGCGCTACGGCCGCGATCAGGTCGCGCAGATCATCACCTTCGGTACGCTGCAGGCGCGCGGCGTGCTGCGCGACGTCGGCCGCGTGCTGCAGATGCCCTATGGCCAGGTCGACAAGCTGACCAAGCTGGTGCCGCAGAATCCAGCGGCGCCGGTGACGCTGGCCGCCGCGATCGAGAGCGAGCCGAAGCTGCAGGCGTTCCGCGATGAAGATCCCGTGGTGGCGCGCGCCTTCGACATCGCCCAGCGTCTCGAAGGCCTGACCCGCCACGCCTCGACCCACGCAGCCGGCATCGTGATCGGCGATCGTCCGTTGAGCGAGCTCGTGCCGCTCTACCGCGATCCCAAATCCGACATGCCGGTGACCCAGTTCAATATGAAATGGGTCGAGCCTGCGGGGCTCGTGAAGTTCGACTTCCTCGGCCTGAAGACGCTCACCGTGCTCGACGTCGCCTGCAAGCTGCTGAAGCCGCGCGGCATCCATGTCGATCTCGCCACGCTGCCGATCGACGATGCCGAGAGCTACCAGATGCTGGCGCGCGGCGACGTGGTCGGCGTGTTCCAGGTTGAAAGCCAGGGCATGCGGCGGGCGCTGATCGACATGCGCCCTGACCGTTTCGAGGACATCATCGCGCTGGTCGCGCTCTATCGGCCGGGCCCGATGGCGAACATCCCGACCTATTGCGCCCGCAAGCACGGCGACGAGGAGCCGGAATATCTGCATCCCGTGCTGGAGCCGATCCTGAAGGAGACCTTCGGCGTCATCATCTACCAGGAACAGGTGATGCAGATCGCGCAGGTGATGTCGGGCTATTCGCTCGGCGACGCCGACCTGCTGCGCCGCGCCATGGGCAAGAAGATCCGCGCCGAGATGGACAAGCAGCGCGACATCTTCGTCGCCGGCGCGGTGAAGAACGGTGTGCCGAAGGGGCAGGCCGAGACGATCTTCGAGCTGCTCGCGAAATTCGCCGACTACGGCTTCAACAAGAGCCACGCGGCGGCCTACGCGCTGGTGTCCTACCACACCGCCTACATGAAGGCGCATTATCCGGTGGAGTTCATCGCCGCGTCCATGACGCTCGATCTGAACAACACCGACAAGCTCTCCGAATTCCGTTCCGAGGCGCAGCGCCTCGGCATCAAGGTCGAGCCGCCGAACATCAACCGGTCGGGCGCGACCTTCGACGTTGGCGAGAACACGATCTACTACGCGCTCGCCGCGCTCAAGGGCGTCGGTATCCAGGCGATCGAGCAGATCATCGCGGAGCGCACCCGAGGCGGCCTGTTCACCTCGCTCGCCGATTTCGCCGCGCGCGTCTCGCCGCGCGCGATCAACAAGCGCATCATCGAAAGTCTCGCCGCTGCCGGCGCCTTCGACACGCTGGAGCCGAACCGGGCGCGCGTCTTTGCCGGTGCGGACGCGATCCTCGCCGCCTGCCAGCGGGCGCATGAAGCTGCGACCATCGGCCAGAACGACATGTTCGGCATGTCGGCGGATGCGCCGACCATCATGCTGCCGCAGGTCGAGCCGTGGCTGCCGGCCGAGCGGCTGCGGCGCGAATACGACGCGATCGGCTTCTTCCTGTCGGGACATCCGCTCGACGATTACGCCACCGTCTTGAAGCGGCTGCGGGTGCAGAGCTGGGCCGAGTTCTCGCGCGCGGTGAAGACCGGCGCCACCGCCGGCAAGGTCGCCGCGACCGTGGTCTCGCGCATGGAGCGGCGCACCAAGACCGGCAACAAGATGGGCATCATGGGACTGTCCGATCCTACCGGCCATTTCGAGGCGGTGCTGTTCTCGGAAGGCCTTGCGCAATACCGTGACGTGCTGGAGCCGGGTGCGGCCGTGCTGCTTCAGCTAGGGGCCGAGCTCCAGGGCGAGGACGTCCGCGCCCGCGTGCTGCATGCCGAGCCGCTCGACGATGCCGCGGCGAAGACGCAGAAGGGCCTGCGCATCTTCCTGCGCGACACCAAGCCGCTGGACTCGATCGCCAAGCGTCTCGCCGGGCCCGACATGGCGGCTTCCAACGGCGGTGCGCCGAAGGTCGGCAGTCCCGGCATCGCACCGCGCTCCAACGGCGACGGCGAGGTCTCGCTGGTGATGATGCTCGACCTCGAGACCGAGGTGGAGATGAAGCTGCCCGGCCGCTTCAAGGTCTCGCCGCAGATCGCCGGCGCGATCAAGGCGGTCGCGGGCGTTGTGGACGTGCAGCAGCTTTAGTCTGGCTCGGTGGTCGTGGTCGTGCTGTTGCAACCAGGCGGTGTTTCCCATTAGGATGCTTCCCGGGAAGCTCTGGGGGCGTGATGATATTGCGTGGGCTGGTACTATTCGTGGCCGCCGTGTTGCTGTGCGGCTGTGAAACCGCTAGGAGCGGGCTCGACTATTCGGCAACGGAGCGAAAGATCGGTCCACCGAAAGCAGGGCATGCACGTGTGGTCGTCCTTCGCGAAAAGGGCTTCGGCGGGCTTGGCGATCCCGACTGGGCATTCAGTATCGATGGAACACCGATCAAGGGTCTGAAGACCGGGACATACGTCTATGTCGACCGGCCGGCGGGCCAACATCAATTCGTGGCGGAAGAGGCCGCGCTCGGTGTCACGCGTGTGGACTTCAACGCTCGATCGGGCCAGACCTTGTTCTTCGTGGCGCGCTTCAGCGAGCGAAAAAACGCGATCATCGCAAATTCGAGTACGGGATTGCTCGGCTGGGGCCTCACGCTCGCGATTACCTCTGGTTACAAGAATCAGGGGCCCCTGGATTTCCTGCCGCTGGAGGAACAGGCTGCGCGGACGACGGTTGCAGAGCTTCGACTCGCCGAATAGGCGCGCGTGAGGCGTTCATTGGCTTCGGCCTCGCAGCATGGCGTGAACTGAGGGCCGAGGCGGGAAGACCGCCTCGTCGTGCATCTTACGCTGGCCTCACGCCGGCAGCGGCGCGGCCATGTCGCCGCCTCAATCCGGGCATCTCGTTCAAGTGCCATTCAGCTGGCCGCGCGCCAGATACGCGGTGGCCACCTCAACAACAATAGCGGGCACAAGCCAATGCGTGGGACGCTCAAAGTCTTCCTCTGCCTTCTCTTGCCCATGGTGGCCCTTGTCGCGGGCGCGCCGCACCAGGCGCGCGCCCAGCAGCAGGAAAAGCGCATCGCGCTCGTGGTCGGCAACGGCGCCTATGCCAAGTCGCCGCTGGCGACCACCGCGAACGATGCCGGCCTGATCGCGCAGACGCTGCAGGCGGCGGGCTTCGACGTGGTCGGCGCGCGCGATCTCGACGGCGATACGCTGCGCAAGAGCTTGCGCGATTTCATCCAGAAGGCCCAGGCGTCGGGCTCGGGCACCGTCGCGATGATCTATCTTGCCGGCTACGGCGTGCAGCTCGCCGGCGAGAACTATTTCATCCCGGTCGATTCCAACATCAGCCGCGACACCGACATACCGACCGAGGCCCTGCGCATCAGCGACTATGCGCGCCAGCTCGCGTCGATTCCGCTCAAGGCCAATATCGTGGTGCTCGACGCCGCCCGGGCGCAGCCCTTCATCGAGGGCGGACAGCCGATCGCGAGCGGTCTGGCGCTGGTCGAGCCGGAGCCGAACATGCTGATCGCCTTCAACGCCGCGCCCGGCACGGTGGCGCCGGAGGAGCCGGGGCCCTACGGCATCTACGCGCAGTCGCTCGCCGAGATGATCCGCACCGGCGGCCTGCCGCTGCCCGAGGTGTTCGACCGCGTCCGCCTGCGCGTCAACGAGGCCTCCAAGGGCGCGCAAGTGCCCTGGAACGAGCAGAAGATCTCGGCGCCATTCTCGTTCTTCGAGCGCGCGCCCGATGCGCCGCCGCCGCAGGCTGCGCCCGACCAGGTCGCCGCGATCCGGAGCAAGCCGATCCGCGATCTCGGCGTGCAGGATGCCTATGCCGCCGCGCTCGAGCGCGACACGCTGCCGGCCTATGAGGAGTTTCTCGCGGCCTACCCGAACGACCCGCTCGCCAAGCGCGTGATGGCGATCGTTGCCGCGCGCCGCGAAGCTATCACCTGGCGGCGGACCTACCGCACCGACACGCCGGAGGCCTATTGGTCGTATCTGCGCCGCTATCCCCGCGGGCCGCATGCGGCGGACGCACGGCGCCGCCTTGCGATCCTCACCGCGCCGCCCGAGCCGCCGCCGACCTTCGCGATGATCGACTACGACGTGCCGCCACCGCCGCCGGAGGAGGTGGTCTATGTCGACCGTCCCGTGCTGTATTTCAGCGATCCCGATTTCGGCTTCGCGCCGCCACCGCCGCCGCCGGTCTATTATCTGCCGCCGCCGCCGCCGGATTTCGTCGTGCTGCCGCCGCCGCTGCCCGTGGTCGGCCTGTTCGTGTTGCCGCAGCCGGTGTTCGTGCCGATCCCGGTGTTCGTCAGGCCGCCGGTCTATGTCGCGCCGCCGCCGAACAACATCATCTACCAGAACATCCACAACACCACGGTCATCAACACCGTGATCAACCGCCCGCCGGCCCCGCCGCCGGCCGCGGGACCGGCGCCCGGACCGGGCAATCTGGCGCCCGCGGTTGCCGGCCGCGCCACGCCGGCAGGTCCGGCCATACCGCAGGCGGTCGTCCAACGTGCCGCCCTGATCCAGCAGGGCAAGGCGCCGATGCCGCCGAGCGCGACGATCCAGCCGACGGCGAGGCCGGGTATCCCGGCACCGGCTCCGGCCAATGTCGCTCCTGGCACGACAGCGCAGCCGCCGGCAGGCGCCAAGCTGCCGCAGGCCAATACCGCGCCGGCGCCGGGAGTTCCCGGCAGCCCGCCGGCCGCAGCGGCGCCCGGGACCGGGACGCCGGGCGGCACACCGAGTCCGACCGCGAACGCTCCCGCCGGCAGCGCCGCCGCAACCCCTCAAGCGCTGGCGCCGACCAAGCTGCCACCGGCCAATACGCTGCCCGTGCCCGGCACCCCCGGCGGACCGCCGGCCGGGGCAGGGGCCGCGCCCGGAACTGTTCCATCCCTTGGCAAGCCCGCCGCGACCGCCACGGCGCCGAGCGGCAACATCCCGCCGGCGCAGCCGAACGCGGCGACGACGCCCAACCACCCGCCGGCTTCCGGAAATGCGACGAATCCGTCCGCGGCCCTGCCCAGGCCGCCGGGGACAACGACCCCGCCCGCGCCTGACCTGCGCGGCCGGCCGGCCGGGCCTCAGCCGGGCGCTTTGCCGCCACCGAGCGCGGCCTCCGGCAAGCCCGCCGCCCCGACTGCGGTCAAACCCGCGCCACCTCCGCCGCCGCCCGTGGCGGCGCGGGCACCGTCCGGAGTTCAGGAGCATCGGCCCGCGCCACCACCACCGCCGCAGGCCGCCAGGCCCGCCGCTGCGTCTCCGCACCCCCAGGCTCTGGCAAGGCCGACGCCGCCGCCCCCGCCGCGGGTTGCGCCAGCTCCGCCGCCGCGGGCCGCGCCTCCGCCCGTCGCCGTGGCGCGGCCGGCGCCACCGCCGCCTGTTGCCCGGCCGGCGCCACCGCCGCCTGTTGCCCGGCCGGCGCCGCCTCCGCCAGCGATGGCGCGGCCGGCCCCACCTCCGCCGCCGGTTGCACGGGCAGCGCCGCCGTCACCGCCGCCGGTCGCCCGACCGGCGCCGCCGCCGATGGCCGCCGCGCCGCATCCGGCGCCGCATGCGCCTCCGCGGCAGGCCGGCCCGCCACCGAAGAGCTGCCCGCAGGGCCAGCCCAGGTGTTAGGAGGCTCAAGGGGCAGGGGACGCTGGGATGCGACAGCAGCCTAGAGGCGTCCCCAAAGGCCCGTTATTTCCTTGCTTCTGGCCGAAATGGCGCTATATAGCGCGCCATCTCACACGGAAACATGGCTCACAAGGCCGTCCGGTGGCAGCCGGGGCGAGAACGCTCCGTTTTGCTCACACGTTTCCGGAGGAACCAACCGGAGAATTAGAACGATGGCGCTACCCGATTTCACTATGCGTCAGCTGCTCGAAGCTGGCGTGCACTTTGGTCACCAGTCTCACCGCTGGAATCCGAAAATGGCTCCGTTCATTTTCGGCACCCGCAACAACATCCACATCGTCGACCTCGCCCAGACCGTGCCGATGCTGCACCAGGCCCTCCAGGCCGTCAGCGACACGGTGGCCAAGGGCGGCCGCATCCTGTTCGTCGGCACCAAGCGCCAGGCCCAGGACGGCGTCGCCGACGCGGCCAAGCGCTGCGCGCAGTATTTCGTCAATTCGCGCTGGCTCGGCGGCACGCTGACCAATTGGAAGACGATCTCGGCCTCGATCAAGCGCCTGCGTCACCTCGACGACGTGCTCTCGGGCGGCGAAGCCAATTCCTACACGAAGAAGGAGCGCCTGACGCTTCAGCGCGAGCGCGACAAGCTCGACCGCTCGCTCGGCGGCATCAAGGACATGGGCGGTCTGCCCGACCTGATCTTCGTGATCGACACCAACAAGGAAGACATCGCGATCCAGGAGGCCCAGCGGCTCAACATTCCGGTCGCCGCGATCGTCGACACCAATTCCGACCCCAAGGGCATCACCTATGTGGTCCCCGGCAATGACGACGCCGGCCGTGCCATCTCGTTGTACTGCGATCTGATCGCGCGTGCGGCGATCGATGGCATCTCGCGCGCCCAGGGCGATTCGGGCGTCGATGTCGGCGCTTCGGCCCAGCCGATCGCCGAAGAGCTGCCGGCGCCTTCCTCGAGCGGCTTCCAGGGCCTTGCGGGTCCGCGCGGCACTGCCGACGACCTCAAGAAGCTCCCGGGCGTATCGGGTGCGATCGAGAAGAAGTTTAACGACCTCGGCATCTTCCACTACTGGCAGCTCGCCGAGCTCGACCACGACACCGCGCACACGATCGGCGAAGAAGTCGGTCTGCCGAGCCGCGCGGATGCCTGGGTGGCCAAGGCCAAGGCGCTGACCGCGGAAGCGGAATAGTCAAAAAGAGCGATGGGTTGGCCGGATAGGGTCCGGCCACCATTTCAGTTGACGCGAATTCCTGAGATGGGCCGCGGCGGGGCGATTCGATGCCACGCCGCGGCAAACCGGCAGGCACAAAGGATTTTCAACGATGGCAACGATCACAGCTGCGATGGTCAAGGACCTGCGCGAATCGACCGGCGCGGGCATGATGGACTGCAAGGCCGCGCTCACCGAGACCGCTGGCGACATGGAAGCGGCGCAGGACTGGCTGCGCAAGAAGGGTCTGTCGAAGGCCGCCAAGAAGTCGGGCCGCGTCGCGGCCGAGGGCCTGATCGGCGCGCTCACCAAGGGCACCAAGGGCGTCGTGGTCGAGGTCAATTCCGAGACCGACTTCGTCGCGCGCAACGGCCAGTTCCAGGGCCTGGTCAAGATGATCGCCCAGGTCGCGTTCGACGTCGGTGCCGACGTCGAGAAGATCAAGGCCGCCAAGGTCGGCGACGTCACGGTCGAAACCGCGATCAATGATGCGATCGCCACCATCGGCGAGAATATGACGCTGCGCCGCGCCGCCCAGCTCGAGGTGAGCCAGGGCGTGGTCTCGCACTACGTCCACGGTGCCGTCATCGAGGGCGCCGGCAAGATGGGGGTGATCGTGGCGCTGGAATCGCCGGGCAAGGCCGACGAGCTCGCAGCGCTCGGCCGCCAGATCGCGATGCATGTTGCGGCTGCCAACCCCCTGGCGCTCGATCCGTCCGGCCTCGATCCGGCCGTGGTCAAGCGCGAGAAGGACGTGCTGGCCGACAAGTACCGTCAGCAGGGCAAGCCCGAGAACGTGATCGAGAAGATCGTCGAGTCCGGCCTCAAGACCTACTACAAGGAAGTCTGCCTGCTCGAGCAGGCCTTCATCCACGACACCGGCAAGTCGGTGGCGCAGGCGGTGAAGGAGGCCGAGGGCAAGGTCGGCGGCGCTGTGAAGATCGCCGGCTTTGTGCGCTATGCTCTCGGCGAGGGAATCGAGAAGCAGGAAAGCGACTTCGCGGCCGAGGTCGCCGCGGCCAGCGGCAAGAAGTAAGCGCCGGAACGTTCCTTCCGGCGAGCCGCCGGAAGCGGCGCCCGGACAAGGAAAGTGCTCATGACTGATCCGGTCTATCGTCGCGTCGTGATCAAGCTGTCCGGCGAATATCTCGCGGGACAGCAAGGCTTTGGCATCGATCAGCCGACCGTCGACCGGGTTGCGGACGATCTGATCGCGGCCCGTCATCTCGGCACCGAGGTCGCGGTCGTGATCGGCGGCGGCAACATGGTCCGCGGCGTCGAGGTCTCCTCCCGCGGGGTGTCGCGCACCACCGGCGACACCATGGGCATGCTCGCCACCATCATGAACTGCCTCGCGCTGGAAGCGGCGATCGAGCGCAAGGGCACGCCGGCACGGACGTTGTCGGCTTTCGTCATGCCCGAGATTTCCGAGCTGTTCACCCGCGCCGCGGCACACAAATACCTGGCCGAGGGGCGGATCGTGCTGCTTGGCGGCGGGACCGGCAATCCGTTCTTCACCACCGACACGACCGCGGTGCTGCGGGCCGCCGAGATCGGCGCACAGGCGGTCCTGAAGGCCACCAATGTCGACGGGGTCTACTCGGCCGATCCGAAAAAGGATCCGACCGCCACGCGGTTCGACCGCCTGACGCATTCGCAGGCGATCGAGGGCGGTTACAAGGTGATGGATGCGACCGCCTTCGCGCTTGCCCGCGAGACATCGCTGCCTATCATCGTATTCTCGATCGCGGAGCCGGGCTCGATCGGCGCGATTCTGCGTGGCGTCGGCCACGGAACCATCGTCGCCGGCTGACGGCTCATCCGGTGCTCCCGAAAGGGAAGGGCCCGGAGCGGTCGCCGGGATTTTGAAGGAGAAACGTGATGGCCACGGGTAATTTCGACCTCAACGAAGTGAAGCGCCGCATGCAGGGCGCCGTCGCCTCGCTCAAGCACGAGCTCGGCGGCCTGCGCACGGGACGCGCCTCGGCCTCGATGCTCGATCCGGTGCAGGTCGAGGCCTATGGCAGTCACATGCCGCTCAATCAGCTCGCCACCGTCAGCGTGCCGGAGCCGCGGCTGATCTCGGTGCAGGTCTGGGACAAGTCGATGGTCAAGGCCGTCGAGAAGGCGATCGTCGATTCCAATCTCGGCCTGTCGCCCGCGACCGAGGGCCAGGTGCTGCGCCTGCGCATACCCGAGCTCAACGAGGAGCGCCGCAAGGAGCTGGTGAAGGTCGCGCACAAATATGCCGAAGCCGCCAAGGTCGCCGCGCGCCACGTCCGCCGCGACGGTCTCGACGTGCTCAAGAAGCTCGAGAAGAATCACGAGATGTCGGAGGACGATCAGAAGCGTCACGCCGACGAGGTGCAGAAGGCGACCGACGGCACCATCGCCGAGATCGACCAGTTGCTGGCCGCCAAGGAAAAAGAAATCCTCACCGTTTAAGGCATCGCCTTCATGTCCAACGCCGCCGCGCCCGCAACGGAAGGACCCGACAGGTCCGAGGCGCCTGCGCATGTCGCCATCATCATGGACGGCAACGGGCGTTGGGCGGCCGCGCGCGGTCTGCCGCGTGCGGAAGGGCATCGCCGCGGCGTGGACGCGCTGCGCCGCGTGGTGCGCGCCTCGCACGAGCTCGGCATCCGCTATCTCACCATCTTCTCGTTCTCGTCGGAGAACTGGTCGCGCCCGGCGAGCGAGATCGGCGATCTGTTCGGCCTGCTGCGGCGCTTCATTCGCAACGATCTGGCGAGCCTGCACCGCGACGGCGTCAAGGTCCGCATCATCGGCGAGCGCGAGGGGCTCGAGAGCGACATCTGCGCTTTGCTGAACGAGGCCGAGGAGCTGACGCGCGACAATACGCGACTGACGCTCGTCGTCGCCTTCAACTACGGCTCGCGGCAGGAGATCGCGAAGGCGGCGCAGAAGCTGGCCCGCGAGGTCGCGGAGGGCAGGCGGGATCCTGCCACGATCGACGCCGAGACGCTTGGCGCTCATCTCGACGCACCCGACATCCCCGATCCCGATCTCATCATCCGCACCAGCGGCGAGCAGCGCCTGTCGAACTTCCTGATGTGGCAGGCCGCCTATAGCGAGCTCGTGTTCGTGCCGATCCATTGGCCCGACTTCGACAAGGCGGCGCTGGAAAGCGCGATCGCCGAATTTGCCAGGCGCGAGCGCCGTTTCGGCGGCTTGGTCGCGAAGACCGCCTCGTGAACGAACCCGATCCTGCATCGGCCGGCGCCAAGCCTGCACCGAGCAATCTGGTGATGCGGGTCCTCGCAGCGCTGGTGCTGGCGCCGCTGGCGATCGCGATCGCCTATGCCGGCGGCTGGCTGTGGGCGCTTCTCGTCACCCTGGTCTCGATCGGGCTGTTCGCGGAATGGCTGATGGTGGTCGGCGCTGGATCGGCCGCGCTGACCGGGGCAGGGACGGTCGTGATCGCCATGATGGGAGCCTCCGTCGCTTTTGGCGCGCTCAAGACCTCCGTCGTCACCGGCCTCATCGGCGGCGCGATCGTGACGCTGATCGCCCGGGGCAAGTTCTTGTGGGCGGCGAGCGGATTTGCCTACGCGTCGGCGGCGCTGCTGGCCTCGATCCTGCTGCGCAAGGATCTCGTCAACGGCTTCTCAGCGCTGATGTTTGTGCTGCTCGTGGTGTGGGCGACCGATATCGGCGGCTATTTCGCCGGACGCAGCATTGGTGGTCCGAAATTGTGGCCTCGCGTCAGCCCGAAAAAGACCTGGGCCGGCGCACTCGGCGGCTTTGCGGCGAGCCTTGCGGTCGCGGCCGGCTTTGCCGCCTGCGGGATCGGAAAAGCGGTTCCACTGCTGCTCGTCGGCGCGGTCCTGTCGGTGGTGTCGCAGCTCGGCGATCTCTTCGAATCCGCCGTGAAGCGGCGCTTCGGTGTCAAGGATTCCAGTCACTTAATTCCCGGCCATGGCGGGCTTATGGACCGTCTGGACGGCTTCGTCGCCGCCATCCTGGCGGCGTGGATTATCGGCTTTTTCCGCCACGGTGTGCATAGCGCCGGAAGCGGTCTTATGGTTTGGTGAGGATATGAGCGCCGTTCCCTTGCGTAACAACAGGCTCGCTGCGTCCGACATTCGCAGCGTCACAGTCCTCGGTGCCACCGGCTCGATCGGCGACAGCACGATGGACCTCTTGCGCGCCTCGCCCGAGCGCTACCGTGTCGAGGCGCTGACGGCGAACGGCAATGTCGCGGCGCTGGCCAAGCTCGCCAAGGAATTCAACGCGCGCTATGTCGCTATTGCCGACACCTCCAAGCTCGCCGAGCTCAAGGCTGCGCTCGCGGGCACCAGCACCGAATGCGGCGCCGGCGAAAGCGCGGTGATCGAGGCCGGCGCGCGTCCGGCCGACTGGGTGATGGCGGCGGTGAGCGGCGCTGCGGGCCTGAAGCCGGCGCTCGCCGCGGTCGATCGCGGCGCGCATGTCGCGCTCGCCAACAAGGAGTGCCTGGTCTGCGCCGGCGATTTCTTCATGCAGCGCGCGGCAAAAGCGGGCGCCTGCATCCTGCCGGCCGATTCCGAGCACAACGCGCTGTTCCAAGCGCTGAGCTCAGGCAATCGCGACGAGCTCGTCCGCGTCATCATCACGGCTTCCGGCGGCCCGTTCCGGACCTGGAAGCCTGCAGACATCGAGCAGGCGACGCTCGAGCAGGCCCTGAAGCATCCGAACTGGAGCATGGGCCAGAAGATCACGATCGATTCGGCCTCGATGATGAACAAGGGCCTCGAGGTGATCGAGGCGTCCTATCTGTTCGCGCTCTCGCCCGACGAGATCGACGTGCTGGTTCATCCGCAGTCGATCATCCACGGCATGGTCGAGTTTTCCGACTGCTCGGTGGTGGCCCAGCTCGGCGCGCCCGACATGAGAACGCCAATCGCCCATTGCCTGGGCTGGCCTGATCGCATCAAGGGCCCGGCGGCCAAGCTCGACCTCGCCAAGATCGGCCAGCTGACCTTCGAAGCCCCGGACTTCGCGCGCTTCCCCGGACTGCGGCTGGCCTACGAATCGCTCCGGACCGGGAAGGGCGCGACCACCGTCTACAACGCCGCCAACGAGGTCGCGGTCGCCGCTTTCATCGCCGGCAAGATCCGGTTCGGCGCGATCGCCCGGCTGGTCGAGGCGACCCTTGAGGATTGGATCAAAGGCGGCAACCAGGCGCCCCTGACGTCCGCCGACGATGCAATCTCTGTTGACCATGTTGCGCGAAATAGGGCTGCCGCCCTATTGCCTCAAATTGCCTTAAAGGCATCCTAGTTGGTTCGGGACCAGGGCCTTGCGGCGCTGGGTGAGGGAATTCGATGATCGACTTTTTCGTCCATAGTTTCAATACGTTGAGCCATGGGCTCCTCGGTTACGCGGTTCCCTTCCTGTTTGTCCTGACCATCGTCGTGTTCATCCACGAGCTCGGCCATTTCCTGGTCGCGCGCTGGGCGGGCGTGCGCGTGTTAACCTTTTCGCTCGGCTTCGGCCCCGAGCTGGTCGGCTTCAACGACCGCCATGGCACCCGCTGGAAGATCTCGGCGATCCCGCTCGGCGGCTACGTCAAGTTCTTCGGCGACGAGAGCGAGGCCTCGACCCCGTCGGCCCAGACGCTGGCTTCCATGACGGCCGAGGAGCGCGCCGGCAGCTTCCACCACAAGAAGGTCGGCCCCCGGGCGGCAATCGTCGCGGCCGGACCGATCGCCAATTTCATCCTGGGCGCGCTGATCTTCGCCGGAATGGCCCTCTATTACGGCAAGCCGAGCACGATCGCCCGGGTCGACGGTGTCGTCGCCGACGGCGCGGCGGCTGCGGCCGGCTTCAAGGTCGGCGACGTCGTCGTCCAGATCGACGGCAAGCCGATCGAGAGCTTTGCCGACATGCAGCGAATCGTTGCGATGAACGCCGGTTCGGCGCTTACCTTCCAGGTGAGGCGCGACGGTGCCATCGTCTCGCTGACCGCGACCCCGGCGCTGCTGGAGCGCAAGGACCCGTTCGGCAACAGTCATCGTCTCGGCGTTCTCGGTGTCGAGCACAAGTCGCAGGCTGGGGAGGCCTCGACAACCCCCGTCGGCGTCGGTGAAGCGCTCAAGATCGGCGTCGAGCAGGTCTGGTTCATCATCACCAGCACCTTCAAGTTCCTGGGTTCCCTGTTCGTCGGCCAGGGCAATCCGAACGAGGTCAGCGGGGTCCTCGGAATCGCGAAAATGTCGGGGCAGGCGGCCAGTGCCGGGTTCCAGTTCGTGATCAATCTCTGCGCGGTGCTGTCGGTCTCGATCGGCCTTTTGAACCTGTTCCCGATCCCGCTGCTCGATGGCGGCCACCTGATGTTCTATGCGGCCGAGGTGGTCCGGGGCCGGCCCCTGTCCGAGCGGACCCAGGAGATGGGGTTCCGAATCGGGCTTGGCCTCGTGCTGATGTTGATGGTGTTTGCGACCTACAACGACATCCTGCGGATGGCCGCTTCCTGATAGGGGCTTTTTTGTGGCGTTGCTGTTGAGCAACGTCTTGGAATGAAATTGAAATTACGGCGCTTTCGGCCGTTTGCGGCGTCGGCGAAATTGGCTACAAGCGGCCTGAACTTGGGGAATCTCCGGACCGGCGTTGGGGTTGGGTCTGGCACGGAATGATAAGGGCGCGTTGCGCGATGAAGTTTGGACTGCGACTCCGGGGGGGCTTGCTCGCAACCCTGATCTTGTTCGGCGCGCCGGTGGTTGCCCCGGTTGGGGCTGTTTTCGTGTCTTCGTCTGCGCTCGCTCAGACCGTTCAGTCGATTTCCGTCGAGGGGAATCGCCGCGTCGAGGTGGAGACGATCCGCTCCTATTTCAAGCCGGGCCCGGGCGGCCGGCTGGATCAGGCCGCCATCGACGACGGCCTCAAGGCGTTGATCGAGACCGGCCTGTTCCAGGACGTCAGGATCAACCGCGGTTCCGGCGGCCAGCTGATCGTCTCGGTGGTGGAAAACCCGGTGATCGGCCGCATCGCCTTCGAGGGCAACAAGAAGATCAAGGACGAGCAGCTCACGGCTGAAGTCCAGTCCAAGGCCCGCGGCACCTTCTCCCGCGCCATGGTGCAGTCCGACACGCTCCGAATCGCCGAAATCTACCGCCGCTCGGGCCGCTACGACGTTCGCGTCACGCCCGAGATCATCGAGCAGCCCAACAATCGCGTCGACCTGATCTTCACGATCGAGGAGGGCGTCAAGACCGGGGTCAAGTCGATCGAGTTCGTCGGCAACAATGCTTTCTCGTCCTACCGCCTCCGTGACGTGATCAAGACGCGCGAAACGAATCTGCTGAGCTTTCTCGGCAGCGGTGACGTCTACGATCCCGATCGCGTCGAAGCCGATCGCGATCTGATCCGCCGATTCTATCTCAAGAACGGTTTCGCCGACGTGCAGGTCGTCGCGGCGCTCACCGAGTACGATCCGGAAAAGAAGGGCTTCAACGTCACCTTCAAGATCGAGGAAGGCGCGCAATACCGCGTCGGCGCGGTCGATTTCCGCACCTCTATCCCGAACTTCGATCCGAGCTCGATGCGCGCCTATTCGCGCGTCAATGTCGGCTCGCTCTACAACGTCGAATCGGTCGAGAAGTCGGTCGAGGAGATGCAGATCGAGGCCTCCCGCCGCGGCTATGCCTTCGCCGTGGTCCGGCCGGGCGGCGACCGCAACTTCGAAGCGCACACCGTGTCGGTCGTGTTCAACGTCGACGAGGGCCCGCGCACCTATATCGAGCGCATCAACCTGCGCGGCAACACCCGCACGCGCGACTACGTGATCCGCCGTGAGTTCGACATCTCGGAAGGCGACGCCTACAACCGCGCGCTGGTCGACCGCGCCGAGCGGCGCCTGAAGAACCTCGACTATTTCAAGAGCGTGAAGATCACGACCGAGCCGGGCTCCTCGAGCGACCGCGTCATCCTGATCGTCGACATGGAAGAGAAATCGACCGGCGACTTCTCGGTCTCGGGCGGTTACTCCACCACCGACGGCGCGCTGGCCGAAGTCTCGATCGCCGAGCGCAACCTGCTCGGTCGCGGCCTGTTCGCCAAGGCGTCGGTGACCTATGGCCAGTACGCCCGCGGCTACTCGCTGTCGTTCGTCGAGCCGTATCTGCTCGACTACCGCGTCGCGCTCGGCCTCGACCTCTATCAGCGTGAGCAGAAGTCCAACAGCTACATCTCCTACGGCACCAAGACGCTCGGCTTCTCGCCGCGCCTCGGCTTCTCCTTGCGTGAAGATCTCTCGCTCCAGCTGCGCTACTCGATCTATCGGCAAGAGATCACGCTGCCGAGCTCCTTGGCCAACTGTAACAACGTCCTTGGTTCGTCTGCTTTCAACCCCAGCCCGGCCTTCGCCGCGTCTCAGACGCCGCCGATTGATCTGAGCTCGACCGGCGGCCTCGGCTGTTACTACGACGGCGAAGCCTCGCTGCCGGTGCGCAAGGAGCTCGCCAACGGCAAGACGCTGACCTCGGCGCTCGGCTACACGCTGACCTACAACACGCTGGACAACAACAAGAACCCGACCGACGGTCTGCTCGTCGACTTCCGGCAGGACTTCGCCGGCGTCGGCGGCGACGTCTCCTATCTGAAGTCGGTCGTCGACGCGAAGTACTACACGCCGCTCGTCTCCGACATCGTCGGTCTCGTCCGCGTGCAAGGCGGCATGCTGAACAAGATCGGCAGCGATCTGCGCATGCTCGACCACTTCCAGATGGGCCCGAACCTCGTCCGTGGCTTTGCCCCGAACGGCATCGGTCCGCGCGACTTGAACCCCTTCGGCACGCAGGATGCGCTCGGCGGCACCAAGTATTGGGGTGCTTCGCTCGAATTGCAGATGCCGTTCTGGTTCCTGCCGAAGGAAGTTGGTCTGAAGGGTGCGGTCTATGCCGACGCCGGCGGCCTCTACGACTACAAGGGACCGACGAGCTGGACCGCCACCAACGAGGTCAACGCGCCGGGCTGTATCCCGTCGACCGTCAACCCGTCGAGCGCGGGGACCTGCACCGGCCTCGTGTATGACGACAGCAAGGTCGTCCGCTCGTCGGTCGGTGTCGGCGTGATCTGGCAGTCGCCGTTCGGACCGCTGCGCTTCGACTACGCCGTGCCGCTCAGCAAGGGCAAGTACGACCGCACGCAGGAGTTCCGGTTCGGCGGCGGCACCACGTTCTAGTTCGATCCGCACGGCACGATCCGGATCACCGGAGCCGGTTTCCGAAAGGGATCGTGCCGATCCAAGACATGAGGCATGATGCGGCCTGACCGCTTCATGCCGAAGCCGGACCGCGACGGGGTGGAATGGCGCAGCCGACCTTCTTCACAAAGCCGCCTGCCACAGCGTTGGCCGACATTGCCACGCTGACCAAGGCGCAGCTGGTCGACCCCGCAAGGGGCGGCCACCTCATCACGGGCCTTGCTTCGCTCGACGAAGCGGGTCCGATGCATCTGGCGTTC
The DNA here is from genome assembly GCF_025200925.1 of Bradyrhizobium sp. CB1015. Classification (GTDB taxonomy): domain Bacteria; phylum Pseudomonadota; class Alphaproteobacteria; order Rhizobiales; family Xanthobacteraceae; genus Bradyrhizobium. Next base: position 5,253,782 of record NZ_CP104174.1, on the reverse strand, counting down.
TTCGACAACCTCAAATACGCCGATCAGCTCAGGGCGACCAAGGCGGGGGCCTGTCTGGTCAGTCCGCGCTTTGAGGCCGAGGTGCCCGAACATGTGGCCGTGCTGCGCGTGGCGCAGCCGTTCCGGGCCTTCGTCCGGATCGCGCGGGAATGGCACGCGGATGCGCTGCGGCCGCAATCCTGGGTCGGCAACGACGGCATTGCGCCGTCGGCCATCATCGATCCTACGGCCCGGCTCGAGGACGGCGTGATCGTCGATCCGCTGGCCGTGATCGGCCCGGACGTCGAGATCGGCAGCGGCACCGTGATCGGGGTCGGAGCGGTGATCGGCCCCGGCGTCAAGATCGGCCGGGATTGCAATGTCGGCGCACGTACCGCGATCCAGTGCGCCCTGATCGGCAACAACGTGCTGATCCATCCCGGCTGCTCGATCGGCCAGGACGGCTACGGCTTCATCTTCTTCGGCCCCGAGGGCCATCTGAAGGTGCCGCAGACCGGGCGGGTGCTGATCCAGAATGATGTCGAGGTCGGCGCCAACACCACGATCGACCGGGGGTCCTTGCGCGACACCGTGATCGGCGAAGGGACCAAAATCGACAATCAGGTCCAGATCGGCCACAATGTGACGATTGGACGGCACTGCCTGCTGGCGGCCCAGATCGGCCTCGCCGGCAGCCTGACCATCGGCGACAACGTGGCGCTCGGAGCGAAGGTTGGCATCAACAATCACCTCAAGATCGGCGACGGGGCACAGGTGACGGCGATGAGCGCGGTCAAGGACGACATTCCGCCGGGCGGCCGCTGGGGCGGGCATTTCGCCAAGCCGACCAAGCAATGGTTCAAGGAGATCATCGCGGTGGAGCGCCTGGTACGCGACAGCAAGGCCGATCCGAAGGACGAGGGACGGGAATGACGGCGGAATCACCTGTTAAGTTCGAGCTGGTGGATATCAATGCAATCCTCCAGACGCTGCCGCACCGCTTTCCGATGCTGCTGATCGACCGCGTGATCAACATCCGCGCCGATTACAGCGGCATCGGCATCAAGAACGTCACCTTCAACGAGCCGGCGTTCCAGGGGCATTTCCCCGAGCGTCCGGTCTATCCCGGCGTCATGATGATCGAGGCGATGGCGCAGACCGCGGGCGTGATCGGCATCAAGTCGGTCGAGGGCACCGAGAAGCCGCGGGCGGTCTATTTCCTCACCATCGACAAGTGCAAGTTTCGCAAGCCCGTGCTGCCCGGCGACACGATCGAGTATCACATGCGCTCGCTCGGCCGCCGCAAGACCATGTGGTGGTTTCACGGCGATGCCAAGGTCAACGGGCAGGTCGTCGCCGAAGCCGATGTCGGCGCCATGCTGACCGATTGAGCGGTGCTGAGCGTCGGACTTAGGTGCAATCGTAGCGGCTGCCGGCCGCCTCGCGCCTGATATTCCGGTTGAAGAACTGGCCCATGGACGGCGCGCCGAGGAGGCGTTCGACCATGTCGGCCGTCACGCCGCAATAGCGGCGATAGGCGCCGTTGCTCGCGACGATCAGGTCCAGCTGCGCGCGATCGTAACAGACCCGCTGAAGCAGCGTGCTGCGGGTGATGTCCCAGCATTCGAATGTCCGGAGATCGACCAGGCGGTGTTCGCCGGTCTCGACCGCCTCTGACACGATCGGCGTACCCGCGAGCTGTGCCAGCAGAAAGATCAGGGCCCTGACCATGATCGTTGAAGCTCCGCATGAAGGACGGCAAGGCCGCCTCATCCGGCACTTGAAACACGGCGAGATCATACGTCACTGGACAGATCGGGCATAGTCGCGCTAACCAGCCGAAAACCGAGCGACTTCAATACATAACCAGACCTTCTTGACGAGTAAGATTGGCTTGATGAGCAAGATTGATCCCACCGCACGGATCGCGGACGGCGCCGTGATCGGCGAGGGCACCGAGATCGGACCCTATTGCATCATCGGCCCGAACGTCGTCATCGGCGCGAATTGCAAGCTGATCGGGCATGTCCACATCACGGCGCAGACCACGATCGGTGACGGCTGCACCATCTATCCGTTCGCTTCGCTGGGGACGCCGCCGCAGTCGCTCAGCTATCGGGGCGAGCTGACGCAGCTCAGGATCGGCTCGGGCTGCACCATCCGCGAATCCGTGACGATGAACGCGGGTACCATCGCCGGCGGGGGCGTCACCTCGGTTGGCGACCGTGGCTATTTCATGAACTGCAGCCACGTCGGCCACGACTGCCATGTCGGCAACGATGTGATCTTCGCGACCTCGGCAACGCTTGGCGGCCATTGCGAGATCGGCGACTTCGTCTTCATCGGCGGGCTGTCCGCCGTGCATCAGTTCACCCGCATCGGGGCACAGGTCATGGTCGGCGGCGTGTGTGGCGTACGCGACGACATCATTCCGTTCGGTCTCGTCAACGGCCAATATGCCGTGCTCGAAGGCCTCAATTTGATCGGCATGAAGCGTCGCAAGTTCACCAAGCAGCGGCTCGCCACCGTGCGCGCGTTCTACCAAAAACTCTTCCATGGCCCCGGCACCTTCGCCGAGCGGCTGGAGGCGGCGCGGCCGCTCGCGGGCGAGGACCCCGCGATCGCCGAAATCCTCGACTTCATCGGCAAGGGCAAGCGCCCGCTCTGTCTTCCCGCCATCGCGAAGTGATCTTGGAGTGATCTTGGGATGGCCGCGGGCACGACATCGGCGGCTTTGCAGGTTTCCTCACCGGTCGGCATCGTCGCCGGCGGCGGCGCCATGCCGTTCGCGGTCGCCGAGTCGCTCGCCGCGCACGGCATCACGCCGGTGCTGTTTCCGCTGCGCGGGGTCTGCGATCCCGAGCGGGTGGAGAAGTTCCGCCATCGCTGGATCTCGGTCGGCCAGCTCGGCCGCGCGATGCGGCTGTTCCGCGAGGAGGGCTGCCGCGACCTGATCTTCATCGGCACGTTGGTGCGGCCTTCGCTGTCCGAGATCCGGTTCGACATCAAGACGCTGCGCCTGCTCGGCAATGTCATCCTCGCCTTCCGCGGCGGCGACGATCATTTGCTGTCGGGTGTCGGCCGCATCCTCGAGCAGGACGGCTTCCGCATGGTCGGCATCAAGGACGTCGCACCGGATCTCTTGATGCCCGAGGGCTGCATCAGCCGCGCCTGGCCGAGCGACGCCAGCAAGACCGACATCGCGCGCGGCCGGGCGGTGCTGACCGCGCTTGGTCCGTTCGATATCGGCCAGGCTGCGGTCGTGATCGACGGACATGTGGTGGCGGTCGAGGATATCGAGGGCACCGACGCGCTGCTGGCGCGCGTCGCGCGCCTGCGCGAGGAGGGCCGCATCCGCGCCGCCACCGGACGCGGCGTGCTGGTGAAGGCGCCGAAGAGCGGCCAGGATCTACGCTTCGACCTGCCGACGATCGGTCCGCGCACCATCGAGGGCGTTGCGGCCGCCGGCCTTGCCGGTATCGCCGTCATCGCGGGCAACACCATCGCCGCCGAGCCGCAGGCGATGATCGCGCTTGCCGATGCCAAATATCTCTTCGTCATCGGCCTGCCCGCGTGATGTCGCGTGATCCCAAGCGCAAGATCTTCCTGATCGCCACGGAGGAATCCGGCGACCGGCTCGGCAGCGCCCTGATGAAGGTGCTGCGCCAGCGCCTCGGCGACGGCGTGCAGTTCGTCGGCGTCGGCGGCCGCACCATGGCGCGCCAAGGCCTGGAATCGCTGTTTCCGATCGAGGAGCTGTCGATCGTCGGATTTGCCGCGGTGGTGCGGCAATTGCCGAAGATCCTGCGGCTGATCCGCGAGACAGCCGATGCCGTGACCGAAGCCGCGCCCGACGTGCTCGTCATCATCGACAGCCCCGACTTCACTCACCGCGTCGCCCGCCGCGTGCGCTCGCGCAGTCCGGCGATCCCGATCGTCGATTACGTCTCGCCGCAGCTCTGGGCATGGCGGCCGGGACGGGCGCGGACCATGCTCGGCTATGTCGACCACGTGCTCGGCCTGCTGCCGTTCGAGCCGGAGGAATATCGTAAGCTCGGCGGGCCGCCCTGCAGCTATGTCGGCCATCCCCTGATCGAGCAATTGGGCTCGCTGCGGCCGAGCGCCGAGGAGCAGAAGCGCCGCGACGGTGAGCCGCCGGTGCTGCTGGTGCTGCCCGGCAGCCGCCGCAGCGAGGTCAGGCATCATCTCGACGTGTTCGGCGCAACGCTCGGCCGCTTACGGGGTGAGGGCTGCGCGTTCGAATTGATGCTGCCGACCATGCCGCATCTCGAAGCCACCATCCGCGAAGGCATCGCGAACTGGCCGGTCAAGCCGCAAATCGTGATCGGTGAGAACGAGAGGCGGGCTGCCTTCCGCATCGCCCACGCCGCGCTGGCGAAATCCGGCACGGTAACGCTCGAGCTCGCGCTGTCAGGCATTCCGATGGTGACGGCCTATCGCGTCGGTGCCATCGAGGCCTTCATCCTGCGCCGCGCGATCCGCGTCTCCTCGGTGATTCTCGCCAATCTCGTGATCGGCAAGGATGTCATTCCGGAGTATTTGCAGGAGGCGTGCACGCCGGAGAAGCTGGCGCCTGCGCTGTCCGCGCTGCTGACGGATTCGCCGCTCCGCCGAGCGCAGGTCGAGGCATTCGCCAGGCTCGATCAGATCATGTCGACCGGCAACAAATCGCCGAGCGTGCTCGCCGCCGACATCGTGCTCGCGACGATGCGTCAGGGCCGGTGAACGAGCTAGGGCGTCTCATAAACGTCGGCTGGCGAAGGCCTGGCAATTGGCTTGGCCGCGATCGGCAGCTTGTGATCCTAAACAGCCGCGGACTTCCGGAATAGGTCCTTAGCCGAGTAACGCCGAGGCTGTTGGGATGTCGGCTATCGGCGGTGAACGCGGGGCCGTGCTTGCCTCGATCGGCGCCTGACCGTCATTGCTCCGATGGACACATGCGCTGTGCAAAGACACGGTGGGCGGTGTCCCCGCCGGTGCACAATTGGTCTGCTCGACTCACCATTGATCTGAGTCAATCTCTCAGTGTCCTCCCGGCAAATGATTTCGACTGCAGCATGCAAGTAATCAGGCGGCTCCGGCGCAATCCTGCCGAAATGTTCCCGCGAGGGAGGAGGCCTCCATGGCTGACCATTCCACCAATTCAACTGAATCCCGCCTGGCGTCGCCGGGCCTGTCGACCGCAATCACTCGTCGCTCGCTGCTTGGCGGGACCGGCATTGCGGTTGGCGCCGCCGTGCTTGCGCCTCCGCCGAGCATGCCCGGGTTCGCCCCGGCGCTGGCGCAGCCCGCGAGCGCGGATGCCCGACCGCTCGACGAGGCGTTCAAACACCGCGCCTTCGAAGTCCGCGGGGTTTGTGCGAGCAACAACGAGAAAATCTCCGTCGCGCCCCACCCGACGAACGGCGACGAGGCGCGCTACACTAACAAGATCGGTTCCGATTCACGTGGCCTGCCGCACGACAAACGCGGCGAAGTGACACCGGAGGCTTGGCAGGCTCTCTATGCCGCCTGCCAGTCGGGCGATCCCGCCGATTTCGAGAAGATTCCGCTCGGCGGCACTCGCAAACTGGTCAATCCCTTGGGCACGCTGGCAGTCAGCCTCAGCGGCATAAACCCTACTCAGATCGGAATACCCCCGGCACCGGCTCTTGCAAGTGCGGAGCGCGGCGGCGAGGCGATCGAGGTATATTGGCAATCCCTGCTGCGTGATGTCCCGCTTACCGAGTTGCGCGACGACACCTCCAATCGGGACGTGCTTGCGGCAACCGAGGAGATCAACAAGCTTGCCGATTTCCGAGGGCCGAAGTCCGGTGGGCGGGTCACGCCCGGCACGCTGTTCCGCGCCAATGCGCTTTATTTCGACGCAGGCGACCCGAAGGGCCGCTCCGTCACGCCTCCAGGCGTTTTGGACGGTCCGCTGATCTCGCAGTTCCTGCTCAGGGACGTACCCTATGCCTCACAGTGGATGAGTGCTCAAATTCGTACCGCGTCGCCAGCCAGCGAATTCCTCACCGACTACGAGGAGTGGCTGGCCATCCAGAATGGCGCCGCACCGAAGCGCCAGTTGCAGTTCGACGCGACACCGCGATACATCACGACAGGACGAGATCTCGCAGAGTATATCCACTCTGGTCCTGCACTTGGGTGGGCGGCAGCGCTGCTCCTTGCGACCCCAGGCGGCGGGGCCGACAAGCGCTACGCCGGGATGTATCCACCGGCAGAGCCCGTGTCCTCCCCCACGAACCCGTATCGGAAATCGAAAACCCAGGGCCCCGGTGGTGGCACCTTCGGGTTGCCCTACGTCCAGGCACTGCTCGCCACGGGGATCAGTAACTCCGTCCGCGCGTCTTATTGGCAGAAGTATTTCGTACACCGGGCGGTGCGGCCGGAGGCTTACGGCGCTCTGACGCACCATCGCCTCGCCAACGGCGTGAGCGACTACCCCCTGCACGATGATTTCCTGAAATCGGAAGCCCTCGCACGCAGCAAAGCCAAATACGGCACCTATCTGTTGTCGCAAACCTATCCGGAGGGCGCTCCCTTCCACTCCACCTATCCCGGCGGGGCAACGAGCGTTGGGGCGGTCACGGCTACCATATTGAAGGCGTTTTTCGACGAGAGCCGCGTCATCGCCAATCCGGTGCAGCCCGATCCGGCTGACCCGACAAGGCTCGTGCCCTATGACGGCCCGCCGCTTACGGTCGGCGGAGAGTTGAACAAGCTCGCCGTGAATTTCGGCTTCGGACGGAATTGGGCGGGCATCCACTGGCGTTCCGACGCCTCCGCCTCGATGGTGGTCGGTGAGGAAGTGGCCATCTGCATGTTGCGGGACGAGCGCGCTACCCTTCGCGAGCCGTTCGAAGGCTTCTCCTTCACGCGTTTCGACGGCAGCCGCGTGACGATCTGACAACAGACGGGCAGCATTCCTGCCGTGAGGCGCCGGTACCCTGTACGCTAACCCGGGACCGAATGCGAACCGTGAGTTAGCCACTTCCGGCGCCCACGCAGCTCGCCACAGACGCAGAGCGCACGCCAAGTGTTCTATTTCGGAGTGCTGGTCTGGCCACCCGAACCCGTGGTCTGCTCACTTCCCGGTCGGCCCGGAGGATGCGCAGAAGCGGCCGGCTTGTCTTGATCGGCCACGTATCCGGACTCTCCGGAGTTGCGGGTCTTGATCCCTTTGTCCGCATCGCGCTGCATCTGCTCGCCAGGCTGACCAGCCTTGAGGCCTTGGTCTACGTCGCGGTTCATCTCCTCCTTGGTTTGCTCACTGGGTGCTGCCTTTTGCTGTTGGGCCGTTGCTTGGAAGGCAATTGCGCTCCCGGCAACTACAATCAACGCGAGAATTGCTGTTCGCATGTTTCTCCTCCACCGCTTGCTCCGGCCCCTAAACGCGCGAACTCCCCAAGGTTTCCTAGTTTCAATCGCTATTGTCGAAAATCACGTCTTGCGATCAGGTGTGCTGCGCTTAAAGCGCCGATTGGCCCAGCGGCATGCATTGATATGTGTGTTTGACGTTTCACTCGGACAGCAAAGCGGACCCGAAACGATTTTATGAGCACACGCGCTAAGCAAGTCCGCCATCGACCCTGAAACACTGGCTGGTGATGCGCTGGCTGTCGTCGGAGGCGAGGAACAGCGCCATGTTGGCGATGTCCTCGGGCGTCACCGCATCGGGCACCGCCTGGCGCGAGCGCATCTCGGCAATGACCCGATCGTCCGGATACCACAGCCGGCGCTGGCGCTCGGTGATCACCATGCCCGGCGCTATCGCGTTGACGCGAATGCGGTCGGGACCGACCGACCGCGCCAGCGAGTTGGTGAAGCCGACGATCGCCGCTTTCGCGGCGGCATAGACCGGCAGCGCCGGCGCGCCGCGCATCCAGGCGATCGACGACATGTTGATGATCGAGCCGCCGCCGCGCGCCTGCATCTGCGGCACCACCGCTTGCGCTGTGAAGAAGACGTGCTTGAGATTGACGCCGATCATCCAGTCGAACTCGGCTGGCGTCACCTCAGCGAGAACCTGGCGCTGATCGTTGGCGGCGTTGTTGACGAGAACGGCGGCATCGCCGAGCGAACGGTGGGCCTCTGCCATCGCGCTGCGCAGGGCATCGATGTCGAGGAGATCGCAGGGCACGAACAGCGGCGCGGGTCCGGACGAAGCCGCTATCTCCCGTATTAGGGCTTCGCCCGCGTCCCTATCGATGTCGAGGAAGCCGACCCGGGCGCCTTGGCCCGCGAAGGCCCGGACGAAGGCGGCGCCGATGCCGCTGGCGCCTCCGGTAATCAACACCACGCGGCCGGCAAGGCTGGAATAGGTCGTCTTCGTCATGCGATCAGGCGCTCCGTCTCGGGGTCGAACAGGCAAATGCGGCGGGTGTCGAGCGCGAAGGCGGCGGACGTGCCGGGCGCGGGGCGGATGTCCGGGGAGATTCGCGCCATCGCGGGCTCGCCCCCGAGCCGCAACAACACCATCGTCTCGGCACCGGTCGGCTCGACCAGTTCCACCGGCGCCTCGACGAGGACAGGCGCCTCGCTGGAAAACGTGCGGCTGCCCTCGGCAATGCATTCCGGCCTGATTCCGAACACTACCTTGCGCCCGACAAAGGGTGCTGCGGCGTCGTATCCCTTGAGGCGCAGCCGAAGCTCGTCGGGTCGTCCCGCGCCGATCACGACGACCGGCCCGTCATTGTTGGCCTCGAGCCGCGCCGGCATGGTGTTCATCGGCGGCGAGCCCATGAAGCGCGCCACGAACAGATTGGCAGGATAGCGGTACACGGTGTCGGGGTCGGCGAATTGCTGCACGCTGCCCTGATGCATCACCGCGATCCGCGTCGCCATCGTCATTGCCTCGATCTGGTCGTGGGTGACATAGACGATGGTGGCGCCGATGCGCTGGTGCAGGCGCTTGATCTCCATCCGCATCTCGACGCGCAGCTTGGCGTCGAGATTGGAGAGCGGCTCGTCGAACAGGAAGAGCAGGGGATTGCGCACCAGCGCGCGCCCCATCGCCACGCGCTGGCGCTGGCCGCCGGACAATTGCGAGGGCTTGCGGCCGAGCAGCGGCTCGATCTGGAGCAGTTTTGCGACATTCGCGACCGCAGCGTCCTGCTCGGCCTTGGGAACGTGACGGCATTCCATGCCGAAGGTGATGTTCTGGCGCACCGTCATCGAGGGATAGAGCGCGTAGGATTGGAACACCATGGCGATGTCGCGGTCCTTCGGTGCGACATCGTTGACGACGCGCCCGCCGATTTCGATCGTCCCCGCGCTCGGGCGGTCGAGCCCGGCGACGATGTTGAGCAGGGTGGACTTGCCGCAGCCGGACGGGCCAACCAGCACGGTGAACTCGCCGCTCTCGATGTCGAGCGCGATGTCCTTCAGCACCTCCAGATTGGCGTAACGCTTGGATAGGGCGCGAATGCTCAGTGCCGCCATGACAACTCCATCATTTCACGGCCCCGGCAGTCAGGCCGCGGACGAAGTACTTGCCGCCGAGGAGGTAGATCAACAGCGTGGGCAGCGCGGCGATGATCACCGCTGCGCTCTGCACGCCATGCTGCGGGATATCGGCGACTGCGGCGGACAGCGCGATGAGAGCTGCGGTGACGGGCTGCTGCTGGCCGGTGGTGAACGTCACGCCATAGAGGAACTCGTTCCAGATATGGGTGAACTGCCAGATCACCGTGACGATCAGGATCGGCCCGGAGAGCGGCAGGATGATGCGCCAGAAGATGCGAAAGAAGCCCGCCCCGTCGATGCGCGCGGCCCGGATCAATTCATGGGGAATGGCGACATAATAGTTGCGGCAGAACAGCGTGGTGAAGGAGAGCCCCTGAATGGTATGAATCACCACGAGGCCGGTCAGCGTGTTGATGAGGCCGACGTCCCGCAGCACGATGGTCCAGGGCAACAGGCGCATCTGCTGCGGGAGGAACAGGCCAAGCGTCACGATACCGTAGATCCAGTTGTCGCCGCGAAAACGCCAGAGCGACACGGCGTAGCCTGCGATTGCGCCGAGCAGGGTCGAGAAGATCGTGGCGGGAATCGTGACCAGCGCGGAGTTCAGCATGTAGGGCCGGATGCCGGCGCAGGTCTCGGCGACGCAGAAGCCGCTCCAGGCTGCGGCGTAATTGCTCCAGGCCAGATGCTGCGGCCAGCCGATCATCGATCCCTGCGCGATCTCCTCGTTGCTCCGCAGCGAGTTCAGCACCACAACGACGAGCGGCGCGAGCCAGGCCGCGGCGATCAACGAAACGGCGAGATAGATCAAAATCCGGCTAGGTGCGAAGCTGCGATCAGGCATGGGCGGCTCGCCGTCGCTGGATATATCGCCACGCCGCATAGGGCAGCAGCACCGCGAGAAGGATGAGCAACATCAGCACAGCCGCCGCGGCGCCGCGGCCGAGCAGGCTGCGCTGGAACATCAGATCGTAGACGACGAGCGCCGGCAGCTGGGTCGCGATTCCCGGTCCGCCGTTGGTGAGCGCGCGCACGAGATCGAAGGTCGAAATCGCGAACTGCAACTGGATCACGACGACGGTGACGGTGATCGGCCACAGCGACGGCAGGATGATGCGCCGGTAGGTTCGGACCGGTCCCGCGCCGTCGATCTGCGCGGCCTTGATGATGTCGGAATCGACCGAGCGAAGGCCGGCCAGGAAGAGCGCCATGGCGAAGCCCGAGGATTGCCAGATGGCAGCGATGACAATGGTCCAGATCGCCATGTCGCGGTCGATCAGCCAGTCGAACTTGAAGGAGGTCCAGCCGAGGTCGTGGACCAGCTTCTGGATTCCGAGACCGGGATTGAGCAGCCAGCTCCAGACCGTGCCGGTGACCACGAACGACACGGCCAAGGGATAAAGAAAGATGGATCGCAGCACGTTCTCGCCGCGAATGCGCTGATCGAGCAGGATTGCGAGGATGAGGCCGGTCGCTGCGCTCAGCAGCACGAAAGCGCTGCCAAACAGCAGCAGATTGTCGAACGCGATCTGCCAGTTGCGCGATGCCGTGACCGCCGAATAGTTGCGCAAGCCCACCCAGCCCGTAACAGGGATCAGCGTGGACGGCGTGAACGAGATCCAGAGCGTCCACAGCGAGAACGACACGAGATGCGCGGCCGACAGCAGCAGCGGCACCCAGATCATCAGATATTCGGGCAGCCGGCGGATCACGTCAGGAACCGCCGGCCGGCCCGGTCTTGTTGCGACCGGTTTGATCAACGTGCGCCCTCGACAGCCTCGGCGAGGCGGGTGGCTGCCTGCTCCGGCTTGATCGTCTTGTTCTTCACGTACTCCGTGATCACATCGATCATCGCCGCGGTCATTCCGTTTTCCTGCGCCATGTTGTGCGCAAGGCTCAGGACCGCCTGGTTGCTGGCGATAGCGTCTTTCAGGGCGGCTGCGGTTCGCCGTTGCCCATCCGACCAGCCTTCACCGGACAGATCGACATCGGTGCGCACCGGGATCGATCCTGTGATCTGCGAATACATCGTCTGGATCGCAGGATCCATGACGAGCTGGGCCATCAGCGTCTGGCCGGCTTGCAGGTCGGGCTCCTTGCGCTGCCAGAAGATGAAGGCGTCAGCGTTCAGCAGGAAGACCGGCTTGCTGTTATCGCTCGGGCCTGGCGCGATCATGAAGTCCTCGAGCTTGAAGCCGGCATTGCGCAATACGCCCTGCGCCCATCCGCCCATGATCATCATGCCCATGTCGCCGTCGATGAAGCGTTTCAGGTTGGTCGAGAAATGCTGGGCGCCGACATTGGGATCCATCCAGTCGGCGATCTTGCGCACCTGCGCGAACGCAGCCTTGATCTCCGGACCTTCAAGGGCCTTCTTCTCGAGATTCATGATGGCCGCGCGATAGGCGAGAGGACTGATGCCCGCCAGAGCAGCCTCGAATTTCTGTCCGTCGTCCGGGCGGGTGCCGCCATTGGCGATGGGATAGGCGACGCCGCCCGTCTTCATCTTTTCGGCGAGGTCGTTGAAGTCAGCCCAGGTGACGGGGACCTTGTCCGCCTTGCCCTTGTCCATCGCGCGTTTGGACAGGAACAACATGTTGGTGCTGTAGATCTGCAGCGGCAGCGCAATCCATTTGCCGCCGGGCTTGTGCAGTTTTGCAAGGTCTGGAGCGACCACCTTCTCGTAGCCGGCAGCAGCGACGAGGGCGTCGAGATTGACGGTGGGGGCAATCTTCGACCAGGCCGCAATCTCGGGACCCTTGAGTTGCGAGCAGGCAGGCGGATCGCCGGCCATGATCTGAGCGCGCAGCTTGTTCATCATCTCGGTCGTGAAGCCGGGGACGGGCGAGTGCTGCCAAACCCCGCCCTTCTCCTCGAATTTCTTGCCGAGCGCCGTAATGGCGGCTCCGTCGCTGCCCGCGGACCATTGCGAGATCGCGGTCAGTCGCGGCTTGGCCGCGCCTTGCGCGCGGGCAAAGGCCGGAAATGCGAGCGCGGCAGCAGATCCAGCGAGCAGACGACGCCTTGTTGTTGTGATCGGCATGGCAGTTCCTCCCGGTGTGAAAGTTTTCACGCTTGTGGGGCGTTTAGGCTCAGCGCATGTCAGGCCGCCTCCGTCGATGCCGCTGGCATGCCGCCGCGGCTGGCGAGACAGAAGGCGGCGAAGGCGAGCGCAGCCTGCGGATCGTTGCCGGTCGACGGCGGCACGAAGGCGAGGGAGACCTGCGCCAATTTGCGTCCGCCCAGCAGGCAGGCGTCGATCCCATCGACCATTGGTTTCCGATCCTCTTCCGATAGAAGCGACGGCCAGCCGCTGATCGCAACGCCGCCGCACGGCTTGACGTTCAGCGTGTTGCCGATCGCAAGGCCGAGCCGGAACAGCCGCCGGCGCAACTCCTGCCGCACGCGCGATGAGATCGGGACCGTGTTGACCCATTCGTTGCCGAGCTGGAGCAGCTCGGCTTCGGAAACGCCGAGAAGCTCGGCCAGCGCGGGAATAGACGCATAGGCCTCGACGCAGCCATGATGTCCGCAGCGGCAGCGCGGTCCATCAGGCCCGAACACCATGTGGCCGAGCTCGATCGGCTGCAGGGCGTCGGCCTCAGCCGGATCATCCATCCAGGCGCCGGCGACACCGTGGCTGACGAGCACGAACAGATGCGTGTCGTTGAACGGATAATTTTCCGTGCGGCAGCGGTGAAAAGTGGCATGCGCGACGACCGAATTGGTGAATTCGAGCGGCACGCCCGCGAACATCTCGCCGAACATGTCACTGATGCGAGCGACGTCGCAGGGAATGATCGGATTGGCCGATATGCTGAGACGGCCGAGGCCGGGAATCGAGACGCCGATCTGGGACAGGGTGATCCGGCGGCGCCGCGTCCAGTCTCGCAACAAAGTCATGGCTTCGTGAAACGCCCGGCCGACGGTCTCGACGTTCGGCGTCTTCGGCAGCGGCACCCGCTCGGTGTAGTGCAGCTCGCCAGACAGGCCGCCGACACCGACGCTGAGCCGCTGCGCCGTCAGCTCGAAGGCTGCCAGCGCCACCGCGCCGTCGAGCGACACGAGGCCGGTCGGGCCACCGACGTAAGGGGCAGGCCGCCGCACTTCCTCGATCAGGCCTTCGGCCTTGAGGTCAAGCAGGATGCGCGACAGGCTCGCTTCCGACAGGCGCACGGCCTTGGCCAGAGGCGGACGAAACGAACCGCCCGACTGAAGCAGATGAGTCAAAATGGCAGCGCGCGTCTGCCGCCGACTTCTCGGCTGCTCCGGCATTTCCATCCCTGTCGTCATTCTTACTTAGTGTAAGAATTTGCGCGCGAAGGGTTTCGGCTGTCAAGCGTTGGCTGGCGCGATGATCCGACTTGTTGTTGTGCGCGGCAGCAAGTGGAGCGGTGCAGTCCGTTTCGTAGGGTGGGCAAACGGAAAAACGGCGCCATCTTGCGATGACGCCGTTCCGAAAGCCGTGATGGCCTGACGTTAGCGCTTGTCGATCGGCACGTAATCCCGCTTGGCGACGCCGGTGTAGAGCTGGCGCGGGCGGCCGATCTTCTGATGCGGATCCTCGATCATCTCGCTCCACTGGCTGATCCAGCCGACGGTGCGGGCGACCGCGAACAGCACGGTGAACATCGAGACCGGGAAGCCCATCGCCTTGAGCGTGATGCCCGAATAGAAGTCGACGTTCGGGTAGAGCTTGCGGTCGATGAAGTATTGGTCGCTGAGCGCGATCTTCTCGAGCTCCATCGCCACCTTCAGCATCGGATCGTCGCCATGGCCGGTCTCCTTGAGCACGGCATGACACATCTTCTGCATGATCTTGGCGCGCGGATCGTAGTTCTTGTAGACCCGGTGGCCAAAGCCCATCAGGCGGACTTCGGAGTTCTTGTCCTTCACCTTGGCGATGAACTCGGGGATCTTGTCGACCGTGCCGATCTGATAGAGCATGTTCAGTGCGGCCTCGTTGGCGCCGCCATGGGCCGGGCCCCAGAGGCAGGCGATGCCGGCCGCGATGCAGGCGAACGGGTTGGCGCCCGAGGAGCCGGCGATGCGCACCGTCGAGGTCGAGGCGTTCTGCTCGTGATCGGCGTGCAGGATGAAGATCTTCTCCAGAGCGTCGGCGAGCACCGGGCTGACCTTGTAGTCTTCGCAGGGCACCGCGAAGCACATGTTCAGGAAGTTCTCGGCAAAGCCGAGCGAGTTCTTCGGATAAACGAAGGGCTGGCCGACGGTGTACTTGTAGGCCATCGCGGCCAGAGTCGGAATCTTTGCGATCATGCGCATGGAGGCGATCATGCGCTGCTTCGGATCGTTGATGTCGGTGGAGTCGTGATAGAACGCGGCGAGGGCGCCGACGGCCGCAACCATGATCGCCATCGGATGGGCGTCGCGGCGGAAGCCCTGGAAGAAGCGGGCCATCTGCTCGTGCACCATCGTGTGATGGGTCACGCGGTAGTCGAAGTCCTTTTTCTGCGCGGCGCTCGGCAGGTTCCCGTAGAGCAGGAGATAGCAGGTCTCCAGGAAGTCGCCGTGCTCGGCGAGCTGCTCGATCGGGTAGCCGCGGTATTCCAGCACGCCCGCGTCGCCGTCGATATAGGTGATCTTGGACTGGCAGCTCGCGGTCGAGGTGAAGCCCGGATCGTAGGTGAACAGGCCGGACTGGCCGTAGAGCTTGCCGATATCGATGACGTCAGGCCCGACGCTGCCGCTGAGGATCGGGAGATCGAAATTATTGTTTCCGACCGTCAGCGTCGCGGTCTTTGGGCTTGGTTTTGCGTCCATCAGAGGTCCCCGATGTGTGGTGAAACGGGCCCGGAGCCGGAGGCCCCCAGGGAGACCATGGGGGCAGGCCGGATGTTCCAGAATGTGGGGGAGATGGGTATATTATTGCTATGTGCGCTGCAAGATCGCCGCACGCATGATCGACTTACGTCGTAGACTGATCCTTGAGCCGGGCGAGGCTCTCCTGGCGTCCCAGCACGTCCAAAACCTCAAATATACCAGGTGACGTCGTCCGTCCGGTGAGCGCCGCCCGCAGCGGCTGGGCGACCGCGCCGAGCTTGAGACTATTTTCCTCGGCAAAGGCGCGCAGCGCGGCCTCGGTGGTGGCGCCGCTCCACGTCTCGACTTTCTCCAGTGCGGAATGGAGCTGGCCGATCAGCTTGCGGTTCTCGGGCGTCAGCAGCGCCTGCGCCTTGGGATCCGGCGCCAGCGGCCGGTCGGCGAAGATGAAATGGGCGCCGTCGATCAGCTCGATCAAGGTCTTGGCGCGCTCCTTCAGGGCCGGCATGGCCTTGAGAAGCTGCGCGCGCGTGGTGTCGTTTAATTTGGCCTTAATCTCGTCACGGCTCGGCACAATGTGGTCGAGCACGTCCTCGAACATCCTCACGAGTGATTGATCGTCGGCGTGGCGGATGTAATGGCCGTTGAGGTTTTCCAGCTTGGCGAAGTCGAAGCGGGCGGCGGCGCGGCCGACGCTGGCGAGATCGAACGCTTCGATCATCTCTTCGGTCGAGAAGATCTCCTGGTCGCCATGGCTCCAGCCGAGCCGGACGAGATAATTGCGGAGCGCGGCCGGCAGGTACCCCATGGCGCGGTAGGCATCGACGCCAAGCGCGCCGTGTCGCTTGGACAGTTTCGAGCCGTCCGGGCCGTGGATCAGGGGAATGTGGGACATGCTCGGCAGCGCCCAGCCCATCGCATCGTAGATCTGCTTCTGGCGGGCGGCATTGATCAGATGGTCATCGCCGCGGATCACATGGGTGACGCCCATGTCGTGATCGTCGACCACCACGGCGAGCATGTAGGTCGGGTTGCCGTCGCCCCGCAGCAGGACTAGATCGTCGAGGTTCTCGTTCTGCCAGACCACGCGGCCCTGGACCTGGTCCTCGATCACAGTCTCGCCGGTCTGCGGCGCGCGCAGGCGGATGGTGGGCTTCACGTCGCTCGGAGCCGTCGCCGGATCGCGGTCGCGCCACATGCCGTCATAGAGGCGGGTGCGCCCTTCCGCCCGCGCCTTCTCGCGCATGGCGGCGAGCTCCTCGGCGGTGGCGTAGCAGCGATAGGCCTTGCCGTCGGCCAGCAGCTGCTCGGCGACCTCGCGGTGCCGGGCGGCGCGGGCGAACTGGTAGATGACCTCGCCATCCCAGCCGAGCTCGAGCCACTTCAGCCCGTCGAGAATGGCGCCGATCGCAGCCTCAGTGGAGCGTTCCCGGTCGGTGTCCTCGATCCGCAGCAGCATCTTGCCGCCATGCTTCTTGGCAAAGAGCCAGTTGAACAGCGCCGTACGGGCGCCGCCGATGTGGAGGAAGCCGGTCGGCGAGGGGGCAAAGCGGGTGACGACGGAATCGGTCATTCTTGGCAGGGCCTATGCATTGGAGGCGGTGGTGTATAGCAGGACCGGAGCATAACTAAAGCCCGACGGCGGACGGCTAGAGGCCTTGGCGCGGCCACGCGAATTTGGCAGAAGAACCGCTGATTTCCCTACAGGATTTTCGGAAATGACAGAACCGGTGGCAGCTGAGGTTGGGCGCGATTTCATTCGTGACATCATCCAGGCCGACCTCGACCAGGGCAAATACAAGGAAATCGTGACCCGGTTCCCGCCGGAGCCGAACGGCTACCTGCATATCGGTCACGCCAAGTCGATCGCCCTCAATTTCGGCATCGCCCAGGAGTTTCCGGGCCGCTGCCACCTGCGCTTCGACGACACCAATCCGGTCAAGGAAGAGCAGGAATATATCGATTCCATCCAGGCCGACGTGCGCTGGCTCGGCTTCGACTGGGGCAAGAACCTGTTCTTCGCCTCGGACTATTTCGACCGCCTGTACGAATGGGCGGAGAAGCTGATCCGCGACGGCCTCGCTTATGTCGACGACCAGACCCAGGAGGAGATCCGCGCCTCGCGCGGTACGCTGACGGAGCCCGGCAAGAACTCGCCGTGCCGCGACCGCTCGGTGGAGGAGAATCTCGACCTGTTCCGCCGCATGAAGGCCGGTGAATTCCCCAACGGCGCGCGCGTGCTGCGGGCCAAGATCGACATGGCCGCGGGCAACATCAACCTGCGCGACCCCGTGCTGTACCGCATCCTGCATGCGCACCATCCGCGCACCGGCGACGCATGGTGCATCTATCCGAGCTACGACTATGCCCACGGCCAGTCGGACGCCATTGAAGGCATCACGCATTCGATCTGCACGCTGGAGTTCGAGGACCACCGGCCGCTGTACGACTGGTTCATCGAGAAGCTGCCGGTGCCGTCACAGCCGCACCAGTACGAATTCGCGCGGCTGAACCTGACCTACACGCTGCTGTCCAAGCGCGTGCTGACCCAGCTCGTCCGCGACGGCCATGTCGCGGGCTGGGACGATCCGCGCATGCCGACCATGGCGGGCATGCGCCGCCGCGGCGTGCCGCCGGCCGCGCTGCGCGAGTTCGTCAAGCGCATCGGCGTTGCCAAGGCCAACAGCGTCGTCGATGTCGGCATGCTGGAGTTCTGCATCCGCGAGGAGCTGAACCGCACGGCGCAGCGGCGCATGGCAGTCTTGAGGCCGCTCAAGGTCGTGATCGAGAACTATCCGGAAGGGCAGACCGAGGAGCTCGATGCGGTCAATCATCCCGACGATCCGTCGGCCGGCACGCGGAAGATCACGTTCGGCCGCGAGCTCTATATCGAGCAGGACGACTTCATGGAGAACCCGCCGAAGAAGTTCTTTCGCCTGTCGCCGGGCAACGAGGTGCGGCTGCGTTACGCCTATTTCGTCAAGTGCACCGGCGTGATCAAGAACGACAAGGGCGAGGTGGTGGAGCTGCGCTGCACCTATGATCCCGCGACCAAGGGCGGCAACGCGCCCGACGGCCGCAAGGTCAAGGCGACCATGCATTGGCTGCCGGCGGCGACGTCGCAGCCGGCGGAGATCCGCATCTACAACCAGCTGTTCGCCAATCCGAGCCCGGACGCCTCGAATTTCGCGGCCGATCTCAATCCGAATTCGCTGGAGATCCTCGCCGATGCGCGGGTCGAGGCATCCGTTGCGGAGAGCAATTCGACCGAGCCGATGCAGTTCGAGCGCCAGGGCTATTTCGTGCGCGACAAGGACTCGACGCCGGGCAAGCCGGTGTTCTCGCGCACGATCGGCCTGCGCGATACGTTCGCGAAGGAAGTCGCGAAGGGCTGAGGCGAGGGCATGAGCAGCGACGCCGACGCCATCGTTTCCGCCATCATCGCGAAATGGTGCGCCGGCTTCGCGACGCTCGATGCGGCCGCGCTGTCGTCGCTCTATGCGAAGAACGCGTTCTTCTTCGGCTCCAACCCGAAGCTCTATCGCGGCAGGGATGGCGTCGCCGACTATTTCAACGGCCTGCCGCGATGGCGCCAGCCGAGCGTCGGCTTCTCCGAGGTGGCTGCGGCTGAGGTCGTGCCCGATGTGATTAACATGGCCGCGATCGCATCATTCGACCTCGACGAAGAGGCCGCGCAGCTCTCGGTCAAACTGACCTGGGTGATCGTGCGTGAAGACGGCGACTGGAAGATCGCGAGCCACCACGTGTCGTCCAGGGCTGCGCTGATCTAGAGCATGATCCCGAAAAGTGTGAAGCGGTTTTCCGAAAAGATCATGCTCAAACAACTAAAGCGCGATGACGATTCGACCTAATCTCATCGCGCTTTAGCGCCGGAGGCGTATTTCATCGCAACCGCTTCATCCGGTCGCTACAGCTTGTAGCCGATCTTCCTCAGGAGGTCCTTCCGCCACGCAATGTCGGCGTCGGTCTCGATACCCAGCGGTGAGGCGCCATCCACTACGCCGAGCACGCCACGGCCGAGCTCGGTTTGCGCGACGATCACCTGCGTGGCGTTGGCCGTCGCGCAGTAGATGCGGCAGACCTCCGGCACCGAGCGCACGGCAGCTAGGACGTTGACCGGAAAGAAGCCGTCGCCCAGGAAGATCAGAAAAGTGTGGCCGGCGCCGATGGCCAATGCGTTGTTGCGGGCGTGGGTGAGGGCCGCTTCGTCATTGCCCGACCAGCGCACCAGCCGCTTGCCGGAGGCCTCGCAGAAGGCCAGCCCGAAGCGGATGCCCGGAACCGTGCCAACGAGCGCCTCGTGGAGGTCTTCCACGGTCTTGATGAAATGCGACTGACCGAAGATGAAGTTGGCCGCGTCCGGCTTGACGATGGGTACGACGGTGAGTTCCATGGCCGCGCTCCTCCAGGAGAGGGCTACACGATTCATGTTAGGCCGACGGAAAGCGATTGTCAGCCGCCGCCCGAGCCGCTTCGTGGAACCGGCGGACTCGCTCCAGGTCCTTGGCATGCGAACCGTCCTGATCCGTCTTCGTCTTGGAGTCGACGCCGGCTGGGCGGACAGCTTGGATCGCTGCTGCGACGTTGTCCGGTCCGAGGCCGCCTGCGAGGACGACCGGAATACGGACGACGTCCACGATGCGGCGACTGATATTCCAATCATGCGTCACGCCGAGCGCGCCGATCTGCTTGTCGGTGGACCGATAACTGTCGAGCAGCAGAAAGTCTGCAATGCCAACGTAGCTCTCGGCAATCGCGACGCTTTCTTCGGAGAACACCGGTATGCTTCTCATCACGACGATCCCGGGCAACATGCGTTTGAGCGAAGCAACATCTTGCGGGGAAAGCAGTTCGGCGCTGGCTCCCAAATGGACGATTGCGGGGTTGAGCTCGCGCGCCCAGGACGCAATCAAGGAGAGATCCCGGGTCAGGAACAGTGCCGAGAATTTCGATGGCGGTACAATTGCCGCTCCGATCTTGGAAGCCGCCGAGATCGACAGTTCGCGCGGAAATTGGCCGTCTCCGACGAGCACGCCGATATGGTCGATACCAATGGCCGAAAGTGCTGACGCCTCTTCGGGGGTAGAGATTTCATAAATCTGGGTCAACATCGGGCGTAACCTTTCCGAGTCTCAGGCGCGAGGCGCCCCGAACGCCGCCATCACCTCGGCCAGCATCCGCCCCTGCTCTCCCGCATAGCGCGGAGAGAAGTGAAAGGGCTCGACGCGGCGGACATTGGCTTCCCGTGCGACTTCTCCGGCAGCCGTGGTGGTAAGATGAGCCCGCTCCTTCGCTATTACGGCATCCGCGTCCGCAAACGCCGCCTCGATGAAGAGGATGTCTGCATTCTGAATCAGCGCCACGATGGCGGCACGATTGGCCGGCGTGTCGGCAACGTCGGTCACATAGGCGATTTTCTGCCCGGCAGTGACCGTCACGATGTCGCGCAGGCTTGCGAGTGGCACGAGGCGATCCGACTTGGCCGCTTCTTCGATACGGATCAAATGATCGTCGGGGCGACGCTCGACGACGGCCTTCTTCAGCGAGAGCAACCAGGGACCGACGGGTAGCCCACGCTCCGACAGCCTATTCTTCCATACGTTGACATGGGCCGCTTCCTGCAGCGCAAAGCCGAGGCAGGGCGTGCCATGCTCAAGGATCGCGGCTGACACGCGATGGGTCGGTTCATCGCAGAGTACGCCCGCAATGGTCTTGCGAGAGACGGATGGCTCTGCCGCGAAGCCTTTCCTCAGCCGGAACCGCGTGGTGGAGATGGAATTTTCCACTCCAAGTTCGCTGACGTCGAAAACAAGATCGCAGGGATAGTTTTCGACCAGGTTCCAGCGATAGGCCTGAAGCTTGTGAAAGACGTGCTCGGCTAGGCCGGGCGGACCGAACAGCTGTACCGATTTCTCGTGCCCGACGAGCAAACGCAGCAGATGGTCGAAGCCAACGAAATGATCGATATGAGCATGCGAGACAAAGACCTGGTCGACGCGTCGGATCTTCCGTGGCGCCAGTGAAGCAATCTCTCCAATATCGAACAGCAGGCTTCGTTTCTCGAACAGCGTCTCGACATAGACCGTCGGATCGCCGTAGCGACCGTTGACCAGGCTAGGATGGAAAAGCGGTCGCATGACAACAATTCTGCTGCAACAGTTCCAAATGCATCTCCCCTCATCTTAGGGGACGGCGATGGATTCCGCACCGGGCAGGATCGAGCTAGAATACATCAATCGGATCGAGGAGAGAGCCATGAAACTCGTTTCAAGCGCCTTCGCCGATGGTGCCGCAATTCCGCGACGGTTTACCTGTGATGGCGAAAATCTTTCGCCACCTCTGCAATGGAGCGACGCGCCGGAGGGGGCGCGGAGTCTTGTCCTGCTCTGCGACGATCCAGATGCGCCCGCCGGCAAATGGCATCATTGGGCAGTCTACAACATTCCGCCGGCGGTCACGGAATTTGCGATCAACGCCGCGCAGAACGCCAGAATGAAGCAAGCCGTCAACGATTTTCGGAAGGTGGGCTATGGCGGCCCGTGTCCGCCGCACGGCCATGGGCCTCATCATTATCATTTCCGACTGCTTGCCCTCTCGATGGAGGGCCTGTCGACAAAGGCCAATGCATCCTGCAGCGACATCGAGCGAGAGGCGCGCAAGCACGTGATCGCGGAGGCGACCCTCGTCGAAAGAATGCCCTAGATGTCGTAATACAAATGGAACTCGTAAGGATGCGGTCGCAGCCGGATCGGGTCGACCTCCTTCTTGCGCTTGTATTCGAGCCAGGTTTCGATCACGTCGGCGGTGAAGACACCCCCGCGTAGCATGAATGCGTGATCGCGCTCGAGCGCGTCGAGCGCCTGGTCCAGCGATCCCGGCGTGGACTTCACTTCCTTCGCCTCCGCAGGCGGGAGGTCGTAGAGATTCTTGTCGATCGGGCTGCCAGGGTCGATCTGCTTGTCGATACCGTCGAGGCCGGCCATCAGCATTGCAGCGAAGGCCAGGTAGGGATTGCAGGACGGATCGGGTGAACGAAACTCGACGCGCTTTGCGCGCGGATTCGGCGAATACATTGGAATCCGGCAGCAGGCGGAGCGATTGCGCTGGGAGTAGACGAGGTTGATCGGAGCTTCATAACCCGGCACCAGGCGCCGGTAGGAGTTCGTGGTGGGGGCGCAGAGCCCGCACAACGCCCAAGCGTGGCTCAAAAGCCCGCCGATATAGTAGCGCGCGAGCTGGCTCAGCTCGGCGTAGTCGCCCTTGTCGTAGAACAAATTGGTCTCGCCCTTCCAGAGCGACTGGTGAACGTGCATGCCCGAAGCGTTGTCCTCGAACAGCGGCTTCGGCATGAATGTCGCGGTCTTGCCATGCTGATGTGCGGTGTTCTTGACCACGTATTTGTAGATCATCAAATTGTCGGCCATGCGGGTCAGCGTGGTGAAGCGCATGTCGATCTCGTTCTGGCCGCCGGTCGCGACCTCATGGTGATGGGCCTCGATCTGGATCCCCAGAGATTCCATCGTCAGCACCATTTCGGTGCGCAGCGCCTGCATGCTGTCGGTCGGAGGAACGGGAAAGTATCCCTCTTTCGGGCGCGGCTTGTGGCCGAGATTCGGTCCTTCATCCGTGCTGGTGTTCCAGCTGCCTTCGCTGGAGTCGATTGCGTGCATGGCGAAGTTGATGCCCTGTCCGTAGCGGACCTCGTCGAAGACGAAGAACTCGGCCTCCGGGCCGAAATAGCTCGTATCGGCATGCCCGGTACCCTTAAGGTGGGTTTCGGCCTTCTGGGCGATGTAGCGGGCGTCCCGGCTATAGGATTGGCCGGTCACGGGGTCGCGGATATTGCAGATGAGAACCAGCGTCTTTGCCGGACTATAGGGGTCGACGAAGGCCGTCGTCGGATCCGGGACGACGAGCATGTCGCTTTCCTGGATTTCCTGGAAGCCGCGGATCGATGAGCCATCGAATCCAATGCCCTCATTGAGTGCATCGGCATTCACCGCGCTCGGCGGCACGGAAAAATGTTGCCACATCC
Source organism: Bradyrhizobium sp. CB1015 (assembly GCF_025200925.1). Classification (GTDB taxonomy): domain Bacteria; phylum Pseudomonadota; class Alphaproteobacteria; order Rhizobiales; family Xanthobacteraceae; genus Bradyrhizobium. The sequence goes on along the minus strand of NZ_CP104174.1, from coordinate 5,230,477 downwards.
CCGGCAGGTCGGTGAACCGCAAATCGATCATCTGAACTTTCTCGTCAGTGATCGCCTTCACAAGGTCTTCGGCTGTCGTACATTTCGCAACCATGGCTTCGCTCCCAGGTCAGCGTCCCGAGATCGCGTAGCCGTTCGGCCGCAACCTGGCGGCTCGCGACGGACTGTGGTCCACGTTCGGCGTTGCCGCCGCAGTCAGGCAAGCTTTGCGCGCCGGCAGTCAGCTTTGGTGCGGCCCGCGCATCAGCTTCATCGCATCTTCGATGTGCCGCCAGGTTTTTGCCAATTCGAGCTCGCCCTTCTGCTCGAGTTCGATGGCGTTTTGAGCGGCTTCCGCAATGGCCTTGGGGCCATGGGCTTCCAGCAACTGCCGCGCATAGTCGTGGATTTCCATTTCTCGCATGGCGTCATCTCCCTCTGCTCCGGGCGCGAACTTCCGCGGCACCGGGAAACGGTCGACATTGACACCTGTCCAGCGGCGACAGTCTGCATCCGGGTGCGCCGCACTCGCAAGGGCCTCTCCGGGCATGGGGGCAGCCGGGCTTGGACGCCGGCTCCTGGACCGGCCCTCGCGGCAACACAACGCAGGCCGGACGGATGATTTTTCATCGGTACGTCCCCAGATAAGTAAGAGAGGGGAGGTGAGCATTATGCGCATCCAACATTGGCAAGACGCTGCCAGCCTGTTGGTGGGCGTGTGGCTGGTCCTGTCGTCCCCTATCCTGGGTTTATCCGGGGCGGCTGTCTGGATCACCATCGCGCTCGGGCTCGGCGTCATGCTGTTTGCCGTAGAGGCCTTTATCATCCCGTCCTACCTGGAAGAGTGGGGCGAAATGCTGCTGGGCCTGGCGCTGGTGCTGGTGCCTTGGACCATTGGCTATGACCAGGCAGCAGCCACGGCGAGCAGCGTATTGTCGGGTCTGCTGGTGATCTTGCTCGGTGGCTGGGAGCTGACGACCGATCGTGACTTCAGCGCCTGGTGGCACGATCGCTGGCATCATCCGGCCGGCTGACGAGAGCAATCGGCCAAATTCTCCGCCGACCGCTACCGGCTGGCGGCCGGAGGCGAGCCTCGACTTGAGCACGCCGAGGACAACGCCTGGACGTGACGGGATTTCAATGACCCTCGTCGCGCAGAGAGGCCGATGCGGCCTGGTGCAGGCCTTCTCGGATCTTACACCAAGGCCTGCACCAAAACCTTGCACAAGACTATTCGTCACGATGCGGTTTTGGGCTCGATCGGCTGCCAGATGCTGATCTTGCGCGTCTCCGGCATCAGGAACAGCGCGAGCAGGAAGCATACCGCGGGGACCGCGATCGGATAGATCAATGCGTAGCCGATGCTCCCGGTCGCTGCGAATGCCGCCGACGTGATGAACGGCACCAGTCCACCACCCCAGCCATTGCCGATGTGGTACGGCACCGATACCGACGTGTACCTGATCCTGCCCGGAAAGAATTCCGCCAGGAACGCGCCGACCGGCCCGTAGACCATCCCAACGTAACAAACGAGGATGAAGATGATGAAGATCGCGGTCGGATAGTTGATGTTGCCGGGCTGCGTGACCGCTCCCAGCCATAGATACAGCGGATAGTACGTGATCGCGGCGAGCAGCATGCCGCCCAGGATGACCGGCTTGCGGCCGATCTGATCCGACAGCCAGCCGAAGAAAATCAGGCTCGGTGTGGCAATCAGCAGCGCGGCTCCCACGATGTAGGCGGAGGTCAGCGCGTCCACCTTCGAGACCTGCTGAAGGAAATACAGCGCCCAGAACTGACCGCTGTACCAGACCACGCCCTGTCCGATCAGGACCACGATTGCGATCCCGATGAATTTGACGTTCGAACTGAGGAAGGCCTCCTTCCACGGATTCGCCGTCATCTGGCCGCGGGCCCTGATTTCCTGGAAGATCGGCGTCTCCTGGAGCTGGAGCCGAATGTAGATTGCGATGGCCACAAGCAGGAAGGACACCAGGAACGGAACGCGCCACGCCCATTCGTCAAAAACCTGATTGCCGAACCAGGTCCGTGTCAGGATGATCACGGCCAGGGACACGACGATGCCGAGAGTCGGCGAGGTCTGCAGCCAGCCGGTGTAGTAGCCGCGCTTGTCGTCCGGGACATGCTCTGCGACATAGGTGATGGCGCCGCCATATTCGCCGCCCAAACACAGACCCTGAATCATGCGCAGGCCGAATAAAAGGAACGCCGCCGTCAGTCCGATGGACTGGTAGGTCGGGATCAACCCGATTGCTCCCGTACCCAGTCCCATTCCGCTCAGCGTGATGAGGAACGTATATTTTCGTCCGACCCGGTCGCCCATCCATCCAAAGAGGAAAGCTCCCAACGGACGGATCAGGAATCCTGCAGTGAATAGCGCGATCGTGCTGAGGAGGGCTGCGACCGGGTGGGACTGTTCGAAGAACTTGACCGACAGAACTGCGGCCAGACTGCCAAAGATGTAGAAATCATACCATTCGATGACGTTTCCCACCGACGCAGCAACAATCACGCGGCGAAAATCGCTCGGTACTTGAATTGCCATGTGCTGCTCCTGTCAAATTCAGACGCTACTCTTGACGCTTTTCAGCGCCCGTCGCTCGCGCAGTACGCTTGGTGCGCGACGCCACAGGCGAGAATTGCGAGTTGCGTCCGCAACGCCAAATCTCAGGAGGTTCGAGCCACCTGAGAAAAAGCTCCAGCGGTCGTTTCGGTACCGCGAGCTATCACGACCTGCCCGTCTACCGGGGAGGCGGAGAAGCAGTGTAGTCCCGCCGGGGCTGGCGTCTTATGAGACTTTCGGCTCAATCGACCGGACCGGGGCTGCCCCGTCCTGAGATGGAACGGTCGCCCACCGCGCTCGGCGCTCTTGTCACGAACGAACGGAAAGCCTCAGGCGTTATGTGGGTCCAATGAGGATCCCGCCATGCAGAACATCGCAGAGCATATAGAAGTGATCGGCGCCGACGACGTCCATGTCGGCACGGTCGACCGTGTCGAGGGCAACCGCATCAAGCTGACCAAGAAGGACAGCGGCGAGGCAGCCACAAGGGGCACCATCACTTCATCGACAAGGGGCTAGTCGCCGATGTCGAAGGCAACAAGGTCCGGCTGTCCGCCAAGGCGTCGGTGGCCGTGACCATGGAAGAGGAAAAGTAGGGCGCTCCGTCGCCTGTTCTCGATCTGTACCGCTATTCCCGCAGCCGCACGGTCCGGTAGCCTCCGCACCCGTCGCGTATCGTAAGGTGCAAGGGAATGGCGGAGCCGGGGCGGCCAGGACGCTCCCAGGGAGTTGCCGGGACGTGGCCGGTCGGCCGCGCCGCCCCGGCCGGCGGCTTTGCGCCGGCGGGCTTTGGCATCTGGCCGGCAATCGTCGCAACGCTGCGGCAATGGGCGCGCGCCGAGGCCGGGCCTGGCCGACTGTTGCCGTGGCTGCCCGTCGCCTTCGGCGGCGGCATTGCGCTTTATTTCGCTGCCGATCATGAGCCGGTGCTGTGGGTGGTCGCCGCGACGGCCATCGCGCTAATGTTCGGCGCCGTGCTATTGCGGCGGAGCCGGCTGTTTGCGCCTGCCATCATGCTCGCGGCGGTCGCATCCGGCTTTGCCATGGCGACCTGGAAGACGGCGCGCATCGCTCATCCCGTGCTGGCCAAGCCGCTCTATTCGGTGTCGCTGTCGGGCTTCGTCGAAGCGCGCGACATCCGCGAGCGTACCGATCGCTTCGTGCTGCGCGTCAGCGCGATGGAGGCGCAGCGCAGCGAGGTCAAGCTCGAGCGCGTCCGCCTCTCGGTGCGCAAGGGCACGGCGCCCGAAGTCGGCAGCTTCGTGCAATTGAAGGCGCGGCTGATGCCGCCGATCTCGCCGGTGCGCCCCGGCAGCTATGATTTCTCGCGCGACATGTTCTTCCAGGGCATCGGCGCCTCCGGCTTCGTGATGGGCGCGATCACGGCGTCCACGCCGCCGGACGCCGGCGGCTTGCGGCTGCGCTACGCCGCCTTCATGCAGGGCCTGCGCGACGCGATCGACGCGCGCATCCGCGCAACGCTCGAAGGCGACAACCGCGCGATCGCAACGGCGCTGCTCACGGGGCGGCGCGATGCGATCACCGCGCCCGTCAACGATGCCATGTTCGTCTCGGGGCTCGGCCATGTGCTGTCGATCTCCGGCTATCACATGGCGGTCGTCGCCGGCGTCGTCTTCTTCGCGGTGCGCGCGCTGCTGGCCTTGATCCCGGGCCTGGCGGCCGGCTTTGCCATCAAGAAATGGTCAGCGGCCGCGGCGCTGGTCGCGGCCGCGTTCTACCTGCTGCTGTCGGGCGCGGAGGTCGCGACGCAACGCTCGTTCTTCATGACGGCAGTGGTGCTGATCGCCGTCATGGTCGACCGCCGCGCCATCACCTTCCGCACGCTGGCGGTGGCGGCGCTGATCGTGCTCGCGGTCGCGCCCGAGGCGCTGGTGCATCCGAGTTTCCAAAGATTGAATGCGTCATGGTCTTAAGCGCCGTTTAAGGTAGCGAAGACTTTGAGATATCTAACGTTTTTGAAGTTGCGGGCATCGCTGCCCCGGAACGAAAGCCGTTCAAAACTGGGCAAAACCCACGGATTGCCGGCGCAGAGTCCCGGAAAAAGTCCCGGAGTGGCTAGCGGACGTTCACGTGGTGTTCGGTGCCCGAGATGCCCGGCGTCGTTCGCGGGGCAAGCTGGTCGGTCTCAAGGTGCCCTTTCCTAGGAACACATCGAGAGCGGTCGGATTGATGCTTTGCTCCAGCTGTAGCCCCCTCTGCGTGTTGGAGCATTCCAGCGGCCCCAGCCGCCGCCAAAAGCTGGGGCCGTTTTCTTGCGCGGACCGCAGGAACAGTAAGCGCACAAGAGAATCGTAGTTGCAGCCTTCCTGACCAGGGGGACTGTAATGCGATACGTTGCGTACGCGGTCGATTTATCCGGCGTTGCTCGTGCGGCCTATGAGATTGATTGCCAGACCGACAAAGACGCCGAGGCTAGGGCTCAAAAATTCTTGGAGGCCCATCCGACCGTTGAGGTTTGGGATGGTCCGCGCCGAGTAGCCCGCCTGGTACGCGAGCGCGGGACGTCGGACCACCAGACATGAGGCTCGGTCACAGAGAGGATTGTGGGGCGCCGGTTTAGTGCGAGGCCGCGGAAATCGCACTACTCATTACCGGTTCAACCGCTAACCTCGGGAGACCTTTCATGGGTAACCGCGCCGCTCGTCGTGCTTGGGCATCTCGCGTTCTGTCTGATGCCCACCTAACCGATCTGGACAAAAAGCTTGCGATGACGATCGCGGACATGGACAGACGTGGCTTTTCGCTATGCCGGATGGGAGACGACTTTTTCTTCCAACCTAAACCGCAGTACGCGCTGGCAAACACCAGTGTGGGATTTTTCTAACATCGACTGATTTACGAGGACGCTAAGTGAAGATTACGAATGTGCGGCCCGGTTGGGACGCCAAGCACGTTGCGAAAATAGATCTAGAGATTGCTCCAGGCGTAAGGGCCGTAGACGTTTTGGTCACGCGCAAGCCAGACGGCTCTATGCGAGTGTTCAGCCCTGGAGTCCGCTTCGATATAGGGATTGCTGACGACATCGCGCGCGCCGCTGTAGCGGCCGGAGGGCGTGGCCATGGAGGGCGATAAGCCGAGCCTCGCGGAAGGTGCCATCGGTCCAGTGCAGCAGTTCCAACTTTTGCTGTATGCCACCAAGGACACAGAACTCTCTGCTTGTGATCTGGCCGTCCTGGCCGAGCTTGCCGATAGATTCCTGAAGGACGGTCCCAAGGGCGGCGCAACGCGACCGACATCGGCTGCACACCTCGCCAAGGAAACGGGGCGTGACGATGCCAGCACAGCCCGTTCAATCGCTCACCTTGCCGAGCGCGGATACATATCCATTGCTGAGCAGGGCATCGGCCGGCGCGGCAATACATATCTTCTACCGTTTAGGTGGGTGCGAGACACCGCGACCGCCATTTACAATTACATAAAGCCGCTCGCGCAAGCCAAAAGGCGGCGACGTCGTGCACAGCGTAGTGACCGCACCCGTGCGGTATCTAGCGGCGACACCGTAGCTACCGCACCCGCGCGGTCACTACGTAGCTTTGTTACCGCGCCCGTGCGGTACCTAGACGGCGTAGCTACCGCGCCGACGCGGCACCAATCCTATGGCCTTCCTATGGAAGGGCCTATAGATGCCGACATGTCGGCGGGCACCTATGGGGTGCCGCCGCCAGTCGTCACGAAGAAGATTGTTGGCGCGACCGTTGAAACGGAAGATGGCGAGAGCTGGCTTTCCCTCGATTTCGAGGAAGGTGGTGGCGACATCATAGCGGTGGAGTCTGCCGACAAGGATATGCAGGCTGACGGGCAGAGGGAGCTAGAGCTGTTGTGTGCGTCTGCCGGCCTCGATGAAGTCAATGAGCCAGCAGAGCTAATTGGATGTCGCGTCTATCTACGGGGCGGGCGATATGTGCTCGCTCCGGCTAACGATAACGGTGTAGCGGACGACGAGGCCGCATGAACCTCACTGCACTTAGCTAAGCGTGCAGCCGGAAACCGGTCACGCCAAGAGCCAGCAAATGGCCCGAACGTCACGTCCCCTGAGACAATCTATGAAGCAAACCCCGCTCGAGTCCCGCCTTGCCCGTGCAGGCAGGCGTTCAGATTTGCGCCTCCTGCAAGACTATGCCGCTCCGCTCGCGCCTTCGGCATGGTTCGCAGCCAACGATAGCGAGGTTGGCAGCACACAAGTAGATAGGATCGTGGAGATCCGGCCGAGTCCCGACGAAATAGTGCGGATTGCCGTGAAACGCGCCATCGGGATCCGCGGCGGCTACGGCCCGATTACCCCCGCAGAACTGGACGCAGCTGCTAGGAGCCACATCAAGGTTGAGAACGGGCGCATTGTAAAATGGCGAGGCTCGGACAACCGTTGGCACGAAGCCGCTGAGCTATTCAGGCAAGCGAAGGGCGGCCGGCGCATAAGCGATGAAGAGCGGCAGGCCGACAATCAGCGGCACCTTTCTATTCGTGGTAGCGGCGGGTTTCCGATGGTGTCGACCTATCGTGAGCGTGGCTCCGAGGGTGAGGATTATCGACGCTTGCGCTCAGCCCATTGGACGCAGAGTCTGTGCGCATGCAATGACAATCGACGGATGGAGATAGACCGCACGGGTCTAGGTTCGCGCGCCACATTCGCCGAAGCCCGTACCAATGCCGGCCTTGCGCCAGCAGAACGGTGCCCAACTGCCGTTGCGCACGGTGCTGAGTTCCTATCGTATCGCGTGCACAGCAATCCGACCGCAGCCAAGGGCAGCTTCGTCGGTGCGCCAGACGCGGCTGAGAATGCCATCGTGGCCGACACGGACGCGCCACGCGTTCAAGCTGCGTTGGGCGATCACCTCGCGGTATTGGAAGCCAGCTTAGACGGTCTGAACGCGCGCGAGATTGGCGCAAAACGGGGCTGGGGCACGGGCAAGGCAGGCGAGCGCAAGGGCGTGGCATTGCAGGACGCAGCACTGGTGGCGCTGGAGAAGATCGCGGCCTAACAATGAAACCATGGTCTAGCCTCATTTGAGACCGGAATCTTCGAAGAATATCCCTCCGCGCTATAGCGGGGGAGTCTTCAAGACGTGGCGAACGAGCGGCGACGCAATGTCTATGCTGGACAGATATTTGTCGACGGCAGTCCTGTGCGGTGCAAGGTCCGCCACCTCACCGATTCCTCTGCGATAGTCCAAATCGATAACGCGCCTTTCGTGCCCGCAGCCTTCAGCCTGCGTGTTCCAAGTGCCGGTGTAGACATTGGCTGCTCGGTAATTTGGCGCGACGAGCGCCGTCTCGGCGTGAAGTTTCTGAGCTAGCGACCTGTTTTTTTCGTAGACAAGCGTCCCCGCCCGCAGGTGGGACCGTATTAACACGTAGGGATGTGCTCATCCCGACGTGACGTGCACTCGGCGCGCTGGCCCACTACCGGCGTCGCCATCTCTTTCCCGGCCTTAGAGCCGTGAAGCCGCCGAGCGGCTTTTTATTTCACCGACCAACTGACATTTCCGAACAAGGAGCAACAATTTTGGCAAAACTTGCCAGCGTGCTCGCCAGTATCGATGCGCTCGCCTTCGATCCCAGGCGAGCGAAGCATATCGCGCGGCGCCTTTCCGAGTCTGGCGTGTTGCCAGCAGGCGGCCCGGCGCGTTCGCCCGAGCTAAACGAGACTGATACGCTGCGTTTGATCGTGGCCGTTGCAGTTACTACGAAGCTGCGCCTCGCGGACCACGATCTCGCTACCTACGCAGGCCTCGTTCCTGCGGGTGTTGTCATCCCTCAAGATGCGCCAGCGTCTATTCCGCGCACTGCATTCGACGCCATCGAGCTTCTAGTCGAGATGGCTCGCGGCGGAGATGTTGATGCGCGGCGTTCAACAATCGAGTTCGTCCGCGGTTGGCCGGAGATCGTGGTCAATCAGCCGAATATGCCGGCGCGCTTTCGGACGGCTGGAGCTGACGCCGGACATTGGGAACGGTCAGGACATCGCACTGCGACGACAGTGCCTGTGAATGTGATCGCGGATGTTCTTGATGACATTTTTGAAAAGGTTGTTGCCTAATGGCTCCGTTGAAGAAGAAACCCACCGACGAATACCGCGTGCCCAGCCTCGCAGAGGCGGACGGCGCCTACGCTGACTTGCTCGCAAAACGGATGGAGTTGGAGCAGAGATATTCCGAGCTCAACACCCAGCGGTCGAAGCTACTCAGTGAAATCGCAGCGGCTAAGGCGGCTGGTGGCAAATTCATTGCGCCCGCCGTCGCACAATTGCTTGGTGACCCTCAGGAAGGCACCAGCATCGCGGAGCTGTCGCGCCAGCTGCGTGAAGTCGCGACCGAAATGGCACACATTGAGGACGCCCGCGAGGTACTATTCCGACGTACCGCTGAGGCACGGGACGTGGCCAGTAAAACCGTATGCGCTACCGTACGCCAAGAATATCAACGACGCCTGTCTGCCGTGTGCGAGGCGGCTCGCGCGTTGGAGGCCGCTCGCGAGAAGCATGATGCGCTGCTGGACGATCTGGAGCGCGAGGACGTGCGTCTCGGTTACTTGGGACCGGTCCGCGCACACTTCACTGAAAGGGTCGCTTATTTCTTGAGGGAATGCGCGGAGGCCGGTCACAATGTTTGAGCGAGCCACCTGCAAACCGACGCGGACCGGCAAGCAAGAGCGCCGCATCAAAATGCCCGGAAAGGTCGAGGTTTACGCCAACACGGATCCGGTAGAGATCGCGCGTGAGCTGCGGGCAAAATCCAGGCTGGGCAAGCGAGAGGCGAGGCTTGCTGCGGCGGAGGCAAGGGCGCGTGACTGATAACGTTATCTCGGGCTTCGCCATCGTCTACAACAGCCCGACGGTGATCGCTGGCGAATGGCGAGAACAGCTCGCGCCGGGAAGCCTTACACGAACGCTCAGGGAAAGCCCGGACGTGGTCATGATCTTAAACCACGATGTCGGCCGCGTGCTGGGCCGCACGGCTGCAGGCTCTCTGCAACTGAGAGAGAGTAACGCTGGCTTGTACTTTTCTTTGACGGTCGATCCAACCACGCCGGAGGGCCAAACCGCGCTTGGAACTGTCGGACGGCAGGATGTGCGTGGCTGCAGCTTCGGTTTCAGAGTTCGCGCGGAGGAATGGGAAGATGGTGGCGATCGCCTCCCACTTCGAACGATTACGGACCTTGATCTGTTCGAACTGACCCTGACTGCACTGCCTGCCTATCCAACAACAACCGCCGCATTGCGCTCAAGCAACAGTGCTGCAGCACGGCGCCGCATCGAAGCAAAGATGAGAGCCCGCGGCATTCTTTAGCGTGGCGGGTAGGGGGAGGGCTGGGTCAAATCTCTCACACCTGCAACGGAAAATACCGGCGCCACACCTCAACGCGTGTGATTGCTGCCCCAGAGTTTAAAAAATTTTGGAGACCTAAATGGCCTCGCCGAAACCTCCAGATCACCTCTCTCGGGCTGCCAAAGCCTGGTGGCGGCAGGTGCATACGGATTACGACTTGGACGACCACCACCGCCATCTGCTGCGGCTAGCCTGCGAAAGTTTGGATCAATCTGAGCAGGCGCGCGCAGCCATTTCGGAGGACGGTGCGGTAGTTCTGGACCGTTTTGGCTGTCAGAAACCCAGCCCATGGGTAGACATCCAGCACAAAGCGCAGAACCGATTCCGGATTCTATGCCGTGAACTCGGCCTGGATGTGCAGCCTGCAGACGGGCCGCGCATGCCTCGTGATGCGACCTATGGAAACCGACGCTAAATGCCGCCTAGGCCGAAGAAAAATAAAAGGCGTGGGGCGGCTGGTCTCGATGAGTGGTCGTGTGTATTCGAATCCGAATTCGACTTGTTCGGAGACTTAGCTGGTTTAATCGAGATGGATGAGCACGGCCGACCAGATCGGGAAGCGGCGAAGGCGGCCTGGACTCTGCACGGCTCTGCATTCCTGGAGGAGTTCGCAGTGCGATATCCAAGGGGCGCACACTTCGTGCCTTGGGGGTTGCGCGAATTCGGAGAGCCGCAGTGCCTATAAGGTCGCGGCGAAACAGGCGCCGTCAACGCGTGCACATCACCCCCGAGGCTGTCGACATATTCAGGCGCGCGCACCAAGCGCCAACCAACGTCGACCGTATCGCACTGGCTGCCGCGCTCGGTAGATCGAAATTCGCCGCATGTCCGCTGGATGCGGAGCCACGATCGCTGATTGGATGTGACCGCGAGCCGGCTGATGTGGCGCTGGCGCTCAGGGACGCGCTGATGAAATCGGCGGGACTATCAACCTAACGGAGATATCAACATGCCAATTTTCACTGCAATCGCGGTGGCCGTAACAGGACTGGCCGCTGGCACCTTCATCGACGAAGCGGAGATCGTCGAAGTCGAAGAAAGATCAGAGGATGAAGAGGGAAATGACGAGTGACGGCGATCAACGTCTTCAGATCTGCGGACGCAGTCCACGTCTTCTCCGATGGCGCCTTTCATCTGTCTGGCAAGCTGCTTGGTATCGGGACCAAAGTTCACACGATTCCCGAGCATAACGCAGTCTTTGGCGTTACCGGTCTGTCGGCCATACCGACTCTGCTGACGGCACAGTTGATCGAAACTCAGTTCGCCGAGCTTCGAACGCTCGCCGATGCAATGCCGGATCTGGTCAAAACGTGCTGCAGCCGGGGCAAGGCAGTCGGCCACAACCTGACCGGCCGGTGCGATGTCGTGCTGGCAGGCTGGTCAGAGAATACCGGCCCGTTGATCCATGTCGTCGAATGCCATTTTGAGCACGGCATTTTCAAGGGGCGAGCGGTCGAGCGATACATCCGGCCCAGCGTGGATGGCTCAGCGCAGATGCGGATCCCGGAGGATGGATTGCATCTGTTGGAAAAACAGCGCGCAGCAAAGTTTAGCCTACCCGCTGCAGGAACGTTCGGGAGCGCCACCGTAGGCGGGCTTGTTGGCGGGTTTGCACAACACAACCGAGGTTGGTGCTGACGGGATCCGGATTAAGCTGCTGAAGCGATGGCCGGACGAGATCGTTGGCGGCGCCCCCGCGTGAAGGCGGGCCGGACCAGCCTTTCTTTCGTCTAAATTCGAGCACTAGCTTTGCTTTTTAGAAAATGGAGAATTCAAAGTGGCTATGGGGACAGTTAAGTGGTTCAACCCGACGAAGGGTTATGGATTCATTCAACCAGACAACGGCGGCAAAGACGTCTTTGTTCACATCTCGGCAGTTGAAAAAGCCGGTTTCACCTCTCTCGCAGAGGGCGCAAAAGTTAGCTTTGACGTCGTGAATAACCGCGGCAAAGACTCGGCGGAAAATCTAAGAATTGGCTGAGACGCCCACGCGGGCGGCGAGATTCCCCAGGTCCGACAGCAGGTAAACGCTGCCGCGGGTACAGCGCGCGGCAGCATGCGCGCTCATCATTTACCGCTGATGTCCGAGACCGATTCCCAGCACGATAGCCTTTTGCCGTAGCGCGCCCTCGGTTCGCTTAGTCATCTTAGCGATTTTGACAACCGGCGTGCGCGCTTTGGAGTGCGCCTTAAGATCCTTAATGTCTTCCTTCGTCCACTCGCGGCGAACGGTCTTCTTCGTTTTCTTAGCCAACGCGGCGCTCCTTCATTGTTGATGGCGCGCTGTCTAGCACACGACGCGGTTCGCGCAACCCGCGCGACGATATGTAAAACGCGCGTCTTCACCGACAGGAACCAATGGCAAACGACTTAGTTGTTCAACTCGGCGCGAAGCTTGACCAATTTCAAAGCGATCTAAATCAAGCTGGCGACATGGCGGATAGCGCTGTGTCGCGGATTGAGCAGTCGTTTGCAAACCTCAATCCTGGTCTTGGCGGATTTGCATCGCTTGGTACTGCGGCGGCTGGCGTCACCGGTCTGATCGGCGGGCTCCTTGCTACGCTCACCAAGGTCAACAGCGAACTAGCTGAGCTGCAAAAGAACGCCGAGTTCACCGGCCTTACTGCGGAGCGATTCCAGCAGATTCAGTTTGCCGCCGTGTTTCGAATAAGGATTCTGCGGCTGACCTGCAGAAGGTTGCCTCTCTATTGGCGGACGCCAAGGAGAACGAGAACTCTCTGACGAAGCTACTTGATGCCAATAACATCAAGTACAAGGACCGCAACGGCCAGGTCATCAGCCTAAACCAGCTTCTGGTTATTGCTGGCGACCTGATTAACAAATTCGGCTCAATACCGGAGAAGACGAAGGCCGCTCAAATGCTCGGGCTTTCCGAGAGTTGGGTTGAGGCGCTTCGCAATGGCAGCAAGTCGTTTGAAGAGATCGCACAAGGCGCCGAGGCGGCTGGTGTAATCATTGACGGCGCCACCGTTGCGAAGGCCGCCGCATTCGATCGTGCTTGGAAGCAGTCCTCCGCGCAACTAGCCGCCCAGTTCAAGTCGACTGCCGCTGATATTGGCGGTTGGCTGGATGAGCTGATTGGCAAGGCCAACGATCTTGTAAAGAAGGCCCTCGAATCTCAGAATGTCCAGCCGGGAAGCGGTCAGGAGAAGTTCAACGCCATAGCGGATGCAGCCGCGATTTTTGCGAAGAATGCGGTCGGCGCGGCGCAAGACGTCGATCAGGTAACTCGCGCAATTGAGCGGTTAAATGCTTCGGGCAAACCGGAGAATATGCAGATTGCTGATGGCCTGGAATTGATCCGCGCCAAGGCACAGCTCGCTCGCGACATGCTGCAGGCTGCGGCTGAGCAGCAGTCAAAGGTCGAATTCCCCGGCGGCGTTCCGCTGCCGGCCTCGCGCCCAGCTTCCGCGAACGATGCTGACCCAAATGCAGCGAAGTTACCAAAGCGCAAGGATGGCGCAGATGCCGCAGACGCCTACGACCGCGCGACCGAGTCTATCATAAAGCACACGGCTAGGTCGATTGCGGACACAGTGTCCGCAGGTAAGGGCGCTGCGGCGCAGGCTGAGTTGCGTGCTGGCCTGGAGGTTCGGGCATGAGCGCAATCAACGGTTTCGTTCGAAGCAACGCGGCATTTCTATTGACGGACGGCCTATCATACTTCGAAGGTGTTCCAGACGACGTGAACCTCAACAAGGCTCATCGCTTGTACCGGTTGAATGCCGTCGTGGCTGCGACTGGTCCGGCGCAGTTCGGCGAATGGCTACGGGGTCGTCTCGCCTACAGGTCATTTGATGATTTGGTGGAAACTGCAGAATGGCAGATCACTCATCATTTCCAGCGCTACGCGCGTGAGTACCGCGATGGAGATGCAACATCTTGCGTCGTGCTGGCAGGTTGGCATGAAAAAGAAGATCGGCCAGCGATCTATTCCATCGAATTAGAGAGGGCCGGCACACCGAAGGCTTTGTTGGTCAGACAGAGCGCTGAGTTTGAGGAAAAACACGTTGCGGCGAGTTTGACGGAATTGCCAGTCATTTCGATGCCGCCGCCGTCGCGCGAAGAATTTCAGGCGGCCGGCTATGACTTGCTTGCCAACCTAGAGAAAGTCGACGCAGAAACATATCTGCTGCATTGCATGGAGATTCAGCGCCGCAAACGCTTCGATGGACGCCACGTTGTCGGCGGCCATGCGATACTTACGACGATCACACGCGACGGCGTCGCCCAGCGCGTGGTCCACCGCTGGCGGGAGGATCGGCCGGGGAAGCCGATTAGGCCAAGGCCGATGGATTGGAATGGTTGGAAGGCGAGGAGGGTAGCGGCTTAGGAGATCGAGGCCCTAGTTAACGAAATATCACCACTTTCTTGTGATTCTTTCGATCCTGAAAGGGAATTCCATGGCCGAAACCTCGATCGAATGGACCGATGCGACGTGGAACCCTGTCGCCGGTTGCGCCATTCTCTCGCCTGGCTGCACCAACTGCTACGCCATGCGGATGGCCGCGCGCCTCGACGCCATGGGCGTTGCGAAGTACAAGGGGCTGACGAGAAAGAGCGGCGGCCGAGCGAAGTGGACTGGGAAGCTTTATCTGGATCGGAAGGCGCTCGACACCCCGAAAGGCTGGAGTAAGCCACGCCAGATTTTCGTGAATTCGATGTCTGACCTCTTCCACGAAGATGTGCCGCCGGATTTCGTTGCCGATGTGTGGTCGACGATGTCAGCTACGCCGCAGCACACCTACCAGATCCTCACGAAGCGACCGGATCGCATGGCTGAGATCACATCGGATCTGCCAGTGTTGCGCAACGTTTGGCTCGGCACGAGCGTGGAGAGCGCGGATTATCTTGGCAGAATCGATGAACTGCGTGCGGTGCGCGCCGTGGTGCGCTTCATCTCGTTTGAGCCACTGCTCGGGTCTGTCGCCGACGCCAACCTCAAGAAAATTCAATGGGCCATAGTGGGCGGCGAAAGTGGTCCGAAGGCTCGGCCGATGGATGCTGAGTGGGTTCGCGAGATCGAGTCCGCCTGTCGCCGCTATGGCACCGCATTTTTCTTCAAACAATGGGGCGGCAAGAACAAGAAAGCCGCTGGGCGCATGCTAAACGGCCGCACCTATGACGAGATGCCGGCCTTGAGAATGTGATTGCCGACGGTCCTGGCCAATTTGATCGCGGCGGGATTCTGGCTAGAGATACAGAAGAACAGAGAGAAGCGCTGTGGCCGCTCGTGTAGGGGTAATGGCAGAGGGTCAAGCACCGCTCCAAAGATGGTCTCTAGCCGCCTTTTGGCGTAGGCCTCTAGCGCGACCAGATCGGCCTCTCGCCTCAAGGAAACGCCGTCATCACCGCCAAAAAGATCGTACGTTGTGTTCGCGGAATATAGTTCGCGCTCCCATTCGTCCGTACCGAGCATGCGTGTTAGAGCGGCTCTTTTGTCCTCATCTAAGTCGGCGTGATCGCGCGTCGCCTGACGGTAAAAGCCTGCTAGCGAAAACAAGTACCATACGTCGATTGCTTGAGTCTTCGCGATAGCCACCAATGTCGACCAGTCAACTTCCATGCCGTACGGATCTAGGAATAGAACGGCGCGAGTCGATCTCCAACTGTTTGACGCGAGCAAAGACTTCAGCCCTTCGTTGGCATCATTCTTTACGACAGCGATGCGCCTATCAGGGTGTCGTGCCCTCAAGTCTTCAAGCGCTCGGACATAAGATGGCTTGTTCTCGATGAACACCAGAAAATCGAAGCGGGGTGTCACATCGATTGCGATTTTTGCGGAACCGCGGCGTCGCTCGATCCGCTCCGGTTCACCAGCGTCAATAAGGCTGGCTGGAATAGCCTCATGGCGAACTGTCCGGTAGCCGGTGCCTGCAAAGGCGTCGATATACCAGAGTTGAGGGAACTTGTTGCGTAAAGCTGTCGTGAAGAAATGCAGATACTTTTCAACGATCGAGAGCTTTAGTTCGGTGTGTTGGTCGCCAAACTCGTGATCTGTCATAAGGGGTCAGGTTTCCGCCGCTCTCAATCTTCATATCGTTCTTCAGCGCGCCGCAGCACGATACTTCCGTCTCTCAACTCCAGGCTTAGAATGTTCATGTCAGGCTGGATTGAGAATGCTTGCGATTGATCATACCAACGCCATTGAAACCACAGTGTCTTTCCGCGTCTTCATGCTTTTCCCAGATCGTCTTCTGAGAAGAGGTGCCATCTCCTAGCTGGGTGAACCCGCTTTGGTTCAGGGCTTGTTCGACGTCGGCTACGTTGCGGCGATTGGCTGCGACGATCATCGCGGATGCAATTTGGTCGAACGTCGCATTGATTTTTCCAGACATTGGTCGTCACCGCCTATGCGCTAAATATGTTTACCGCGGAATCTCAGTCAGGTTGCGCCAAACAGGACGGCCCGTTGCCCTCGTGAAGCGCGCAGCAATCTCATCCAGATTATCGTCGCCGTCAGTCAAGATGAGGACGCCTTCAATTCCGTCCTCAATCATGCCGGTTACTGCGGTGGGCACGTAGCCAAAGGGACCAACGGTTACCTCGTGCCCGCGCTCCATCAGCGTTGCGGTGTACCAACCGGCAACATCGGCGGCGGACAAGATCGCGATTTTCATTTCGTGATGCCTCGATTATCGACTGATACGAAGATCGCCGTAGTCTTCCTCAATCGGCCGCTCACCATCAAAATCTGTGTGAGCGAGTAGGGCGCCGATACCAAACAGCACCATACCGCCGATCCACACCAGGCATGTTGCGGTCAAATAGGCAGATGTCCCGACGCCAATATTGCCGGTGAGCCCAAATAGCGTTCCTGCGTTGAATAGCAGGCCGACGCCGCCCCAGAGCCAAAAAAGCACGGCAAGGAAGCCCCTTGAGATGCCATGGTGGCTTCTGAGCCGGAACGTGCGCTCCCAGCTCTCTTTGCGCGAAAAGAGTCCCATTGAAATCCCCCAGACCTGCTGCCACCATAGATCGAGGGAGGTGGAGGGGGCAACTAGGCTTTGGACGTGTCGCCCTCCGCGCCGGCCAGCCGTGTCCGGCATTGAAACCAAACCCGCCCAACCGAATTTGCAGTGCATGGAGATCCACCTTGTTCGGGTGACCAACGATGACGGTCAAAATCGATACTGGTTGGCGGTCGCCCTGGATCAGGATGCCGCTGTCCAACTGATATTGGACGCTGTCCCAGAGGGCTGGGCGGCTAGTCCGAGCGGGCTTGTGGCGAAAGATGGGTCGGCGGCACTGGGCCTACGATCGGGGGAAGTGCGGGAGGTCAACACCAAAGCCGGGCTGTCCTGATGTTTCGGCTTAACACCGCGTGGCATTTTAGCGCGGCGCGAGCCTTATTAAGGAGCCTTCGGCGAGTGGAGAGTCCCATGTCAGAACGTCGCGAGCTCTATCGAAGTCCGAACGGTGATGCCTGGTTCTTAGGGCGGGAGCCCACGAGCGGAAACGCATTCATCATCCATCAGCCGAATGCCCCTTCCGGCGGGCGACTCTCTCACATTGAACTCAGCGAGTTCTTGCGGGACAGAAAGGGACCCGAACAGCAAGCATTGTTGCGATTGATCGGTAAGCTGGTGGAAGTTCCGCCGTACGCATAGAACGGTGTTGGAGGGGGTGGCGCTGGGGCGCGCTGCGGTTTGAGGATCAGCCTTTCGGCTTGGACTTCAGCGCCTGCCGCATCAGCGTCCGGATGGCCTCCGGCCGGGTAGGCGCTTTTTCTTGCTCTGCGATCCAACTGTCGACGGCTGACAAGTCATCCTGCTGCAAGCGGACCTGGATCTGCGTGCCCTTGCCGGTTGGGGCGGGTCCTCGCTTCTTCCGTACTTTCACGGCTTGGCGCTTCATGGAATCTGTGGTACCACAATTTCGGGGCCGGTCAAATGAGCCGGACGACAGGGGAAGTAAATGAACAATCTAAATCACAAGGCTAGCGCTGCTATCGATCTCTCCACGCCTTTTTGCGCGTACACGTACTATACAGGCCTGCGGCATGCTGGCTGCGAACCCTTTGTCAATAAGTTCGGTCTCTACCAGGGCTTGGATGGAGATCCGGTGGCTCAACTGAAGTTAGGCAAATGGGCTGCGCACCACGACCCGAAGGGTACACTGCGAATCGATTACGCGCGCATGATGTGGCAGCGCGGGCTTCGGATGACGAAGTCATCCAGCTCGGGGCCGCGCCCCAGCTGGCCTAAGCGGCGTGATATAATCAGCCAAGGGTGGTGAATCGCCGGCCACTGGATTGTTGAGGCCCAGCGGTTCACCAACCACCCTTGTGCGTCGGCCTTAGCTGGCGAGGTTTGCAGAGCAATCTATTCAAGGGGCACGCTCTTGCCCAATCCAGCAAACGACAACAACCGCTTGCTCTCGCCCGAGCAGGCGGCGTCTCGGCTTAACATCACCGAAGATCATCTCCGCGACCTCGTTAGTCAGGGCGCCATCGGATACATCAACGTCGGCCTCGGAAAAAAGCGTCCACGGCGGCGCTTCACAGAGGCGGATTTGAACGAGTTCATTGAAGCCCGCCGCAGGAGGGAAGTGCCGTGTCCGTCTACCGTGACAAGCGTTCGCCCTATTACCAATTCGATTTCCAACACGAAGGTCATCGGTTTCACGGCAGCACGAAGTGCACGACTAGACGCGACGCGGAAAGGTTTGAGGCTGCCGAGCTAGAGAAGGCAAAGGCTCTGGTGAAGGCGACGAGGCGCGCCAAGGCTTCCCTGGCAATCGATGACGTTGCCGACCGCCTCTGGAATGATAGCGCGCAGTATGACTCGGAGCCCAAAGCCACCGAGACGAACCTTGCGCGGCTAATCGAGTATTTCGGCAAAGACAAGCCGCTCACAGAGATTGACCACAAAGTAGCTAAGGACATGGTGGCGTGGCGGCGAGGACATCGTGTCTCGCGGCGTGGCAAGCGGACCAAAGAAGAGGAGCAGGCCTTGCCGCTGATCTCAAATGCCACCGTCAATCGCTCGACGACCAAGGTGCTGCAGCGGCTATTCACCTTCGCCAAGGCTGAGGGGGCAGTGTTCGAGAGCGAGCCGCGGTGGGGGACTTGCTCCTTGCCGAGCCCCTGGAGCGCGTGCGCGAACTGAAGAGCGAGGAAGGCGACGCGCTAGATGGGGCGATGCGGGACGATTATGAGCCGTTCTTCGGGTTCGCTCGGGCCTGCGGCATGCGCTTTAAGGAATGCGTTACGCTGAGGTGGTCCGAGGTGGACTTCGGCACCCGGCAAATCGTCCGCATAGGCAAAGGCGGCCGGCGTGTGGTGTTCCCGATCACGCCAGCCATTCGCGAGATCCTTTTCCCGCTGCAGGGCCAGCACCCCGAGTTCGTATTTACCTACATTGCCATCTACGGAAATAAGCGGCTGGGTAGGGTGAGGGGGAAGCGCTACCCTCTGACCTACACTGGCGCCAAGACCGCCTGGCAGCGCCTCAGGGCCAATTCTGGGCTGGCCGATTTTCGGTTTCACGACTTCCGTCATGACTTCGGGACCAAGCTTCTTCGCGACAGCGGTAACCTCAAGCTGGTGCAAAAGGCGCTGAATCACCGGGATATCAAAAGTACCCTGAGATACGCGCACGTGCTGGACGAGGACGTTGCCGAAGCGGTCGAGCGGCTCGCAGAGTCCCGGAAAAAGTCCCGGAGTAAGCTCCTGGATGCTGGTTAAGGGTCTGAAATACAAAGCAAAGCGGGATTCCGCATTCCACATTCCAAATGTCCTTCGCCGCGACGCTCGGCCTGGTGGCGCTGGTGCAGATCGGCATGCCGAACCTGCTCGCCTCACCCGATCATTCCCCGACGGCGCGGATCGCGCTGTGGGGCGGCCGCGAGATCGCGATGCTGTTCCTGGCCTCGCTGATCGCGGGGCTCGCGACCACGCCATACGCCGCCTTTCACTTCCATCGCGTAACGCCATACGGCGTGCTCGCCAATCTCGGCGCCATGCCGGTGGTCTCGGCGCTGGTGATGCCGGCCGGGCTGTTGGGACTGCTCGCGGCGCCCTTCGGGCTCGACGGCGTGTTCTGGTGGTTGATGGGAATCGGCGTCGAGTGGATGGTCCTGGTCGCGCGCTGGGTGGCGGCCCTGCCGGGCGCCGTCGGCCGCATTCCGGCGTTCGGGATCGCGCCGCTGTTCGCAGCCAGCCTCGGGCTCATCGTGATGGGCCTTTTGCGCACGCCCTTGCGCTGGTCCGGCGCCCTGGTGCTGCTGGCAGCGATCCTCTGGGGACTGTCGGTGCGCCAGCCCGAGATCCTGATCGCCGGGGATGGCGCGAGCGTCGCGGTCCGGGGCGGGGACGGGCGTTTGCATGTGATCCGCGCCAGCAAGGACGGCTTCCTGCTGAAGGAATGGCTGGCCGCCGATGCCGATCCGCGCGATGGCGGCAACGCCTCGTTGGCGAGCAGCGTGTCATGTGACGAGTCCGGCTGCGTGGCGCCGCTCGCGGACGGACGGCTGGTCGCGTTGGCGACGCGCATCGACGCGCTGGCTGATGATTGCAGCCGCGCCGCGCTGGTGGTGACGGCGCGGCCCGCGCCGCCCGACTGCGCGGCGATGGTGGTCGATCGGGCGCGTCTTGCCAGTCAGGGCGCGCTGGCTCTGACGCGAAGCGGAGAGGGTTTCTCGGTGCAGGCGGTGAGGGCGAGAGGAGCAAGCCGTCCCTGGCTGCCGGCCGGCGCCGGCGAGGGGGATTTCGACCGCAACCTTGTGCCGAAGACGGCCGTGCCCCGCAACCGGGACGCAACGCCATCGGAGGCCGACTTGCAGGCCGACGATTGAGGATAGACGCGAGGGATGTCCGTCCGACGGGATTCCCGCAGGACGCAAACCCTACCATCTCGCCGGCCTCGGCCGGCGATGGCATTTCAATTCTGGCCCTCGACCCATCGGCCGGGGGGCGACGACGTCAGCCGATCGGCAGGCGCGTGATCGTGGACCGCGTGTCGGCGACGACCTGCGGCTTGTGCTCGCGCTCACCAAGAGGCTGGGTAACCGGCAGTTGCAGCACGGTCGCGCGCTGGCCTTCGACGAGCTGTGTCACCAGCACGTACTTGCCGTCGGGAAATTCGATCGCGTCATGATGGCGATCGGGAATGTGCGGGTCGATCTTGCCGAACTTGCCAACGCGGGAGTTGACGGTGCGCGTCCAGATCCAGCGGTTGTCGTAACGGACGTTGTCGGCGAAAGCGAGCTCCGTTCCCGGCAGCAGGCAGACCGCGACGGACAGATCGGCTTCGGAGGCGAAGCCGCGTGTCGAGGTGCCGCGGAAGGTTGTCGTGACGATCGTCTCGCCAACTTCAGCGGGGCGCGTCGCGACGGCATGCAGGCTGTAGTCACACATCGGGTGCTCCTCATGCGAGGATAGCGACCCGCACCTCCTTTGGAGGCGCAGGCCTCTATCAGGGTGGAAGTATACAACGCTCTGCTTGGTTGTAGGCAAATCTGCGGCTCGCATCCGCAGCACGCGATCACATTATCTTTCCCGGATTCGATAGGAACAAACCTCGCGTCCTTGCATTTGGCCGGCACTATCAGCGCTGCCGGCACAACTCTACCGGCGGAGCGAAAGGGCTGCGTGTCTGCATGGGCGAATGTCGCGCGGGAGGAGGGGCCGGACAGTCAGCGCAGAAACCAGAGAGACCATCCAGCCGGAGCGGACAAGTATCCGCTCCAATCTTGCATCGACCATACCGATCGAAGCGCGCGCGGCGCTCGCGACTTTCGGTATCAGTACTTCCGGTAAAGCCCGATCAGCTTGCCCTGGATCTTCACGCGGTTCGGCGGAAGAATGCGGACCTCGTAGGCCGCATTGGCGGGTTCGAGCGCGATCGAGGCGCCGCGGCGGCGGAAGCGCTTGAGCGTGGCCTCCTCGTCGTCGATCAGCGCCACCACGATGTCGCCGGTATTGGCGGTCTCATTGCGCTGGATCAGCGCCATGTCGCCGTCGAGGATGCCGGCCTCGACCATCGAATCGCCCCGCACTTCGAGCGCGTAGTGCTCGCCCGAGCCGAGCATGTCCGGCGGTACGCTGATGGTGTGGCTGCGGGTCTGCAGCGCCTCGATCGGCGTGCCGGCCGCGATGCGGCCCATCACGGGTACCGCGACGGGGCGCTCACTCTCGTCCGCGGGGGGGCTGGAGCTCGCGCGCACCTTGCCAAGGTTGCCCTCGATGACGCTCGGGGTGAAGCCGCGGCGATTGCCGGCGGCGGCCTGGAGCTCGGGCAGCTTGATCACCTCGATGGCACGGGCGCGGTTGGGCAGGCGGCGAATAAAGCCGCGCTCCTCGAGCGCAGTGATCAGGCGATGGATGCCTGACTTCGAGCGCAGGTCGAGCGCATCCTTCATCTCGTCGAAGGACGGCGGCACGCCGCTTTCCTTCAGACGTTCGCTGATGAACCGCAGAAGCTCGTATTGTTTGCGCGTCAACATCTCGACCAAAGTCCCCCGGTTGATGTCGTTCGATTCCGAGACGACGAAGTCGGCAATAAGCCGCTACATCCTCGAAACAAATCATGAACGGACACTATATGTTCGATATGTGTTCCGCAACTGCTTAATTTATGGTGAACGATGCCAAGCTCGCGGAATACGTGTGGCCCGGCAGCTCAGACGGGTAGCCGCAGCACCTCGCAGGGCGTGCCGGCCTCGGCCTTCGGCGCGAACGGTGCGCGCACGAGAAGTACCTGTGCCGCAGCGAGATTCGCAAGCAGGGAGGAGTCCTGATGGCTGACGGGAAGGGCGACGCGCGTGCCGTCATCGCGCGCCTCCAGCCGCGCACGCAGATAATCTTCGCGCTGGTCGTTGGCGCCGAGGTCGCGGCCCAGCACGGCGCGCTCGCGCTGATGATGGATCACTGAACGGCCCGCCAGGGCGCGAATCAAGGGCACCATGAACAGGAAGGCGCACACGTATGACGACACGGGATTGCCGGGCAGGCCGATCACGCGCATCGCGCCGAGTCGACCGTGCATCATCGGCTTGCCGGGCCGGATCGCGATCTTCCAGAACGCCATCGCGATGCCTTCGCTCTTGAGCGCCTGCTGGACCAGATCGTGGTCGCCAACCGAGGCACCTCCGGTCGTGACCAGGATGTCGGCGCCGCTCTCGCGTGCGCGGCGGATGCCGGCGGACGTGGCCTCCAGCGTGTCGGCGGCAATTCCGAGGTCGATGGTCTCGGCGCCCTCGCTGCGGGCGAGCGCGTGCAGGGCATAGCCGTTGGAATAGACGATCTGGCCGGGACCGGGCGCGGCGCCCGGCATCACCAGCTCATCGCCACTGGCGAGAATCGCGACCCTCGGGCGGCGGATAACGGCGAGATGCGGATGATTCATTCCCGCGGCGAGGGCGAGATCGCGCTCGGTGAGACGGGTTCCCTTGCGCAGCAGCACGTCCCCTTCGCGGAAGTCGACGCCTGCAGGGCGGATGTGCCGGCCCCAAGTTGCAGCTTCCTTGATCGTGACATGCTTACCGTCGGCAACCGTGTCCTCCTGAATCACGACGGCATCGGCGCCGTCGGGAACGACGCCGCCCGTGAAGATCCGCACGGCTTCGCCAGGGCCGACCCTTCCCGCGAACGGCCGACCCGCCGCGACCTCACCGACGACGGTCAGCCTGGAATCGATTGCCGCGTCGGCCGCGCGTACGGCATAGCCGTCCATCGCCGACATCGCCTCCGGCGGCTGCGTGCGCCGCGCCGCGACATCATGTGCGAGCACACGATGGTAGGCCTCGTCGAGGCAAACCATCTCTTCAGCCAGCGGCTCGGCGCCGGCCAGCACCGCGGCGAGCGCGTCAGAAACCGGCATCAGGGCCACGGGCGAACTCCTGCTGGGCACATAAGTCAAATGGGCGGCGAGAGTTCTAGCCGAGAGCAGGCGTGAGGCAAAGCAGCACGCGGGATGATTTATCCTGCGTGATCGCGGGGTGGAGGAGGTCGGCTCAAGTGCGCCGCGGCATGATGCGGAAGACGAGACAGACCGGAGCCATGGCAAGGACGAGAATGACGAGCGCCACGGCCAACATCGTTCAACGCCCCGTCAGATCGCCCGGACTGACGTCCACAACGTCGGGCGGCTTGGGACCCTGATCCTTGTCGGGCAGCGGATCGGCCTGGGATTTCAGGTCGGCGGCCTTGCTGATCAGCTTGGCGGAGAGGTCAGAATCCGAGGTGGTTCTGGCGAATTCGAGCAGGAGAGAGGCTTGCTTGGTGAGATAGGTCTTGCCCAGCACGTCGATCGATCCAATGTAGAAGTCCCAACGGACTCATGAGTCCGAAAGGTGGTATTCCGTTCCCGGAACTCTGTATAAAAATGCACAAAGTGATTGGGTTCCGCATCTCAAGCAAATTTAGCTCCTGGAACTGAGCACGGTCCGACTTCCTGTGGCTCAGATCCCCAGCGCTTTCAATGCGTTCCCGACATCAAGCGGCGAGGTGACATGCACGGCGGTCAAGCCGCGCGCCCGCGCTCCCTCGATGTTCTCGGCGAGATCATCGAAGAACACGATGCGGTCGGCCGGCACGCCGATGGCCGCGACGACGTGGTCGAACGCCTCGGCATCCGGTTTGCGCAGCCCGATGCTGGAGGACAAATAAAGCTCGCGGAAATGGCCGAGCAGGCCAGCATATTCCTTCGAGAAATAGTCGACGTGCGGCCGATTGGTGTTGGAGAAGGCATAGAGCGGCATCTGCTTGGCCGCGCGCGCCAGCAACTCGGCAATATCGGGCATCTCGCCGGCGAAGATCGCGTTCCAGCCTTCCAGGAACTGCGCGTCCGAAATACCGATCCCGAGCGAGGAGCGCAGCGAGGCGAAATAGTCTGCGTCGCTGATCTTGCCCATCTCGTGCAGGCGGTAGGCTTCGTCACGCACATAGCGCGCGATGATGGCCTCGGGCTGGCAGCCGGCATGTCCCGCCCAGCAGGCGATCGCCTTGGAGAAGTCGATGTCGAGCACCACGCGCCCGAGGTCGAACAGCAGCGCATCCGCGCTGCCGGGAGAGAGCGATGTCATTGCGTCCTTTTCACTTCAGTTTGGCACGTCAGTAACGATAGGGCTCGTGGTCGAACAGCGGGAACGCGCTGAACACGCTGGGCGCGTTGGTGGCGGTCGCCGGATGCAGGCAGGATTTGTCGATCTCGGCGAACGAGGTGGCGCCCAGCAGGCCGAGGCAGCGCAGCACCTCGTCTTCGAGCAGCTCCAGCATCCGCGCGACGCCGGCTTCGCTGGCTGCCGCCAGCGCCCAGCACTGCAGCCGGCCGATGCCGACGAGGTCGGCGCCCGCCGCGATCGCCTTGACGATGTCGGTGCCGCGGCAGAAGCCGCCGTCGACCATGATCCTGGCGCGGCCCTTCACGGCGTTGACGATCTCCGGCAGCACGTGCATGGCGCCGCGGCCGTGGTCGAGCTGGCGGCCGCCGTGATTGGAGACGTAGATCCACTCGACGCCGTGATCGAGCGCGATCTGCGCATCCTCGGCGGTGGCGATGCCCTTGAGGATCAGCGGAATTTTGAACTTGTCCTTGATCATCTTCACGGTCCGCCACTCCAGGCCCTTCTGGAAATCGCCGCCGGTGGCGCGCAGGCGGCTCTCGCGAACGTAGCGCTTGGCGATGTCACGTTCACGACGGCTGTAATGGGCGGTGTCGACGGTGAGGCAGAAGGCGGCATAAGCATTCTTCTCGGCCCGGCTGACGACGTCGGCAACGAAGGCATCGTCGCCGCGGACATAGAGCTGATAGAGACGCAGTGCATCGGGAGCAGCCTCGGCGGTCTTCTCAAGACCGGGCTCGGACACCGAGCTCAGCATGTGCGCCGCGCCGAACGTGCCTGCAGCGCGCGCGACGCTCGCCGCGCCATCCGGATCGAAGATTTCGAGTGCGCCGACGGGAGCCAGCAGCACCGGCAGCCGCATCTTGCGGCCGAACTGCTCGACGCTGCCATCGACCTTGCGCACGTCGCGCAGCACGCGCGGGCGGAAGGCGATCTCGTCGAGCGCCATGCGGTTGCGCCGCATCGTGGTCTCGGTCTCGGCGGCGCCGACGATGTAGTCCCAGGCATTCTGGTTGAGGTTGGCGCGCGCCTTCCGGACGAACTCGTGCAGGTTCTGGAACGGCTCGTCGCTGGCACCGAGCTCGACGTTCCGTTCCGGCCGGATGCGGGGCGCTTCATTCATTGTTGTCCTCCCGAGAATTTGAAGTCTTATCGCCATCGCCTATCGCGTCCGGCCCTCCAAAACCATCCTAAAATCGCATAGCTGCGAGGCGTGGGCGGCCCGACCGGTGTTGTCTTGCGTCGGAATAGTTTCGGAACGTTGCCAAAAGTTTAGGCCAAGGCGAAGGGATTTCTTCGGTCGACCCGCCGGTGTGGCATGCCGGCCTTGAAGAAACCAGAATGCTATTGTGAGAGATGGGCTGGATCGCCATTTGCATGGCGCCTCCCAGCCTCAAGAGAACCGCCAAGCAGAAGGCACCCTCATCCATGCGGAAATCCCTGCTGTTCCCCTTGGGCGCGCTCACCGGAGCGTGTCTGACCTTTTTGCTAGCCAGCCCGCAGGGCGGCGTATGGGCGGCGCGGGCGGCAGTGAGCGCGGACGATGCTTATGCCCAGCTCAATCTGTTCGGCGCGGTGTTCGAGCGGGTCAAGGCCAGCTATGTCGAGAAGCCCGACAATGCCAAGCTGATCGAGGGGGCGATCACCGGCATGGTGACCTCGCTCGATCCGCATTCGCGCTACATGAATGCCAAGGCCTGGACCGAGATGCAGGAGACCACGTCCGGCGAGTTCGGCGGCCTCGGCATCGAGGTCACCATGGAGGAGGGCCTCGTCAAGGTCGTCTCGCCTATCGACGACACGCCGGCTTCGAAGGCCGGCATCATGTCCGGCGACCTCATCAGCAAGATCGACGGCGAGGCCGTGCAGGGCATGACGCTCGAGCAGGCGGTCAACAAGATGAAGGGACCGGTCGACACCAAGACCAAGCTCACCATCATCCGCAAGGGCGCGGATGCGCCGCTCGACGTTGCGATCACGCGCGAGATCATCCATGTGCGGCCGGTGCGCTTCCACGTCGAGAATGGCGACATCGGCTATATCCGCATCACCTCGTTCAACGAGCAGACCACCGACGGCCTGAAGAAGGCGATCGCGTCAATCTCCAAGCAGGTCCCGCAGGAGAAACTCGCCGGCTATGTGGTGGACCTGCGCAACAATCCTGGCGGCCTGCTCGACCAGGCCGTGTCGGTGTCGAGCGCTTTCCTGCAGCGCGGCGAGGTCGTCTCGACCCGCGGCCGCTCTCCGGAAGAGACGCAGCGCTTCACCGCCCATGGCGGTGACCTCACCAAAGGCAAGCCGCTGGTGGTGCTGGTCAACGGCGGCTCGGCATCGGCCTCTGAGATCGTCGCCGGCGCACTGCATGATCACAAGCGCGCGACGATCATTGGCACGCGCTCGTTCGGCAAGGGCTCGGTGCAGACCATCATTCCGCTCGGCGCTGACCACGGCGCGCTGGCGCTGACCACGGCGCGCTACTACACGCCGTCGGGCCGCTCGATCCAGGCCCAGGGCATCGCGCCCGACATCGAGATCCTCCAGGACGTGCCGCCCGAGCTAAAGGGGCGGATGGACACCATGGCGGAGTCCCAGATGCGCGGCCATCTGTCGGCCGCCGACGGCAGCGAGCAGACCGGATCGCAGTCCTACGTTCCGCCGGACGAGAAGGACGATAAGGCCCTGCACGCGGCCTACGACTTCCTCCACGGCGTTACGGCAAATGCCGTCGCTGCCAAGCCTGCGACGAAGGCTGCAGTGCCGAACTAAACCTTACGACCTCAAGATCATGGATCGCCCGGGAGCGGATGACCGCTTCCGGGCGCTTTCGTTTGCAGCGCCGTCCAGCTCGGGATCGCGGCACGGCAAGCCATGGTCATTGCGGCTTCTTCGCGCCGGTGTGGTGCGGGACTTCCGTCTTCGGCCCGCCGCCATAATGGTGGCTGCCGCCGGAACCGCTGGTCGTTTCGCCATCTTTTTCCTTCTTGCCCATGTGATGGGGGACCTCGGTCTTCGGTCCGCCTGAATAGTGATGGCCGTTCTTCTCGTCGGTCGCGCTCTTCTGCGCCATCGCAGGCAGCGCGACGAAGGACATGATCGCGGCCGCGATGATCAGCTTACGGTGACTCATTTGGTTTCTCCTGTTCGATATTGTCGAGTTGGTGCCAATCAAGTCCCGGTGGCTTGATCGAGCCGCAACCAAACCCGGACCGTGATCGTTCGGGTTGAGCAAGATCAACATGCCGATGCGCATGCCTGCGTGCTTGGATGCAGGACGCGTCGAATTACTACAGGCGACGCGAAGCGACGATCTTCTTACAGAGAAAAATATTGAGCCGACGCGCCAAATCGCGAGCCTCGCGCGACGCCCTCGATCATGTGGCCGGGCGGACCATAGCAGTCGCTGGCAGGTGACCTTCCGCTCGAGGACGAGAAGCGTCGTGATTCATTACGCGATTGAACTACAAAAAGATTTGGCTGGTGCGTCGATCGAGCTTGATGTCCGTCAAGCCGGCCACGATGACGCAACTTAGCGTGCCGGTGCGAATGAGCGGCGACGAGGTTGCGATCCGAATGCCGATCGTCAGGATGGAGAACCCGCCGTTGGCCGAAGAGACTGTTTCGAACCCCGCGCAGCCGCTGCAAGCTGTGCTGCTGTTGCGTCGTCGGCTCTGGGAGACGATGACGATCAGATCCGTGCTGGTCGTGCCGCGGCGCGATCTGCGTCTCGATCTGTTTCGCGGCCTCGCCAATTGGCTGATCTTTCTCGGGCACATTCCGGATTCCGCGCTGGTCTGGTTCACGACGCGCAATTACGGCTTCAGCGACGGGGCCGATCTGTTCGTGCTGATCTCCGGCTATACCGCGACCTTCGTGTTCGGCGCGATGATGATGGAGCGTGGCTTCGTCATCGGAGCAACCCGGCTGCTGCGGCGCGTGTGGCAGCTCTATGTCGCTCACCTGCTGTTGTTCTTCGTCTATCTCACCGCCGTGCACTACGTCGCGCACAGGTACGACGATCTTCATCTGATGGATCAGTTCAACGTCGCGCCGCTGATGAATTTTCCGGTCGAGACGCTCGCACAGGGCCTGATCCTCAAGTTCAAGCCGCTCAATCTCGACGTGCTGCCGCTCTATATCGTGCTGATGGCCGCGTTTCCCGTCGTGCTGTGGGTCATGCTGCGCTGGCGCAATGCGGTGATGATCGGCTCGCTCGGTCTGTATGTTGCGGCCCGCCATTACGGATGGAATTTGCCGTCCTATCCGGCTGGGGTCTGGTACTTCAATCCGTTCGCCTGGCAATTGCTGTTCGTGTTCGGCGCCTGGCTGGCCTTGGGAGGGGCGACGGCGAGCCGCTGGCTGCTGTCGTCACGCACGGCGCTCGCCTTCAGCTGTGCCGTCCTGCTCTTTGCGCTGGTCGTGACTCTGGCCGAACGAATCCCGGGACTGCGCGATTTCGTCCCTGAAGGGCTCGCCGCGACCTTCATTCCGAACGACAAGACCAATCTCGGTCCCTATCGCCTCATCCATCTGGTGAGCCTGATGCTCATCGTCGTCCGGCTCATCCCGATCGACTGGCCAGGCCTCAAGTCGCCCCTGCTGCAACCCTTGATCAGATGCGGCCAGCAATCGTTGTCGGTGTTCTGCGTCGGCCTGTTTCTGTCCTTCGTCGCGCATTTCGTGCTCGAGTCCGGATCCGAGGGAATATGGGCCCAGCTGATCGTCGGTGCAGCGGGTTTGTGGATCATGACGATCATCGCCTATTACCGGACGTGGTCGAAGGGCGTCGACAGGAGCCGCTCGGCCCAGGAGGCGGGCGGATGATCAATTCCGAGCCCATCTTCACGGAGGAGATTCGAGGCTTCGTCCTGCACGGCCTGCACTGGATCGCTTCGACGATCGAGCTGCTCGGGGTGGTGGTGATCGTCTGCGGGGTGCTTGCTGCGACGGTCTGGTCGTTGAACGAGATGCGCGGCGGTGCGCCTGCCGACGCATTCCGGTCCTATCGCGCCAATCTTGGTCGCGGCATCCTGCTCGGCCTCGAATTCCTGATCGCCGCCGACATCATCGGGATGGTCGCGATCGTGCCGTCGTTGGACCGGCTTGCCGTCCTGGCATTGATCATCGTGATCCGTACGTTCCTGAGCTTCTCGCTTCAGATTGAAATCGAGGGGCGATGGCCGTGGCGAAGGCATGACAGGGAGGCGGGCGATGCTGCGCGCGGCCTCTGACATGTCCGCCGTAAGAGTTGCGGGCGCCTTGCGTCTATTTGGCTCGACCCGCCGCGCGCTGCCTCGTCGTCGGCGAGCAGACAATCATCCGGACCAAACCTGGAGAATGAACATGAACTCGAGAAATTTCGTCATGAGCGCAGCTACATTCGCCGTGCTCGTCCTGGGGCCGGTTGCGCCGGCATATTCCGCCGGTCCTGCTCAGATCGCGATGATGGACGACGACAAGATGAAGATGCCCGACCCCTCGGATTCCGGCAGCAAGATGAACATGGGCCAGCCGGCAGGGCAATCTCAGAGCATGGGCGGCGGCCGGATGAACGACGACAAGATGAAGATGTCGCCGCAAGGCCAGATGCGGGACTGCCAGGGTGCCGGCTGCCAGGAGAACTCCGGCATGATGCAGATGATGCCGATGATGATGCAGATGATGGAGAAGATGATGCGCGGCCAGATGAGCTCATCCGGCGGCAGTGGCGCAATGAGCGGTCCGGCGGATGTGACCGAGCGGCTCGAAGGGCGGATCGCTTTCCTGAAGGCGGAGCTGCAGATCAGCGACAAGCAGAGTGCGGACTGGAACAGCGTCGCGGATGCTTTGCGGTCGAGCCGGCAGCACCTCTTGGAAGCGCGCAAGATGCTCGTCATGGACGACAGGCTCGGCAGTGCGGATCGTCTGGAGCACTATGAGCGACACTTGTCCGAGCGTCTGGAGGCGATCAAGTCGGCTCGCCTGGCTTTCACGCGGCTCTACGCCTCGCTGAACGAAAGTCAGAAGCAGACCGCCGATACGATCCTGCTGCCTCTGATCGCATCGTTCTGACCGCCGATGTGAACGCAAGATCATGTCCGGTCCGTCCCTTCGACGTCGCTTCGGCCTGCTTGCGCTGGGCATTCTGGCGAGCCAGCTCGCCGCGATGGCCGCGCCGGCATCCGACGTCAGCCGCGGCGCAATGCCTGCCGTCGAAAGGTTCGCCCAGCGCTGGCAGGTTGCGGAGGCTGAGGGCGATCACGCGGCGCACCATCCCGCCGGAGCCGGCGGCGAGACGAAGCTGAAGCCGGAGGGATCGGCAGGTCCGAGCGATGGGCGCGCGGCTGGCGGGCCGCCCGGCGCTTCGTCGGCCGGAATGATGAGTGGAATGGACGGCATGATGGGCCGGCCGCGCAAGGCGTTCTATCCGGCATTGATGGAGATGCCGGCGCTGTCCGCCGAGCAGAGGAGCAGCCTGGAGAGCCAGGCGCGCGCGCGGATCAGCGCCGAGGCCGATCGCCTGGCGGATGCCGAGATGGACCTGCGGCACGCCATCGCCGGCGGCGACATCGTTGCCGCGGATCAGGCCTCGCGCCGGCTTCGCGAGTCCCTGAACGCGGTCCAGAGCGGCGTGGTCGCGGTGCGTTCGCTTCACGAAGGCAAGCCGCCGCAGCAGATCGCGCAGGCCTGGTTCAAGTCGCAGATGAACCTGCTGCCTGCCCGAAGCTCCATGGATGCCGATGACGGCACGACCGGAATCTCCTGGTTTCACGTCACCACCATGGCGCTGCTGGCGCTGTTCTCGGTGGGGATGCTCGCCATTTACGTCGCGCGCATGCGCCGGGCGAACGCGCTCGTCGACCGGCTGACCCGCGTGGCGGTGGCTCCGGCTGCGGTCACGTCAGTGGTAACCACGCCAGTTGTAACCACGCCAGCCGCCGGCCGGCCGAACGACAGCGGCGGAACGACGGCTTTCAGGGATACAGACCGCCGAGTGCCGCGCGGTGCGGCGAGCGGCCCCTGGAAGGGCAAGCTGAGGGTCTGCGCGATCTATCGGGAGACGCCTGACGTGAAGACCTTCCGTCTGCAGGCGGCGGAGGGGGGTGCGATTCCGTTTACGTTCCTGCCCGGGCAGTTCCTGACCTATGCCATCGAGATTGACGGACAGACGGTCAGGCGTTCCTACACGATCGCCTCGTCCGCGGCCCAGACCGCCTATGTCGAGACCACGATCAAGCGCCAGGAAGGTGGGCTGCTGTCCGACTACATGCACGGCCAGCTGAAGGAGGGGGACCTCGTCGAGGTCACGGGTCCGTCCGGCGCCTTTACGTTCACGGGCACGGAGGCCGACAGCGTCGTCCTGATCGGTGGCGGGGTCGGCATCACGCCGCTGATGGCTGCGATCCGCTATCTCTCGGACATCGCCTGGCCCGGCCAGATCTACCTCGTCTACGGTGCACAGACGACCGAGCAGTTCATCTTCCGCGACGAATTGGAGTACCTCCAGCGCAGGATGAACAACCTGCACGTCGCGGCCACGATGATGCGGGCCGCCGGCACGTCCTGGATGGGACGCGAGGGGCAGATCACGGCCGAATTCCTCACGCAGGCGGTGCCGGATCTGGCGAAGCGGCGCGTTCATTTGTGCGGTCCGCCCGGAATGATGGAGGCGCTCCGCAAAACCCTGATCGGCCTCGGCGTTCCGGGCGAGCAGATCAAGACCGAAGCCTTCGGGCCGGCCCGCGGCGCCGTGCCACCGCCCGGCAAGGCCGCCAGCGACGCGCAGATGGCGGAAGGAGAAGCGGGCAACCGAGGAGCCGCGCCAATCGGCCCGGCAACGGCGACTATTCGCTTCGCCAAATCCGGCAAGGTGGCGGCGCTGCCGCCGGACAAGAGCGTGCTGGAGGTTGCCGAGAGCGCCGGCGTTGCGATCGACTATTCCTGCAGGGCAGGGGTCTGCGGCGTCTGCAAGACGCATCTGTTGCAAGGCAACGTGACGATGGAGGTTCAGGACGCCCTGACCGCGGAGGACAAGGCGAACGGTCTCATCCTGGCCTGCCAGGCGAGATCGGTCGGGGATCTGGTCGTCGAGGCCTGACATGATGAACGGGAGAGAGCGCCTGATCGCCGACGCCGTGCTGACGGCCCTGCTGCTGCTGGCGCCGGCTTTCCTGCTTCATTCCGACAGCCGTTTTGCCGGAAGCCTCGCCGGCTTCGTCCTCGGCGCGAGCGCGGCCGCGCTGATGATCCTGCTTCTCGCCTATCCCATGACGAAATACAGCACGAGGCTCAAGGCTCTCGTCACGCGATGCGTGTCGATGCCGACGCTCCTGGCGTTTCACGCCTATGCCGGGATCGTCGCTGCATTCCTCGCGCAGCTGCATACCGGGCACAAGCTCCAGAGTCCGCTCGGGATCGCCCTTCTGACCAGCATGCTGATCGTGGTCGTCACCGGATTCGTCGGTCGCTATTACCTGCCGCAGACCGCGACGCAGCTGCGCCAGCAGCAGTCGCACCTGGCGACCTTGAGGTCGGCGTATGAGCGCACCGCCGCAGCGATGTCGTCGCCCGATCGGGATCAGGGAGACGGGGGCGAGATGCAAGCACTGGCGTTGCGAGACGTGCCGCTGCTGCAACTCGTCGACGGCATTTCCGATCTCGAAACGGCGATCGGATCGGGCGAGGCGGTCAAGGCGATCTTCATGCAGTGGATCGGGTTGCACGTCCTGGCGGCGATCGTCATGTACGCGCTGCTCGCGGTGCACGTGGCGACCGAGGTCTATTATGGGCTGCGGTGGCTCGCGTGACCGTCCGGGGCCTGCTTTACGTCGTGGTCGCGACCCTGGCGGTCGCAAGTGCGGCGGCCGCGTCGATTGCCCTGTACCGAGGCAGCCCTGGGCTCGTCCCGGGCTGGACAAGGCTCGTCAATCCCGGGCCGCTGTCCGGCAAGCATGCATTTCTGTCCGACAGATGCGAGAGCTGCCATACGCCGGTCAAAGGCGTCGAGGCAGCCGCCTGTATCACGTGTCATGCGCCTTCGGCCGCGGATCTTGCCAAGCAATCGACGGCGTTTCATGCCGTCGTGGGCGGTCAATGTTCCGGTTGCCATCGCGAGCACGCCGGCGACTTGCGGCCGATCCGGATGAACCATGCGTCGTTGCTGCAAGTCACGATGGCGGCTTCCGGCAATAGGGTGTTCGAGCGGACCGCGGTCGATCAACTGAGAGCCGATCTGACGGAGTTTCTGGGCCTGCCAAAGTCCGACTGGCCCGAAAAGGCCGCGCTCGATTGCGCCAGCTGCCACAGCAACCGGGAGCCGCACCGCGGATTGTTTGGACGGGAATGCGCCGATTGCCATGCGCTGGCGTCCTGGAAAATCGTGGGCTTCCTGCATCCGTCGCCAACTTCGAAGGACTGCGCCCAATGCCATCAGGCGCCGCCGAGCCACTATATGGGTCATTTCATGATGGATCGGATGATCGCGGGACAGGAGCACGCATCGGTCGATCAATGCTTTCTGTGCCACATGACGGACTCGTTCAATAGCATCAAGAACGTCGGCTGGATGAAGCACCATTGATGGTTGATGGCGACGCTTGTGGGCTTCCAACATTACAAGGCCAGCGGAAATATTTCTTGGTCTGCTTTACAATGGGCCGTCTCGAGGCGGGTGTCTTTGCCGAAGCCGACAAATTCCGTGCGGCGCGAGGTCGGTCCCACATGACTGGCTCGGCATGCGCCGTTTTCTGTTGGCCTATGATACAACCAGAGTTATATTTTCCAAGGTAAGCAGCGGTGCGGGAATGATTGGCTCGATCAAGCCAAGGCGACGGTGGTGGGGATGGCTTGTCGCCATCGCCTATCTGTTTGCGTCGATGACACCGTCTCTCGCCATCTCGATCGCTCCCCTCACTTCGATACCGTGCGAGCAACCCGCGCATGCGCACGATCAAATTGATGCCGGACCGGCGGTGCATTCGCACGACGTTGCAAAAGACGGAGATTGTGACAACGACCGGGACGAGCCCGGTGACCGGCATGCGGCCTGCTGTGGCTCGGTGTTGTGCTTCAGCGCGGTGTCGCCCCAAGCTCCCGGGATCGCGGAGTTCGTGTCGCCGCATTCGCGCTGCGAAGCGCAGCCGGACGTGATCGGCGAGGAAGGCGCGTTCCGCCGCCACTATCGGCCCCCTATCGCCTGAGATAGCTCCCGAAGATCGTACCGCGTTGCTCCAGGTCCGAGCGCGGATCGACACGTCTGTGACGGGTGCCGTACCCGGCGGATGATGGCGATGCGCCAGGCGCTTGCGTGACGCTGCGCGTTGAGCGGAAGAACGTCGACAGGGCGATCATTGGCTCGCGCCAAGGCGAGGTCGCCGCGCGTGCACGATAGCGACGATCGCTCACGACTCTCATTCGGGAGCTGCTGCCTCCGCGGATCGCGCTTGCGCGCGATCTGACGAATTTCGCTGCAACGAAGCGATCTGCCCAATGGCATGCAAGGACGACAGGTCATGAAATCGCCGAACGAGACTTTGCCGGTACAGCCAGCCGGCTCCCTGGACGTGCAGGACACGGTCGTTCGTGCCGCGCTCGTCGGCAGCTACGATCGCCTGCGCAGCTATCTGCAGCGACGCTTTGGCGGCCGTGCCGAAGCGGAAGAGGTGCTCCAGCTATTCGTGTTGCGCGCATTGGAGCGGT